>DAOLBY010000094.1:0-10499 GCA_035324325.1 Paracoccaceae bacterium | reverse complement strand
CCCGTGCTTTACCGCCGCTATGCGCTGCACGAAGGCTCGGGCGGGGCAGGGCGGCACCGCGGCGGCTTCGGCCTCGACTACGAGGTCGAGATCCTGCGCGGCACGGCGCGGGCCTCCTTCGTGATGGACCACGGGCGCTTCGGTCCGCAGGGGGCGCTGGGCGGGGCCGACGGGGCGGTGAACCGGGTGACGGTGACGCAGGGGGGGCGGACCTTCATGCCCGAACACCTGTCCAAGGCGCAGGACATCCCCCTGATGCCGGGCGACCGGGTGCGGGTGCAGACCCCGGGCGGCGGCGGCTATGGCCCGCCCGGCGCGCGCGACGCCGCCATGGTGGCAGAAGATGTCCGGCTTGGCCGCTACAGCGCCGAAGATGCCGAACGCCTGTTCACTTGCCGGCCCGGACCCGCTGGCGCCAAAGGGTGAACAGCCCCGCCGCCACCACGATCGCCCCGCCCAGCGCCACGTTCGCCCGCAGCACGTCGCCGAAGACCGCGATGCCGATGGCGCTTGCGAACACCAGCTGCAGATAGGCGAAGGGCTGCACGGCGCTCGCCTCGGCAACCTCGTAGGCACGGATCAGGAGCCAGTGGCCCAGCACCCCGGTGCAGCACAAAGCCGCCATCAGCCCCCAGTCGGCGGGCGCCATGGGTTCCCAGAACCACACGCCGACCAGCGTCATGAACACGCAGCCCGCCACGCCCGTCCAGAAGAACGACACCGAGGCCGCATCGTCGCGGCCCACCCAGCGCGTCAGCAGGCTGTAGACCGCGAACATCGCCGCCGCCAGCAGCGCCACCAGCGCCCAGGGCGAAAACACCGCCACCCCGGGCTGCAGGATCACCATGATCCCCACGAAGCCGATCCCGATCGCCGTCCAGCGCCGCCAGCCCACCCGCTCGCCCAGCACCGGGCCGGACAGCGCCGCCACCAAGAGCGGGTAGCAGGCAAAGACCGCATGCGCCTCGACCAGACCCAGCTGCACGAAGGCCAGCACCATGACGCAGATCTCGGCCGCCAGCAGCACGCCGCGGCCGACCTGCACGCCCAGGCGCCGCGTCGCCACCGCCGCGCGCAGCCCCCCGGGCGCCCGTGCCGCGACCGCCAGCACGAAGAGGGCGAAGAACCAGTAGCGGACCATCACCACCATCAGCACGTTGTATTCGCCCGCCAGATGCCGGCTCAGCCCGTCCTGCATGGCAAAGACGAGCATGGTCGCGACCATGAGGGCGATGCCCTTGCGCGTGTCCTGCGCCGCACTCACCGCCGCTGCCCCCGGCGCAGCCGCTCGCGCCAGAGCGCGAACAGGCCCGCCGCCGCCACGATGGCCGCGCCCACCGCCACGTTGGGCTGCAGCACCTCGTCGAACACGAGAACCCCCATCACCGCAACGAACACCAGCTGCAGATAGGCGAAGGGCTGCACGGCCCCCGCCTCGGCAACCTCGTAGCAGCGGATCATCAGCCAGTTCGACAGCACGGCGACCGCCCCGTTGGCCACCGTCAGCGCCCAGTCGCGCGGCCCCATCGGCTGCCAGAACCAGATGCCCACCGCCGTCATCAGGATCGCACCGAACAGCCCCGACCAGACGAAGGCGGTGAAGGCCGCCTCGCGCTGTGTCGCCCGTCGTGTCAGCAGCGAATACAGCGCAAACAGCACGGCCGACCCCAGCGGCAGCACCGCGAGCGGCGTGAACAGGTCCGATCCCGGCTGCAGGATCACGAGGATGCCCGCGAAGCCGACCCCGATCGCCGCCCAGCGCCAGGGCCCCACCCTCTCGCCCAGCACCGGCCCCGACAGGGCGGCCACGATCAGCGGGCAGACGGCAAAGACGGCGTGGGTGTTGATCAGCCCGATCAGTGTGAAGGCCAGCACGATCAGCGCGATTTCCGAGGTATGCAGGACGGATCGGACGAAATGCAGTCCCGGCTGCACCGTGCGCAGCCCGGCGCGCAGGCCCCCCGGCCGCCGCGCCACCAGCATCAGGACGAAGGCGGCGAAGAACCAGTAGCGGATCATCACCACCATCAGGACGTTGTATTCGCCGGCCAGGTGCCGGGTCAGACCGTCCTGCACCGTGTAGCAGAACACGGTCGCGACCATCAGCAGGATGCCCAGCCGGTTGTCCGGTGCCGTCATCCCCGCACCCCGGCTGTCATGTGCCGCTTGGCCCCGAACCCCGGGCGGCGTTCCACCGCGAACCCGGCCGCCACCAGCGCCCGCCGCACATGGCCCGCCGCCGAATAGGTGGCGCAGGTGCCGCCCGGCGCGGTGCGCGCGGCCACCGCAGCCATCAGGCCAGCATCCCACATCTCGGGGTTCTTCGCGGGCGCAAATCCGTCCAGGAACCAGGCATCCGCCACGCCCCGCCAGCTGGGCAGCGTTTCGCGCGCGTCGCCGATCACCACCTCGGCCGCAAGATCCGGCAGCGCGATCCGGTGCGATCCGGCTGCCCACTGAGCCAGGATCGGCGACGCCACCTCGCGCACCCCGGGAAAGGCCGACAGTGCGCGCGCCATCTCCTCCGCCGTCAGGGGAAAGGCCTCGAAACTGGTGAACCGCAACGGTCCGGACAGGCCCGCCGCCCGCCAGGCGACCAGAGCCGCCACCAGATTCAGCCCCGTGCCGAAACCCAGTTCGGCGATGTGGAACCCGGCCCGGAACCGCCCCGGCAACCCGTTTCCCGCCAGGAACACGTGCCGCGTTTCCTCCAGCCCGCCGGCCAGCGAGAAATAGGGGTCGTCGAAGCGGCGTGACACCGGCACACCGTCGGGGCGCCAGTCGGTCCCCTCGCTCGCCTGCCGGGTTTCGGTCGCCTGCACCTTTCCGCGCCCCTCGGGCTGCCCTATGCCTGATGGCGGGCTGCGGAACCCTGATTGGGCGGGCAGGGGCGGAATGGCAAGACCCGATCTGGCGGTGATGGGGGCGGGCGTGTTCGGCCTCTGCACGGCCTTGGCGGCGGTACAGCACGGCGCAAGGGTGCAGCTGATCGATCCCGCGGGACCGGGCGCCGGCGCCTCGGGCGGTGTGGTGGGCGCGCTCATGCCGATGTCCCCGGCGCGATGGGACGGGATGCATGCCCTGCAACTGCGCGCTCTGGTCATGGCGGGCGACTGGTGGAAGGGGGTCGAGGCCGCGTCGGGGCTGTCCACCGGCTACGGCGCGACCGGACGGCTCATGCCGCTGGCGGATGCCGCGGCGGCACAGGCGACCGTCGCGGGCGCCGCGCGGCACTGGGGGTCGGCAGGGGCAATGGTGGTGGAACCCGCCCCGCCCGGCTGGGCGCCCGCCGGCGGCACGGGCCTTGTCCTGCGCGACACGCTTTCGGCCCGGCTGCGCCCGATGGCGGCGGTGCAGGCAATGGTCGCGGCGGTGCAGGCGAAAGGGGGCGAGATCCTGCGCGGCGATCAACCGCCGGACGGGGTGTCCGCAGTCTGGGCCACCGGCGCGGCCGGGCTGGCGCTGCTGCGCGACGGAAGGGGCCAGCCAGCCGGCCAGGCGGTCAAGGGGCAGGCCGCGGTGCTGGCCTTCGACACGGGGCCGGACGCACCGCAGATCTATGCCGACGGACTGCACATCGTGCCGCATGACAACGGCACCGTGGCCGTCGGCTCGACCTCCGAGACGGTGTTCGACAGCCCCGGCGCCACCGACGAATTGCTCTGTGCCGTCATCGCCCGCGCCCGCGCAGCCTGCCCGATACTTGCGGATGCGCCCGTCCTGCACCGCTGGGCCGGCCTGCGCCCCCGCGCCGCGACGCGGCGCCCGCTGGTCGGCCCATGGCCGGGACGGCCGGGGCATTTCGTGGCGAACGGCGGCTTCAGGACGGGCTTCGCCATGGCCCCCCTGATCGGCAGCATCGCCGCGGCCATGGCTCTGGGCGATGAGACCGGTGCGCCCGCAGGTTGTGGCACGGACTGGCTGGCGGAGGGCCGGGTCTAGGGGGTGCTTCGCGGCGCGGGACACGCGGCCCGCGACATGGTGCCTCCCTCCCCCTCCTTTTAGGGACCGGATCGGGAAGCGTCTGCGGCCCCCTCGCCCCCTGCCCCTGCGTCCACCTGTCTGCACGGGGGTGTACAGCCGGTGCATCGCATCGCGGGGGCGTCTTGCCCCCTCTCGCCCGCCCGGATAGCCTGCCCCCAACCCGCGGCAGGAGGCCCCCATGCACCCGATCGGCGCCCGGCTTGCGGCCCCCGGCATCCCCCTGCCCGACGCCCCGGCGCCCGCCGCGAATTATGTTCCCTTCGTGCTGGCGGCGGGGGGTCTCCTGCATGTCTCGGGCCAGATTTCTCAAGGGCCGCAGGGGTTTATCAAGGGCCGCCTCGGCGCCGACCTGGGCGTGGAGGACGGTGCCGCGGCCGCTCGGGCCTGCGCCATCAGCCTTCTGGCGCAGGTCCGCAAGGCCTGCGGCGGCGACTGGAGCCGCTTCCGCCGGGCAGTGAAACTGGTGGGCTTCGTCAATTCCACCGCCGATTTCACCGACCAGCCCAAGATCATCAACGGCGCCTCGGACTTCCTGGTCGACGTGCTCGGCGACCCCGGCCGCCACGCCCGCTCCGCCGTCTCGGCTGCTTCGCTTCCCTTCGGCGTAGCCGTTGAGATCGAAGGGATTTTCGAGATCGAACCGTGATGCGCCCTGCCCTTCCCGCGGCCTTCCTCAGGGCCCCCATCGCCCACCGCGCCCTCCATGACACGGCCCTCGGGCGCCCGGAAAACAGCCTTTCCGCCGTCCGGGCGGCAGTGGCGGCGGGCTATGGTATCGAGATCGACCTGCAACTCTCGGCCGACGGTCACGCGATGGTGTTTCACGACGAGACGCTTGGCCGCCTGACCCCGGAAGACGGCCCGGTAAATGCCCGAACGGCGGCGGACCTCGGCCGTATCCCTCTGAAGAACGCACAGGAGTTCATCCCCACCCTGGCGCAGGTGCTGGACGCTGTCGCCGGTCAGGTGCCGCTTCTGATCGAGTTGAAGGACCAGTCGCAAGGCCGCGGCACATCCGACGGGAGGCTGGAGCGGGCCACCGCCGAGGCGCTGTCCGCCTACGACGGCCCCGTTGCCGTCATGTCCTTCAATCCCGCTTGCGTCGCCGAGATGGCCCGCCTCGCCCCGGCCCTCCCCCGTGGCCTGACGACCTGCGCCTACGACCCCGCGGATTGGGCGGCCCTGTCGCCCGCTGCCCGCGACCGCCTGCGCGCCATTCCCGACTACGACCCGGTGGGCGCCAGTTTCATCAGCCATGAATGGGCCGACCTGGCGCGCCCGCGCGTTGCCGAACTGAAGGCGCGGGGCGCGGCGGTCCTGTGCTGGACGATCCGCAACCGGGGGGACGAGGCAGAGGCCCGCCGCATCGCCCAGAACGTGACCTTCGAGGGCTACGCCGCCACCATCCCCGCTTGACGAACCGCGCCGCCGCCCCACCTGAGCCGCGTCAGCCGGAGCCCGCGATGGACGCCGCCGCCCTGTCCGTCACCCTGCACCCCCGGATCGCCGAGATTCCGGCCGCGGAATGGGACGTGCTGGCCGGCCCCGAGGTCGCGGACGGCGGGCGGCCGGGCGATCCCTTCACCACGCACCGCTTCCTGTCGGCGCTTGAGGACAGCCGATCGGTCGGCACGGGTACAGGCTGGACACCGCGGCACATCGCGCTGCGGGCGGGCGGCCGGCTGGTGGCGGCGGCGCCGGCCTATCTGAAATCCCACAGCCAGGGGGAATACATCTTCGACCATTCCTGGGCCCATGCCTTCGAACGCGCGGGCGGCCGGTACTACCCCAAGCTGCAGGTTGCCGTGCCTTTCACACCGGCGACCGGCCGCCGCCTGCTGACCGCCCCGGGGTGGGAGGAGACGGGTCGCACTGCCCTGTTCGCCGCCATCGGGGAGATCGGGTCGCAGATGCGCCTGTCCACGGCACATGTCACCTTCTGCACGGCGCATGAGGCCGAGGCGGGCGAGGCATCGGGCCTTCTGCGCCGGACCACGCAGCAGTTCCACTGGGTGAACGACGGCTACGGCAGCTACGACGATTTCCTGGCAACGCTCAGCAGCCGCAAGCGCAAGGCGCTGCGCCGCGAACGGGCCGAGGCACAGGGCTTCGGCGGAACGATCCGGGCGCTGACCGGCGACGACCTGCGCCCGGAGCACTGGGACGCGATGTGGGCCTTCTATCAGGATACGGGCGGGCGCAAATGGGGCACGCCCTACCTGACGCGCTCGTTCTTCGACATCCTGCACGAGACGATGCGGGGCGATGTCCTGCTGGTGCTGGCAGAGCGCGACGGGCGGCCTGTGGCGGGCGCGCTGAACGTCATCGGGCGACGCACGCTGTTCGGACGCTACTGGGGCTGCCGCGAGCATCACCCCTTCCTGCATTTCGAACTGTGCTACCATCAGGCCATCGATTGGGCCATCGCGCAGGGGCTGACCCGGGTCGAGGCCGGAGCGCAGGGCGAACACAAGCTTGCCCGCGGCTACCTGCCCACCCCCTGCCATTCGCTGCACTGGATCGCCGACCCCGGATTCCGCCGGGCGGTTGCCGACTACCTGGAGCACGAACGCCGCGCCGTGGATGAGGAGATCGAGGTGCTGACCGCCTACGGCCCCTTCCGCCGCTGCGCGCCTGTCCGGCCCGAGGCGGAGTGACGCCCGTTCTGCACCGTGCCAGCCTCGGCCGGAAACCGGGAGATGATTCCATGGCCGACCTGACGCTCTACACCAACCCGATGTCGCGCGGCCGCATGGCCCGCTGGATGCTGGAAGAGATGGGGCTGCCCTACCGGGCGGTGATTCTCGACTACGGCACCACGATGAAGGCACCTGACTATCTTGCGATCAACCCGATGGGCAAGGTGCCGGCGCTGCGACACGGGGAGACCATTGTCACGGAATGCGCGGCGGTCATTTCCTACCTCGCGTTCACCTTCCCGGAGTGCGGCCTTCTGCCCGACGACCGGGGACATTTCCTGCGCTGGATGTTCTTCGGCGCCGGGCCGGTGGACATGGCTGCCACGCTGAAGGGCCTCGGCTACGAACCGCCGGCGGAACGGCGCGGACTGGTGGGCTTCGGCCACATGGACGATGTGGTGGCGGCGCTCCTGGGGCTGGTGGCGGCCGGACCCTGGCTGGCAGGCGAGCGGTTCTCGGCGCTCGATGTCTATCTCGGCAGCCAGATCGGCTGGGGGGTGCGGTTCGGCACCCTGCCCGCCGAGCCTGCCTTCACCGAATATGCCGAACGTATCTTCGCCCGTCCTGCCGCGCGGCGGGCGCGCGAGATCGACGATGCGCTGGTCCCGAGGAAGGATTGACCCATGACCCGCCCCGCACGCCTGACCGACCTGTCGCTTCTCGCCCCACTGCTCGCCGCCGGCTGGACGCTGGAGGAGGGGCGCGACGCCATCGGCAAGACCTACCGCTTTGCCGATTTCAACGCCGCGTGGGGTTTCATGAGCAGGGCGGCGCTTCTGGCCGAAAAGATGGACCACCACCCGGAATGGGCGAACGTCTGGAACCGGGTGACGGTGACGCTGACCACCCATGACGCGGGCGGGCTGACGCAGCTCGACCTCGATCTCGCGGCCGCGATGGACCGGCTCGCCGGCTGATCGGTCGCAGGCGATTTCCGAGACGGAAATCGCGCCGGAGCCTTTTCAAGGCTCCGCACCGGAGTTTCCCCGAAACTCCGTCTCCGCGCGCAGGCGTTCCAGCAGCGCGGGGTTGGCGTAGCCGTCGGGCACGAGCCCTTGCGCCGCCTGGAAGGCGCGGGTGGCGGCGATGGTGTTGGGGCCGATGCGGCCATCCACGCCCTTCGTGTCATGGCCGGCGGCCGTCAGGCGGGTCTGCAGTTCCAGGCGTTCCTCGAGCGTCAGCGCCCGGTCCTCGCGCGGCCAGGCGGCGGCGATGGGCGGGGCGCCGCGCAGGCGGTCGGAGAGGTGCCCGATGGCGATGACATAGGCATCGGCGGTGTTGTAGCGCTCGATCACCTGGAAGTTCGGCCAGATCAGGAAGGCCGCGCCGCGGTGCCCGGCAGGCAGCAGCACCGATCCCGGCCCGTGGTCGGGCAGGTCGCCCCCGCCCACGGCCCGCACGCCCGCGCTCTGCCAGTCGGCCACCGGGCGCACCACCCGCTCGCCGGTGTGCATGAAGTCGAAGCCCGGCGGCAGCATGACCTCCATCCCCCAGGGCATGCCCCTCTGCCAGCCATGGTGCGCGAGGTAGGCCGCCGCCGAGGCCAGCGCATCGCCCGGGTCGTCGCCCCAGACATCGCGCCGCCCGTCGCCGTCGAAATCGACGGCGAGGGCCAGGAAGGACGAGGGCATGAACTGCGTGTGCCCCATCGCCCCGGCCCAGCTGCCGCGCATCCGGTCGGGGGTCGTGTGGCCCTGGTCGAGGATGCGCAGCGCCGCGGTCAGCTCGCCCTCGAAGAAGGCCGCGCGCCGCCCGTCATGGGCCAGCGTCGCCAGCGCGCGCAGCGTCGGCACATCGCCGCGGAAGGTGCCATAGGCGCTTTCCAGCCCCCAGATGGCCGCAACCACCTCCTTCTCGACACCATGGCGCGCCTCGATCCGAGCCAGAAGGTCGGCATGGCGGGCCAGCGCGGCGCGGCCGCGGGCCACGCGGTCGTCGGACACGGCAGTGTCGAGGTAATCCCAGATCGTCTTGGTGAACTCGCTCTGCCGCCGGTCGCGGCGGACGACGTCCGGGTCGTAGGTCAGGCCTGCCATCGCGGCGTCGAAGGTGGCCGGCGAGACGCCGGCCGCCAGCGCCCGGGGGCGATAGGCAGCGATCCAGGCGGCCAGCCCTTCGGACGTGCCCGCGGGTTCCGTCGCCATTGCCTGCCCCCCCGCCGTCGATCCGCTGCCAGACTGCGCCGGCACGGGCAAGGGGGCACAGCACAGGCCTGCCGCCAGAAGGATCGCCCGCATTGCCCTGCCTGCCTGCCTCATCCCGACCAGTCTAGCCGGCCCGGGCGGCCGGGGAAACAGGCCAGGCGCATTGCCGAAGCGCGGCCCCGGTCGGCATGTGCCACCCCTTCCCCGCGAGGGGGCCGGGGCGCTGCCCTGACGATCGGGGGGGGGGACCAGCGGTCAGACGAAGCGGTTGACCCAGTTCTCCAGCCGCTCCTGCCGGCCGGATCTGGGCTGCGGGCTCAGCCCGTCGCGCAGCACCATGGCGGCGGCATCTTCGAGCGTACCCTTGAACAGCGCCATGCCGCGCGGGCCGTCCCAGCCGGCGTAGCGGTCCTTGCGCGCCGCCTCGAGCCCGCCGTCCGCCAGCATCGCGGCGGCGCATTTCAGCGCGCGGGCGCAGGTGTCCATGCCGCCCACATGGGCGAGCACCAGGTCGGCGGGATCGAGGCTCTGGCGCCTGATCTTGGCGTCGAAGTTGGTGCCGCCGGTGGTGTAGCCGCCCGCGCGCAGGATCTCGTAGAAGGCCAGCGCCTTCTCCGCATGGTTGTTCGGGAACTGGTCGGTGTCCCAGCCCGACTGGTAGTCGTTGCGGTTCATGTCGATCGACCCGAAGATGCCTAGCGAGGCCGCCAGCGCGATCTCGTGCTCGAAGCTGTGGCCGGCGAGGATCGCGTGCCCCTGTTCGATGTTGACCCTGACCTCGCGTTCCAGCCCGAAGTCCTTCAGGAACCCGTAGACCGTGGCCACGTCATAGTCGTACTGGTGCTTTGACGGTTCCTGCGGTTTGGGCTCGATCAGGATGGTGCCGCGGAACCCGATCTTCTTCGCATAGTCGACCACCTGGCACAGGAAGCGCCCCGCCTGGTCGCGCTCACGCCGGAGGTCGGTGTTCAGCAGCGTCTCGTAGCCCTCGCGCCCGCCCCAGAGCACGTAGTTCTGCCCGCCCAGCCGGTGCGTGGCATCCAGGCAGGATTTCACCGTGGCGGCGGCATAGGCATAGACCTCGGGATCGGGGTTGGTGGCCGCACCCGACATGAAGCGGCGGTGGGAAAACAGATTCGCCGTGCCCCACAGAAGCCGGGTGCGGCTGCGTGACTGCTTGTCGGCGAAGTGGTCCACCATCGCATCGAGCCGCGAAAGGCTTTCGGCGAAGGTCGCGCCTTCGGGACGCACGTCGGCGTCGTGGAAGCACCAGTAGGGAACGCCCAGGATCTCGAACATGCGGAAGGCGGCGTCGGCCTTGGCCTTCGCGTGCTCCATCGTGTCGCCGAACCAGGGACGCTCGAATGTCGGTCCGCCAAAGGGGTCGCCGCCGGGCCAGGCAAAGCTGTGCCAGTAGGCCACCGCAAAGCGCAGATGATCCTCCATCCGCTTGCCGAGGATGACCTCGTCGGGGTTGTAGTGGCGAAAGGCGAATTCGTTCGTCGAGTTCGGGCCTTCGTAGCGGATGGTCGGGATGCCGGCGAAGTAGTCGGCAGGGGGAACGGCGGCGGGCATGGGGTCCTCTCAGATCGTGGTGCCGCGGATCAGGTCGCGGGCAGTGCGGTAACGGGCATGGGCCGCATCGAAGGCCGGCGCGAGCGCGGTGTCGGGG
>DAOLBY010000093.1:11433-12984 GCA_035324325.1 Paracoccaceae bacterium | reverse complement strand
GCCGTTCACCACGCCTTCGCCGAACCGCCGCGACAGCTTGCCCAGCACACCCCCGCCCGCGACGGATCCCATCAGGTCGTCGGTCAGTGCCAGCGCCCCGGTCGCCGCCAGATGCGACACCACGCGCCGCATCAGTCGCCAGCCTGCCAGCCCCCCGGACCGCCCGCCATAGATCGCCGACAACCGCCGCACCATCCGCAGGTTGGCCCAGAGCGCGACAGCCACATCCGCCAGCGCCAGCGGCACCAGCCGCCGCGACCTGGCGCACCGCCGCCTCGATCTCGCGGCGCGCGGCGGCATCGAGCGGGGCCATCAGCGCGGCTTCGGTCAGGTCGATCCAGGCGTCGGCGTCCATCACCTCGGCGCGCCCCTCATGCAGTCTGGCAAGGTGCCAGCGCATCTCCGGGCGGGTGGAATACAGCGCCTCGACCTCGGCCGCGCGTCGCCGCGCCTCGGCCACATCGCCGGCGCGGGCGGCGGCCAGGGCGGTGCGCAGCCGGTCGATGCGTGCGGCACGGGCGAAGCCGGCCAGTTCCTGCGCCGCCAGCAGTACCAGGGCCAGGACCGCCGCCCCGGCCAGCAGCATGGCGAGCGCCCCGAGCGCGGTGTTTCGCGCCAGCAACCCGGTCACGAAGTCCCAGGCCGCGACCGAAACGACGAAGCCCGCGAAGCCGCCGATGGCCCAGCCGGCGAAGGACGCGAGGCGCGACCGCGGGGCGCCGACCGCTGCCGCCCAGGCCGGCGGGCCCGCGGCGACCGAAGCGGCCGCGGGTGCCGGATCCGGCACCATCGGCGCCTCGGCAGGCGAAGGCGCGGGGCCTTCGGTCTCGATCAACACGGGACGGCGGGTGGTCATGGCAGGCTCCGGCGCGGGCGGCGCCATGGGGCAGAGGTGCGCAAGGCATGGGCGCTTTTCAACCCAGCCGGTCCCCCAGCAGGAATGCCGCCGCACGGTCGAGCCGGATATGCGGCGGCCCCTCGCCCGGTTTCAGGAACAGGGGCGCAGGGGCAAAGGTCATCAGCCCGAATTCGGCTTCCAGCCATCGCTCGGCCCCCTCTCGGGCGGGCACCAGCAGGCGCTGCGGATCCTCGGGCAGGCTGCCGGGGTACAGCGCGACCGACCGGCCGTCCTCCAGCAGCCGGCCGCGGACGCAGGGCAGTTCGGCGCCGTTGTGGGGGCGCATCTCCTCGGTCGTCGCACGCAGGGCGGCGATGGACATGGCGGCGGTGCCAGCCCCGGCAAAGGCCGCCCGGTCGCGTGCCTCGCGCAGCATCGCCTCGACCAGCGCGGTCAGCCGGGGGTGTTCGACGTGGTGCAGATGGTCGGCCTTGGTGGCGGCGAACAGGATGCGTTCCACCCGGCGCAGCCCCAGAAGCCCGCGCAGGAAGCCGTTGGCGCCGGGCCGGAAGGCGCGCAGGATCTCGGCCATTGTGCGGCGCTGGTCCTCGAGCGCGCGCGGCCCCGCCCGCACCGCCCCCAGGACGTCCATCAAGACCACCTGACGGTCGATGCGGGCGAAATGGTCGCGGAAGAAGGGGGCGACGCCGGCC
>DAOLBY010000093.1:962-11423 GCA_035324325.1 Paracoccaceae bacterium | reverse complement strand
GACTTGTAGCCTTCGAACCGCCGTTCCATCTCGCGCCAAAGGCTGCCGCGGGGCGGGGCGGCGGGGCGGGGCATCGGCGCGAAGGTCAGTGCCGGGGAACCGCCAAGCTCCCCCGGCAGCAGGAACCGTCCGGGCGTGCCGTCCGACCAGCCCGCGGCGCGCATTGCCTTCAAGGCCCCGGTCCAGCCCTCGGCCAGCCGCCTCGCGGCAGGCTCGGCAAAGGGTAGGCCGGCATCCTCGGCCCGCGCCAGCGCCACGAAATCCGCGGCCTCCGGGCGCGATGCGACGGCCGCCAGCACGCGCTCGGCCCAGTCGGCATAGGTCCGTTCCATCAGCCCGAGGTCGAGCAGCCATTCGCCCGGGTAGTCGATGATGTCGATGTGCAGTGTCCTCGGCCCGCGCAGGCCCCCCAGCAGGCCCTGAGGCGCCAGCCGCAGCGACAGGCGCAGTTCCGACACGTTGCGGGTGCTGTCGGGCCAGTGAGGGGCAGGGCCGGTCAGCGCCGCCAGATGCGCCTCGTAGTCGAAGCGCGGGATCGTCACATGCGGCTGGGGCTGCAGATAGGCGGCCTCGACCCGTATCAGCCCGGGAAACTGCGGCATCCGGCCCCGGTCGAGAAGGTTCGCCACCAGCGAGGTGATGAATACCGTCTTTCCCGCCCTGGCCAGGCCTGTCACCCCAAGCCGCACGACCGGGTCGCCCCAGAGCGTTTCCTGCATGCCGGTCAGCGCATCGCCGACGCCACGCGCCACCCGCCCCAGAACCACGCCCGCCACCCCTCGGCCCCTTGCACCGTGAACAATAGGCATCGGGGCGCTGCGGGAAAAGGGCCTGCGGCCGCCCGCAGCGGCGCCCACCCGCCTCGCCACCGCACGAGGGGGAGGGGAGGCGCTGTCGGGGGCATGTCGCCGCGGTTGCACGGGGGAGCGACGCAGGCTAACCCGCTGCCCATGCCCCGCCATGCCTTCCGCATCGAATACGACGGCACGCCGTTCCACGGCTGGCAGCGCCAGGCCGTCGGGCGCGCCTCGGTCCAGGCGGCGGTCGAGGCGGCGCTGGCGCGGCCCCGCCGCGCCCGCCGTGCAGGGTGCAGGGCGCACCGACGCCGGGGTCCATGCGACGGGGCAGGTGGCCCATGCCGACCTGTCGCGCGCCTGGGACCCGTTCCGCCTGATGGGGGCGGTCAATGCACATCTGCGCCCCGCCCCGGTGGCCGTGACGGCCTGCGCGGCGGTGGACGATGCCTTTCACGCCCGCTTTTCGGCCCGGGAGCGACATTACCTCTACCGCATCCTGAACCGCCGCGCCCCTCCCGTGCTCGACCGCAACCGCGTCTGGCATGTTCAGGCACCGCTCGATCCCGAGACGATGCGCGCGGCGGCGGCCCTGCTGGTCGGCCGGCACGACTTTACCACCTTCCGCGCCGCGCTCTGCCAGGCGAAGAGCCCGGTCAGGACGCTGGACGAGGTGAAGATCGAGGTGCATCCAGTTGACGGCGGACAGGAAATCGCCCTGACCTTCCGCGCGCGGTCGTTCCTGCACAGCCAGGTGCGGTCCATGGTCGGCACGCTGGAGCGGGTCGGCGCCGGAGCCTGGACACCCCGGACCATGGCCGCAGCGCTTGCCGCCGCCGACCGCACCCGCTGCGGGCCGGTCGCGCCGCCGCAGGGCCTGTGCCTGACCGGCGTGGGCTACGACCCGGACCCGTTCGCGGGCCATTGACGGCGACTGCCGCCCCCCCTATCGCCCCACCGAACCCAGGGAAAGATGCGCCATGCCCACCTATTCCGCCCTGACGACGCTCCATGGCCAGGACGCGGCCGAAGCGATGGCCGAGGCGCTGGAACGCATGGACCCGGCTCCCATCGGCGTCGGCACCTTCGAGATCGAGGACGGTTCGGGCCGCTGGGAAGTTGGCGCCTATTTTTCGGACCTGCCGTCCGAGGCGGTGCTGATGCTCTTGTCCGCCGCCTTCGGCGCCGCCGGCTTCGCACTGTCGGAACTGCCCGACATCGACTGGGTGGCCAAGGTGCGGCGCGAATTGCACCCGGTCGAGGCCGGGCGCTTCTTCGTCTACGGTCCGCATGATGCAGACAAGGTGCCTGCCGGGCGCATCGGCCTTCAGATCGAGGCGGCGGTCGCCTTCGGCACCGGCCACCACGGCACGACCCAGGGCTGCCTTCTGGCCTTTGACCGGCTGGCGGCAGCGGGCTTCGCGCCGGCGCGGGTGGCCGATATCGGCTGCGGAACGGCGGTGCTCGCCATGGCCGCCGCCGCCGCGCTGCCCGATGCCCGGGTGATCGCGGGCGACATCGACGCCGTGGCGGTAGAGGTGGCGCGCGCCAACGTGGCGATCAACGGGCTGGCGGAACGCATCGCCTGCGTCGAGGCCGCGGGCTTCGGCCATCCCGACCTTGCAGCCGGGGCGCCCTACGACCTGATCTTCGCAAACATCCTGAAAGGTCCGCTGATCGACCTCGCCCCCGGCATGGCCGCCCATGCGGCCCCGGGCGGGCGGGTCATCCTGTCGGGGCTGCTCGTGGTGCAGGCCGATGCGGTGCAGGCGGCCTATGCCGCCGCCGGCTTTGCGCCCGAATCGCGCGACGACATCGGCGAATGGTCCACGCTGGTTCTGCGGCGCTGACGGGGCAGATCGGCCCTTTCGGCGCCCCGGGGGCGCATTTTGGCCTTGATCTGCCCGGTTTGCCCAAATTCCGCCGCAATCCTGGCGCAGAAACGCACCGGGTCGGGGGGCTCTGTAGTTGGATGGATGCCATGACAGACCCGAATCTGCAGGACTTCTACCTCCGCGTCGCACGGATCGAATCCGCGCGTCAGCGCGGTCTCGGCTTCGAGGCCGAAGGCGCCCTTGGCCGGTCGCACTACAAGCGCCCCAGCCGCCGCCGGATCGCCATCGTCAAGCCGCTTCTGGTGACGGTGGCCTCGATCATCCTGCTCAAGGCCACGATCCACTACCATGTGGGCGACGGGGTCTACCGCGAGCGGGTGGCTGTGCTGGCCGCGGGCGACGACATCGACCGCGTGGGTGCCTTCCTGATGGCGCCCGACACGGCGACCCTCTGGCTGTCGCAGAAGATGCAGGCCTACGCGCCGCGCTGAGTGGACGCACAGCCGGAGACGGAAAAGGCCGCGCCCCGGTATCGGGAACGCGGCCCAAGTCATGTTCGGCGCCGGCCATCGGCCGGGCCCGACCTTCCGTCAGAGAAGATCGAGGTCCGCGCGGCAGAGGCCGATGTCGTCCAGTTCGCGGTCCGACAGCTTGGTCAGCGCCTTGCGGGTGATGCGCGCGTCGTTCCAGTTGCGCAGCGCCCAGAGCGCGCGCTCTGCCAGGATAACGGCACGGAAGGTGGTGATGGCGCCGAAGGGCGCCGGGCGGGTGGTCTCGGTGGCGGCCATGGCGGTTTCCTTTCACAAATGGCTCGTTCGGTAAGCAAAGCTGACCGATGATCGCCATTTAGGGATGCTGCATGTGCAAAGCAAGCAGCGTTCCGGCAACTCCGCCTTGCAGCCGCTGCATGGCTTCCGGCCGTGATTCGGCCATGTTTTCATGCGTGCGGTTGCGGGTGTGTCGCGAAGCATGTGTCCCTCGCGATCGCAGCATCGCCAGTGCGGGACCAGACGGTCCGCAGAAGCCGCTGGCCGATGTTCGCCTTTCGTGCTAACCCATGGGAAAACCGGGCAGAACGGGGCAGGCGATGCGGGTGCTGGGGATCGATCCGGGGTTGCGCAACCTCGGCTGGGGCGTGATCGACGTAGACGGCCGCACGGGTCGGATCGTCCATGTCGCCAACGGCATCTGTCATTCCGCCGGGGGGGATGCCGACCTTGCCGACAGGCTGGCCGACCTCCACCGGCAGTTGACCGAGGTCGTCGCCCGTTTCCTCCCCGACGCCGCGGCGGTCGAACATACCTTTGTCAACAAGGACGCGGTGGCGACGCTGAAGCTTGGGCAGGCGCGCGGCATCGCGCTTCTGGTGCCCGCGCAGGCGGGGCTGCGGGTCGGGGAATACGCGCCGAACGCGGTCAAGAAGACGGTCGTGGGCGTCGGCCATGCCGCAAAGGTGCAGGTCGACCACATGGTGCGGCTGCACCTGCCGGGGGTTGTCCTCGCCGGCCCCGATGCCGCCGACGCGCTGGCCGTGGCGATCTGCCACGCGCATCATGTGCAGTCCGCCGGACGGTTGCAGGCCGCCCTGCAGAGGGCCGCGGGATGATCGGGCGACTGGCGGGGCGGCTGGAACACCGCGGGACCGACCACGTACTGATCGACGTGCGGGGGGTGGGCTATGTCGTCCACGTCTCGGACCGGACGCTGGCCGGTCTGCCGCGGATAGGCGAGGCGGTGGCGCTCTGGACCGATCTTCTGGTGCGCGAGGACCTGTTGCAGCTGTTCGGCTTCGCCACCCTGCAGGAAAAGGAATGGCACCGCGCGCTCATGACGGTGCAGGGGGTGGGGGCCAAGGCGGCAATGGCGATCCTCGGCGCGCTTGGCGCCGAGGGGGTGGGCCGTGCCGTGGCGCTCGGCGATGCCCGGGCGATCCAGGCGGCGCCCGGCATCGGTCCGAAGATTGCCAGCCGCGTGGTGCTGGAACTGAAGGCCCGCGCACCGGCGCTGATGGCGATGGGTCAGGGCGTCGTGGGGGCGCCGGACGCGGTGATCGAGGCCGAACCGCCGCCCGTCCGCGCGCCCCGCCGCGCGGCGACACCGGCGGCTCCGCCGCCGTCGGCGATCGCCACGGCGGATGCGCTTTCGGCACTGGCCAACCTCGGTTATGCGCCGCCGGACGCCGCCGCCGCGGTGGCCGAGGCCGGGGCCGAAATGCCCGGAGCCGACACCGCCGCATTGATCCGCGCCGCGCTGAAACGCCTCGCCCCGCGGGGATAGCGGGGCGGGGGGCGTTGCCCACCCCGCGGCCACCGGCCGCTCGCCCCCGGGATCTTGGGGCCATCAGGAAAGCAGCGCCGCTTTTCTGATGGCTCCACTATCCCCAGGGTCAGGGGGCAGGGCCCCCTGGGCCGTGGCTCAGGCGGTCAGGCCGGCCGGCTCGGGCAGGCCGTGCTGGCGGCAGGCCGCGGTCAGGGTGTTGGCCAGAAGGCAGGCGATGGTCATCGGTCCGACGCCGCCTGGCACGGGGGTGATGGCGCCGGCGACCGACGCGGCGCTGTCGAAATGCACGTCACCCACAAGGCGGGGGCGGCCGTCGCGCTCCACCCGGTTGATGCCCACGTCGATCACCGTTGCGCCGGGGCGGAGCCATTCGCCTGGGATCATCTCGGGCCGGCCCACGGCGGCGACCAGAATGTCGGCGCGGCGGCAGACCGACGCGAGGTCGCGGGTTCGCGAATGGGCCAGCGTGACGGTGCAGCTATCGGCCAGGAGCAATTGCGCCATCGGCTTGCCCACGATGTTCGACCGGCCGACCACCACCGCCTCCATCCCCGCCAGCCGTCCGTGCAGGTCGCGCAGCAGCATCAGGCAACCCAGAGGCGTGCAGGGCACCATCGCCTTCTGCCCCGTCGCCAGACGCCCGGCGTTCTGGATGTGGAAGCCGTCCACGTCCTTTTCCGGCGCAATCGCGTTGATCACCAGGTCGCCGTTCAGGTGGCCGGGCAGGGGCAGCTGCACCAGGATGCCATGCACCGCCGGGTCCGCGTTCAGCCGGGCGACCAGTGCCAGCAACGTCGCCTCGTCCGTGTCGGCGGGCAGGCCATGCCGGCCTCGAGGGTCTGGGCGTGCTTGTTGCGCACATAGACCTGGCTGGCCGGGTCTGCACCCACGAGCACCACGGCAAGGCCCGGCACAAGCCCATGCTCCTCGGCCAGGCGGGCCACATGGGCGGCCACGTCACCCCGCACCCGCGCCGCAAAGGCCTTGCCGTCGATGATCCTCGCCATGGTCCGCCCCCCGTTCCTGCACCGTCTGCCTAGCGCGCGCCCTGCCACGGGCAGGCGGCGATTGCGACCCCCGGGGATGCGATTTCGGCATCTGCGGCGGAATGGAGCGGGCGTTTCAGCCGGCCCGCGCGGCCGCCAGATGCGGCCAGGCGGGCTGGTCGGGCACATGCAGGACGATGCGTTCGCCAAGTCTCAGCGTGCCTTCACGCTCGACCCAGGCGGTGATGCCGCGCCGTCCCTTTGCCGCGGGCTTGAAGCGCGCGCCATGTCCGGGATGCGCGCCCTCGATGGGGCGGGCGGGCAGGGTGCAGGGGCGGTTCTCCATATCCACCACGATGCTGGCGCCGCCATCTGCGATGAGCCGGGACGACGGCGGCAGCAGTGTCAGGTCAGGGATGCCGCGCAGCACCAGCGTGGCGCCCACCAGCGCGGGGTCGAGTGCGGGCAAGCCCATGTCAGCGGCGATGGCAACGAGGTCCTCGGCCGACAGGACCGACAGCTGGCGGGTGTTGCGGATGGTCGTGTTGCGCGGATACTGGCCCAGGACCCGCGAGCAGGAGGGACGCGTCAAGCCGCTGTGCGCCTCGCCCTCCGGCCCGGCAAAGGTCAGCCGCAGGCTGTCGCGCGGGGCCGAGGGCAGGGCGGCGTCACGGTCGGGCACGAGGCCGAGCCAGGCGACGGTGGCCACGAAGGCAGTGGGTTTCAATGCGGGCATCCGGTGCGACTCGTCAGGGTTTCGGGCCAGCGGGGTTCAGGCGCTTCCCCCCCCGTGGGCGAGGGAGTGGGAAGGGGACGCCGCGCCCGGGACATTGGCGGGCCGTTCCAGCACGAGAAACAGCCGCCGGAAGGGCATGAGGGCCGATCCGTCGGTCAGAAGCGGATAGGCGTCGTGCAGCGCGGTGTCATAGGTCGAAAGGAAGGTCGCCTGTTCGGCCGTGTCCAGCCGGGCGAGCACGGGCCGGGCGGCAGTCGACAGGGTGAAGGCGCGTACCGGGTGGCCCTCGGCGACAGGCGCAAGATGCTGGAGATACTCGGTTTCCCAGATATCGGCCCGTCCCAGCGGGGACAGGAGGGGCCAGTAGCCGGGCGGCGGCGCCACCGGCGCCCGCCAGTCGGAACAGTCGAACCGGTCGGTGAAAAGTCGCGCCGCCACCTCGCGCAGCAGCCGGTGCGACGGCGCATCGAATTGCCGTGGCATCTGCACCGCCAGAACGCCACCGGGCGCCAGTACCCGGGCCAGCCGCGGGAACAACGCGCCGTGGTCGTCCAGCCAATGCAGCGCCGCGTTGGAGAAGATCAGTGCCGGCGGGATCTCGGGCTGCCACTCCGCGATGTCGGCCTGCACTGTCGCGTCGTAGCCTTCCGCCGCCGCCAGCATCGCAGGCGAGGCATCGACCCCCACCAGCCGCCGCCCCGGAAACCGCCCCCGCAGCGCCCCCGCCGCAGCCCCGTTGCCGCAGCCGAGGTCGATCACGTCGCCCGCAGGCAGATCCGGCACGGCGGCCAGCAGGTCCATGGCAGGGCGCAACCGCAGCCCGCGGAAACGGGCATAGGCGGCGGGGTCCCAGTCGGCGCCGGGCATGTCAGCCCGAAGGCTCGGGCTCCATCCCGCCCGGGGGGGGCGATTTCGGCTTGGTCTTGGGAATGGCGATCACCGAAGTCAGCCCCGAGGGCGGTGTCGGCGGCGGCGTGTCGTCGCCGTCGAGCGGCTCGCCCGCGATGACCTTTCGGATCTCGTCGCCCGTCAGGGTCTCGTATTCCAGCAGACCCTTGGCCAGTCGCTCGAAATCATCGGCCTTCTCGGTCAGGATGCGGTAGGCGGTCTCGTAGCCCTCGTCGATCAGGCCCTTCACTTCCGCCTCGATCATCCGCTTCGTCTCGGCCGAGACCGAGAAGCCGCCGGTGTTGCCCTGATAGCCTTCATGCGCCTCGGCATAGTCGATGTTTCCGACCTTGTCGGACATGCCCCAGCGCATCACCATGGCGCGCGCCAGCTGGCTGGCCTGCATGATGTCGCCGGTGGGGCCGCTGGACACGCCTTCCTCGCCGTACTTGATGATCTCGGCCGCCTTGCCCGCCATGGTCATGGCGATCTTCTGCTTGGCCTCGTCCTTGTGCATGTTCAGCCGGTCCATCTCGGGCAGGCTGACCACCATGCCGAGCGCACCGCCCCGCGGGATGATCGTGGCCTTGTAGACCGGGTCGCACTTGGGCAGGTTCATGCCGACGATGGCGTGGCCGGCCTCGTGATAGGCGGTCTTTTCCTTCTGGTCGGGCGTGATGACCATGCTGCGCCGTTCGGCGCCCATCATCACCTTGTCCTTGGCATTCTCGAAGTCGTCCATGGTGACGAACCGGCGGCCGACGCGGGCCGCCATCAGCGCGGCCTCGTTCACGAGGTTCGCGAGGTCGGCGCCCGAGAAGCCGGGGGTGCCGCGGGCGATCACCCGCAGGTCCACGTCGGGGCCCACGGGCACCTTGCGGGCATGCACGGTCAGGATCTTCTCGCGCCCCTTGATGTCGGGGTTCGGCACATGGATCTGGCGGTCGAAGCGGCCGGGGCGCAGGAGCGCGGGGTCGAGCACGTCCTTGCGGTTGGTGGCGGCGACGATGATGACGCCCTCGTTGGCCTCGAACCCGTCCATCTCGACCAGAAGCTGGTTCAAGGTCTGCTCGCGCTCGTCGTTGCCGCCACCGATGCCCACGCCGCGCGCACGGCCCACGGCGTCGATCTCGTCGATGAAGACGATGCAGGGGGCGTTCTTCTTGGCCTGTTCGAACATGTCGCGCACGCGGGACGCACCCCCGCCTCGCCCGCGATGGCGCGGGCGAGCAGCGTCTTGCCGGTGCCGGGCGGGCCCACCAGCAGGGCGCCCTTGGGGATCTTGCCGCCGAGGCGGCTGAACTTCTGCGGGTTGCGCAGGAACTCGACGATTTCCTCAAGCTCTTCCTTGGCCTCGTCGATGCCGGCCACGTCGTCAAAGGTCACCCGGCCGTGCTTCTCGGTCAGCAGTTTCGCGCGGCTCTTGCCGAATCCCATGGCCCCGCCGCGCCCGCCGCCCTGCATCCGGTTCATGAAGAAGATCCAGATGCCGATCAGCACCAGGAAGGGCAGCCACAGCGAGATCAGGCTGAAGATGCCCGACTGTTCCTGCGGCTCCACCCGCACGTCGATGCCCTTGCCGATCAGCATGCCCGACACGTCGTCGCCCTGCGGCCGGATCGTCACGTATTGCTGCCCGTCGCGGCCCCGCACGATCACCCGTTCCCCGTCGATCGTGACCGACGAAACGGCATCCGCGTTCACCCGCGCCACGAAGTCGGAATAGGAAATCGACCGCGCGTTCATGGCGCCCTGTCCGCCCGAGAAGAGGTTGAAGAGCGCGAGGATCAGAACGAAGAGGACGACCCAGAAGGCGATGTTCCGTGCGTTGCCCACGAAGAACTCCCATGCCTGCCGCAAACCCGAGGCGGGTGCAGCCCTTGCATGCAACATAGACATTCGTGGGGCAGGATCAATGCGCCGCCAGCGCCGCCGCGAACGAGGGGCGCATTTCGGCGGACCAGCCGTTCGGCAGGCCGGCCAGCGGGGCGGCGACAAGGTGGTCGCCCCGCCAGACGGCCGGCGTCACCTCCAGCACATGCCGGGGCAAGCCGGTCGCGCGCCAGCCGGGGCAGGCCCTGAGGCCGGCGGCCCCGAGCGCGCGGATTTCCATCCCGTCGCCCGCCGGTCCTGCAAGGCGCCAGCCGCCGTCCCAGACAGCGCCGGGCGGGCCAGCGACCCGCGCCACCGCGCGCGGCTCGCGCGCCAGCCACAGGCCATCGGGGCGCGACCGCAGGCGGCATCCCTGTACCGTGGCACTGCGCCCCTCGCGGGCCGCGAACAGCAGGTTCGCCTGGCGGTCCCGCCGCAGCGGCCGCGCGTCGCCCGAAAGCCATTCCACCGCGGCGACCAGCAGCAGGCGTTGCAGGTCGTGGGGCAAGGCATCGAAACCCGATCGGTCGATCCGCAGCGCGCCCGCCACTTCCTGCACATGTGCCGCGCAGGACTGCCGCAAGATGTCGCGCAGGGCCGCCCGAGCGATTGCCAGATGCGACGCCGACCGCGCGACCCTCGCGGCATCGATCCCCAGCGGCGTCAGCGCCGCCATCGCCTGACGGGCGCGCACCCGTTCGAACCGCGTGTCGGCATTGGTCGGGTCCTCCACCCAGCCGATGCCGTGCCGTCGCAGATAGCGGCGCAGGTCCGCGCGCGTGACTTGCAGAAGCGGGCGCCCCCACCACAGACCGTCCTCGCACCAGCCCGACCGCATGCCCGCCAGACCGTCCAGCCCCGCGGCGCGCGACAGCGCCATCAGGAAGGTCTCCGCGTTGTCGTCGGCCGTGTGGCCCAGGGCGACCTGCGTCACCCCCGCCTCGAGAGCCCAGGCGGCGATCAGGGTGCGGCGGGCCCCGCCGGGCCCGCCGCCCAAGCGCCCCCCCCCCCGCGCCCCGGCCCCCCCCCCCCCCCCGCGGCGCCGCCCCGCCCCCCCGGCCCACCCCCCC
>DAOLBY010000093.1:0-952 GCA_035324325.1 Paracoccaceae bacterium | reverse complement strand
CGTCGAACCCCTCGCCCGTGCGCCCGACGGTCGGGAAGACGGGGAGGCCGAGCGCGACGGCGAGCGCGGCGACGTCGACGTTGATCCCCTTCGCGCGGGCCGCGTCCATCAGGTTCCCCGGGACCGTCCCGTGATCCCAGACCACCGTTCGGTGCGGCACGCCGAGCGACGCGCAAAGCACCGCCACCCCGTCGGCCTCGGCCCTCGAACCCGTGCGCAGGCGGTGGTCGACGGTCACGGCCGAGACGGGCACATCCCAATGCCGACAGGCCCGCGCCATCAGATGCAGCAACGCCACCGAGTCGCCGCCGCCCGACACCGCAACGCCGACGTGGCGATCCGGTCTCGGCGGCAGGCCATAGGCGGCTTCCAGGAGGAGATCGGCATCCTCGCCCTGATCCAGCGGCCACCCGGCCGGTGACGCCGCTAGCGGCACCCCAGCGCCGCCATCGCCGCCCGGGCGTCCATCGCTGGCTGCCCGCCGGGAAAGCGGACGCCGACCTCCTGCAAGGTGACGCAGGCCTCGGGACCCTGACCGAGTTGCCCAAGCGCCTGCCCGAGCTTCAGCAGCGATTCCGGCGCCCGGGCGCCGTCGGGGGCGCCGCTGAACGCTTCAAGATAGGCCCGTGCCGCATTGGCGGTCTCGCCCAGCTGGCTCAGCGCCTCGCCGCGCAGGAAATGCGCCTCCTGCGTCAGGGGACCAGCCAGGTAGGTCTGGGCAAAGGCCGCAAAGAGCGCCTCGGCGGTGCGAAAGTCACCTTGACCGAGCACCTCCCGGGCCCGGTCGAAATCGGCCTGCTCGCTCACCGCCATCTGCGCGCCCCCGGTTGCGGGGGGCGGCGCGGCGACGACGGGTGCCTGCCCGCCAAGCGGCGGGGTCGGCGGGATCGCGGCCAGATCGCCGCCGCCGAAATGGCGCTGGCGTCGGGCGAAGGGCTGGACCTCAAGACGC
>DAOLBY010000092.1:0-13022 GCA_035324325.1 Paracoccaceae bacterium | reverse complement strand
TGCGCGCGGGCTTCGGGCGTCTCGACCAGGTGGCCATCGCCTTCGGCGCCAAGGTCGATCACGTCGGTGCCGCCGCGGGGCCCTTCGCCGCGCTGGTCGGACCGGAAATCGGCGCGGAAGTCCCGACCGCGGTCCTGGTTGCGGTCACCCCGGTCGCTGCCGCGGTCGCCGCTTCCGCTACCCTGCTGCCAGCCGTCGCGCTCGTCGCGCCGGCCGCCGCCCTGCTGGTGCTGCTGCTGTCGGGCCTCCTGCTCGGCGGCCATCTCGCGCTGCGCCTCGGCCAGCATTCGCGTGTAGTGTTCGGCGTGCTGCTGGAAGTTCTCGGCCGCCACGCGGTCGTTCGACAACTGCGCGTCGCGCGCCAGAAGCAGGTACTTCTCGATGATCTGCTGCGGCGTGCCGCGCACCTTGCCCTCGGGGCCGGAACTGTCGAAGACCCGGTTGACGATGTTGCCGAGTGTGCGCGGGCGGTTCGCCTTGGAGCGCGAGCGGGACTTGGAAGAGCGCATGGTGTCCTTAGGTTTCCAGGTCGGACTGGTCTTGCCTGCAAGCACGCGCCGCCAGGGGCGCAATGGGGTGCTCGGGCGAGGGGCGACGGGCGGCCGGGTCGGGGGAACTGTGGTCCGCTCCCGCCCGTGACCACGGATTAATCACAGCGTCCCGGCACGGGCAAGCGGAATCTGCCGGCATGGCGGGCATCAGCCGGGACTGCGGGCCGTCACGACACGGTCGCGGCCGTCGAGGTCGGGCAGCACGGCGATGCCGGCCAGGCCAGCGGCGACGAGGAGGGCGGCGACGGGCGCGCCCTGCGTCGGCCCGATCTCGACCATCAGCCGCCCGCCGGGGGCAAGGTGTGCCGGACTGCCGGCGGCGATGGCGCGATAGGCGTCAAGTCCATCGCCCCCCGGCGTCAGTGCCTGCCGCGGTTCCCAGTCGCGCACCTCGGGGGCCAGACCGACGATCTCGTCCTCGGCCAGGTAGGGGGGATTTGACACGATCAGGTCGAAGCGGCCCGCGACCCCGGCGAACCAGTCGGCGTGCCGGAAGGCCGCGCGGTCGGCAAGGCCAAGGGCGCGGGCGTTGCCGCCAGCCACGGCCAGCGCGGCCTCCGACGTGTCGGTGCCAAGGCCGGTCGCGCCCGGCATGTCGGCCAGCAGCGACAGCAGGATCGCGCCCGAGCCCGTGCCCAGGTCGAGCACCCGGGCGAAGGGCTCCTTCAGCGCCTGTGCGACCAGGACTTCCGTTTCGGGTCTCGGGTCGAGCACGTCGGGCGTGACGCGGAAATCGTGCCGCCAGAATGCGCGTCGCCCGAGGATCTGCGCAACCGGCTGACGCGCCGCCCGGGCTGCGACCGCGGCCTCGATCCGGCGGTCGTCGGCGGGGCCGATCCCCCGGTCGGGCAACAGGACCATGCGGTCGGGCGGCAGCCCGAGCGCATGGGCCAGCAGCAGCCGGGCATCCCGCTGCGGATCGGGCACCCCGGCCGCGGCCAGCCGCGCGGCGGCGGCGACCAGTGCCTGCCGCAGCGTCGTCACAGACCCTCGGCCGCCAGCCGGCGGGCCTGATCCTCGGCCATCAGCGCCTGGACGAAGGGGCCAAGATCGCCCCCCATGACCTGCGACAGGGCATAGAGCGTCAGGTTGATGCGGTGGTCCGTCACACGGCCCTGCGGGAAGTTGTAGGTGCGGATGCGTTCGCTGCGGTCGCCGGTGCCGACCTGCGCGCGGCGTGCGGCGGCGCGCGCGTCCTCGCGCCGGCTGCGTTCCATCTCGGCCAGGCGGGCGCGCAGCACGGCCAGCGCATTGGCCCGGTTCTGGTGCTGCGACTTGAGGCTGGAGGTCACGACGAGGCGGGTGGGGATATGGGTGATCCGCACCGCCGAATCGGTGGTGTTGACGTGCTGACCGCCGGCGCCGCTGGCGCGCATCGTGTCGATGCGGAGATCGGCGGCGGGGATGTCCACCTCCACCTCCTCGGCCTGGGGCAGGACGGCGACGGTGGCGGCCGAGGTGTGGATGCGCCCGCCGGCTTCGGTTTCCGGCACGCGCTGGACGCGGTGCACGCCGCTTTCGAACTTGAGGCGGGCATAGACGCCCTCGCCCTCGACCAGGGCGGTGAACTCGCGCAGGCCGCCAAGGTCGGACAGTGCCTCTTCCAGCACCTCGAAGCGCCAGCCCTGCCCTTCGGCATAGCGCTGGTACATCCGGGCGAGATCGGCGGCGAAGAGGCTTGCCTCCTCGCCGCCGGTGCCGGGGCGGATTTCCAGGATCGCGGGACGGTCGTCGGCGACGTCGCGCGGCAGGAGCGCAAGGCGCAGGGCCTCCTCCATCTGGGGCAGGTCGGCGCGCAGGCGCGCGGCCTCCTCGACGGCCAGCGCGCGCATGTCGGGGTCGGCCAGCATCGCCTCGGCCTCCGTCAGTTCGCGCAGCGCGGCGCGGTAGAGCGCAATCTGCTCGGCCACCGGCTTCAGCGCCGCATAGTCGCGCGACAGGGCCGCGATGGCCGCAGGCTCCGGCCCCTCGGCCAGCCGCGCCTCGAGATACTCGAAGCGCCGGGCGATGTCGGTCAGGCGGTCGTCGGGCAGCATGCAGGCTCACGCGGAGAGGGCGGGGGCGCTGCCCCCGCACCCCCGGGATATTTGGGCCATCAGGAAAGGGCAAGGGTGAGGGGCTTTGCGGAGGGCCGCCGGGCTATTGCGGCAGGGCAGCAGCCCAGGCGGCCAGGCGGGCGCGGTTCACGCCGAGGTCGGAGTACCCGAAGCGCGCGCGGGCATGCAGGACAAGGAGGCTGCCTTCGCCTTCCGGGGCCGCCGCGGCAGTCGTGAAATCGGCAAAGCCCCAGATCCGCGAGCGGGTGACCCAGGTGATGCGGCCGTCCTGCGGCGAACCGGCGAGGCGGGAGGTGCGGGGCGTGGCCTCGGCCACTGCCGCCAGCACCGCCAGCGCCTGCGCGGGCGGCAGCGGGTGGGGCTGGCGCAGGGTGGCGCTGTTCGGGCCGTCCTGCCCCTGCCCCGGGTCCGCGTGCCATCGCGCGGGGTCCATCGGCGCCAGCCGCACCCAGGCGGCGGCGGCGAGGAGGAGAGCAAGCGCGAGGAGGAGCGCCACCCTCACCGCCGGGTCTTCGCCCAGTGATAGAGGCAGATCAGGTCATGCGCCACATGCGCCCCGGCGATCGCGGTAACGCCGGTCGTGTCGTAGGCCGGCGCCACCTCGACCACAACGCCGCCGACCATGTTGATGCCCGCCAGATCGCGCAGGATGGCCGAGGCCTGCCAGCTGGCGAGCCCCCCCCAGACCGGCGTGCCGGTGCCCGGCGCGAAGGCCGGATCGAGCGCGTCGATGTCGAAGGAGACATAGCAGGGCCGGTCGCCCACGATGGCCTTGATGCGCGCGACGGTGGCGGCAATGCCGGCCTCGTGCACCTCGCGCGCGCCGATGGGCGTGACGCCGAGGTAGTCGTCGGTCACCGTGCGGATGCCCACCTGCACCGCCGCCGCGGGCTCGATCAGGCCCGTGCGGACCGCCTTGTAGGCCATGGTGCCGTGGTCGATCCGCGTGAGGTCGTCATCGGGCCAGAGGTCGGAATGGGCGTCGAACTGGATATAGGCCAGCGGCCCGAAGGCCTCGGCATAGGCGCGCAGGATCGGGTAGGTGATGTAGTGGTCGCCCCCCAGCGTCACCGTGCCGACCCCGGCCGCCAGGATCGTGCGGATATGCTCGGTCAGCGCATCGGGGAAGGCGCGCGTGTCGGCGTAGTCGAAGGCCAGATCGCCGTAATCGACGATGGCCATCTCCTCCAGCGGGTCGGTGCCCCAGCCGTAGGGCGGATCGGCGGTCTGCAGCGTCGAGGCCTCGCGGATCGCGCGGGGGCCGAAGCGGGCGCCACTGCGGTGCGACACCGCCTGGTCGAAGGCGACACCGGTGATGGCGAGGTCCACCCCCGACAGGTCCTTGGTATAGCGCCGGCGCAGGAAGCTGGTGGCGCCGGCGAAGGCATTGTCGAAGGACAGGCCGCGCGCGTCGCGGCGGGTGAAGGCGGAATCGATCTCGGAACGGGCGTCCTGGAGGGCCATGGCGGGGATCCTGGGTTCTGACTTCCCGGCGTCGTTCTGGTCGCCGGAGACGCCTCGGATCCGGTCGCGCCAGATGGCCCGGGGGGTGCGGGACTGTCAAGCCCCGGGGCTTGCGCAGGCATTCGGCGCGCGCGATGCTGCCGCCCATGGCCCGCGACAGCGATTTCCACGACCGACTGGCCGCCGCGCTGCGCGAGGCGCGGCAGGCGCGCGGCCTGAGCCTCGAGGCCGCGGCGCGACTGTCGGGTGTCAGCCGATCGATGGTCAGCCAGATCGAGCGCGGGGAAAGTTCGCCCACGGTCGCGACGCTGTGGAACCTGACCCGGGCGCTCGGGGTGGATTTTGCCGGCCTCGTGTCGCCGCGCCCGGGGCCGGCGGTCGAGGTGGTGCGGGCCGCGGACGCGCCGGTGATCGAGGGGCGCGGAACCGGCTGCCGCATCCGCATCCTGTCGGCGCCCGAGACGGCAGGGCGGCACGAGGTCTACGAACTGGCCTTCCTGGCGGACGGGATGCTGGACAGCCGCGCCCATGCGCCCGGCTGCCGCGAGCATCTGGCGGTGATCGAGGGGCGGCTGGCGGTGGAAAGCGGCGGCGAGGGCGAGGTGCTGGGGCCGGGCGATGCAGCGCGCTACCCGGCCGACCGGCCGCATGCGATCCGCGCGGAAGGTGGGCCGGCGCGGGCGATCCTGATCGTGCAGGACGGCGGCTGAGCGTGACCGGACCGGGGGTTTCACCCCCGGACCCCGAGGGTATTTGGGCCAAGATGAAACCGGTTTGACGGAATCTTGTCCGTCATGTTGACAGGCGGGCGGCGATTGGGTATCCGAAATCACGGATGGGGGATCCGACATGACGGATGCGGCGAAGTTCCTGGACCATCTGCGCAGCGAACTGGACGCCATCGCGGCGCAGGGGCTGGCCAAGCGCGAGGTGGTGATCGATGGCGCGCAGGGCGCCCATGTGACCATCGGCGGGCGGCGGATGCTGAACCTCTGCGCCAACAACTACCTTGGCCTCGCCGACGACCCGCGGCTGGTGGCGGCGGCCAAGGCGGCGATGGATACGGCGGGCTTCGGGCTGGCCTCGGTCCGGTTCATCTGCGGCACGCAGGACCTGCACCGGGCGCTCGAAGCGCGACTGGCCGGGTGGCTGGGGATGGAGGATGCGATCCTGTTCGCGGCCTGTTTCGATGCCAACGGCGGGCTGTTCGAGCCGCTTCTGGGCCCCGAGGATGCGGTCGTCTCGGACAGTCTGAACCACGCCAGCATCATCGACGGCATCCGCCTGTCGAAGGCGCGGCGCTACCGCTATGCCAATTCCGATGCCGGGGCGCTGGAGGCGGCGCTGGTGCAGGCCCGGGCGGACGGCGCGCGTTTCGTCATGGTGGCGACCGACGGCGTGTTCTCGATGGACGGGCATTTCGCGCCGCTGGCCGCGATCCGCGCCGCCTGCGACCGGCACGGGGCGCTGCTGATGGTGGACGACTGCCATGCCACGGGCTTCATCGGGCCGAGGGGGGCGGGAACGCCGGCGCGTGCCGGGGTACGGGCCGACATCCTGACCGGCACGCTGGGCAAGGCGCTGGGGGGCGCGCTGGGCGGCTATGTCGCCGGGCCGCAGCCGGTAATCGACCTGCTGCGCCAGCGGGCGCGGCCCTACCTGTTCTCGAATGCCCTGCCGCCGGCGGTGACGGGGGCGGCGCTGGCCGCCATCGACATCGCCGGGGCAGCCGACACGGCGCGTGACCGGCTGGTGCGGCGTGCCGCGCGCTGGCGGGCGGGGCTTTCGGCGCTCGGCTTCGATCTGGTGCTGGGCGAGCACCCCATCGTGCCGGTGATGACGCATGAGGCGGGGCGGGCGCAGGCGATGGCGGCGGCGCTGGCGACGCAAGGGGTACATGTGGCGGGGTTCTCCTTCCCGGTTGTTCCCCGCGGGCAGGCGCGCATCCGCACGCAGATGAATGCCCGGCTGAGCGATGCCGATATCGACATGGCGATTGCAGCCTTCGCCGCGGCGGGGCGCGAAACGGGGGTGCTGACATGAGCGGGCAGGACGCTGCCGCGGCGGTCGCCCACTACGCCACCCATTCGGGCGCCCTGCGGTCGCGCTATGACGGACGGCCGTCCGGGGCGTGGTTCGCGTCCGTCCGCAAGCTGATCCCTTCCGCCCCTTGCCGCACCGCCGACATCGGCGCCGCGACGGGCCGCGATGCGCGCTGGTTCGCGGACCTTGGCCATGCGGTGACGGCGGTGGAGCCGGTGGCGGCCTTTCTGGAACCCGCGCGTTCGGCGGACGACCGGGTGACCTGGCTGGAGGACGCCTTGCCGGGCCTGCCGCGCCTGGTGGCAAGCGGGGCGCAGTTCGACCTGATCGCCCTGTCGGCCGTCTGGCACCATCTGGCGCCGGGGGAGCGCCCGCGGGCCGCGGCGGCGCTGGCCGGGCTGGTGGCGCCCTGCGGGCGCATCCTGATCGCGCTGCGCCATGGTCCGGTGCCACAGGGGATGCCGGTCCATGCCGTCGACGAGCAGGAGACCGCGGCGGAGTTTGCCGCACGGGGGCTGGCCGAGGTTTTCCGATGCCCGGCCGATCCCGTCGGGTCATCGGAGCGCGCGGCCGGGATCAGCTGGACCTGGCTTGCGCTGCAGGCCGCAGGGGGGGAACGATGCGCAACGGAATGACTGCACTGGTGAAGGCGCGGCCCGAACCCGGGTTGTGGATGGAGGGCCGTCCGGTGCCCGAGATCGGGCCGGACGACGTCCTGATCCGCATCCGCAAGACCGGCATCTGCGGCACCGACGTGCATATCTGGAACTGGGACGACTGGGCGGCCCGCACCGTGCCTGTCCCCCTCGTCACCGGCCACGAGTTCGCCGGCGAGATCGTGGAGGTCGGGCGCAACGTGACCGACCTGGCGGTGGGGCAGCGCTGTTCGGGCGAGGGGCATCTGATCGGCAAGACCTCGCGCCAGTCGCGGTCGGGCCGCTTCCACCTCGACCCCGAGACGCGGGGCATCGGGGTGAACGAACCCGGGGCCTTCGCCGAGTTCCTGCGGCTGCCGGCCTTCAACGTGGTGCCGCTGCCCGATGCCATCGACGACGAGATCGGCGCGATCCTCGATCCGCTGGGCAATGCCGTCCACACCGCGCTGTCCTTCGACCTGGTGGGCGAGGATGTGCTGATCACCGGCGCCGGCCCGATCGGGATCATGGCGGCGGCGGTTGCCCGGCATGTGGGGGCGCGGCATGTGGTGATTACCGACGTCAACCCCGCGCGGCTGGACCTGGCCGGCCGGGTCGCCGACGTGGTGCCGGTCAACGTGGCCGAGACCGACCTGCGCAGCGTCTACCCCGCCCTGAAGATGGCGCAGGGGTTTGACGTGGGGATGGAGATGTCGGGGTCGCAGGCCGCGCTCGACCAGATGGTCGAGCACATGGTGATGGGCGGGCGGATCGCCATGCTGGGCATCCCGCCCGGGAAAAGCCCGGTGGACTGGAGCCGGATCGTGTTCAAGGCCATCACCATCAAGGGCGTCTACGGGCGCGAGATCTTCGAGACCTGGTACAAGATGATCGCCATGCTGGAGAACGGCCTCGACGTGCGGGGGGTCATCACGCATCGCTTTCCGGCCGCGCGGTTCGAGGAGGGGTTTGCGGCGATGCGGTCGGGCCAGTCCGGCAAGGTGGTGCCGGACTGGGGGTGAGAGGGGCGGGGGGTGTTCCCCCACGGCCTGCGGTCGCCCCCCGCGGGGTGGTTCCGGTCAGGATGGCAAGGGCGGGATTTTTTCCGATTTCTTTTGTCGGGTATTGATCTGAGCAAAAGACTCGGGTTTAACGGGCGAACGAAAACCTGACAAAAGAGGTCAGCCAATGAACCTGCGACTTTCCGCCCTTGCCGCTGCGCTCTGCGCCACAGCGCTGCCCGCACTCGCACAGGAGATCAACGTCTACTCGCATCGCCAGCCCGAGCTGATCCAGCCCCTCGTCGATGCCTTCACCGCCGAGCCCGGGATCAAGGTCAACGTCGCCTTCGTGGACAAGGGCATGGCCGAGCGCCTGGTGGCCGAGGGCGTGCGTTCGCCCGCCGACCTGGTGCTGACCGTCGACATCGCCCGCCTGATGCAGATCGTCGATGCCGGGGTCACCCAGCCGGTGCAGTCCGAGGTGCTGGAGGCCAACATCCCGGCAGAACTGCGCGACGAGGGCGACCAGTGGTTCGGCCTGACCGCGCGCGCCAGGGTCGTCTATGCCCACAAGGACCGTGTCGCGCCGGGCGAGATCACCACCTACGAGGACCTCGCCGATCCGAAGTGGAAGGGCCGCATCTGCACCCGGTCGGGCACCAACGACTACAACGTGGCGCTGCTGGCCGCCGTGATCGCGCATCACGGCGAGGCCGAGGGCCGCGCCTGGGTCGAGGGGGTCAAGGCCAACCTCGCGCGCAAGCCGGCGGGCGGCGACCGTGACCAGGTCAAGGCGATCTGGGCCGGCGAATGCGACATCGCGCTGGCCAACACCTACTACATGGGCGCGATGCTGAAGGATGCCGAGCAGAAGGCCTGGGCGGAGTCGGTGCGGATCGAGTTCCCGGTGTTCGCGGATGGCGGCACGCACCTGAACGTCTCGGGCGTCGCCATGACGAAGAACGCGCCGAACCGCGACCATGCGCTGGCCTTCATGGAATGGCTTTCGGGCGACGCGGCGCAGGCGATCTATGCCGAGACGAACAGCGAATACCCGGTCAAGCCGGGCGTGCCGCGGTCCGCGCTCGTGTCGTCCTGGGGCGAGTTCACGCCGGACGGCAAGGGGCTGACCGAAATCGCCCGCCTGCGCCCTGCCGCGCTGCGGGTGATGGAAGAGGTCGGCTACGACAGCTGACACCTGCGGCTGGTCCGGCGACCGGCCGACGGGGGGGCGCGGGGCACCGCGCCCCCTTTCCGTTCCGGCGCCGGCCCTAAGCCCCGGGCGGCACCCGCATCCACCAGGCCGCCAGCGCCCGCATGTTCAGGATCGCCCGCGCGGTGTCCCGGCCGCGGTCATAGGCGGCGGGCGTCTGGAACACGAGGTTGCGCGTCTCGTGCAGTTCGCGCCGCAGCGCCCGGCGCAGCGCGGCCCCTTCGTCCCACAGGCCCCAGCGTTCCATCTGGGCGGCGAGCGACAGGTTGAACCCCGGCTGGATCTCGGAGGTCTGGAAGCTGGTGTCGGCCGCATGGGGCAGCCCTGCCCGCACGGCCGCGGACATGCCGGCGACCGAAACGGCTCCCTCGCCCCCGCCCTCGTCGAGGAAGTTTGCCCGGAACACATGGGACAGCGCCGCGCGGGCCATGGCGTCGGGAACGATCTCGCCGAGCCCGAGATCACGCGCGAGATAAGGGCCGAGAAGCTGCTCGATGAAGCTTGCATCGGAAAAGGCGCCGTCGGTATCGACACGGAAATACCGTCCGTTCCACAGCTTTTCGACCAGGGCGGCGCGCGCGCGTGCGGCCTGCGCATCCCAGTCCCGCGCCTGAGCGCCCTGCCCGGCCTCATCCGCGATCCGCGCGCCGGCCAGCAGCGCCGCCACCCACAGCCCGCCGCAATAGCTGGATGCGCCCTTCATCGGCAGGTTGTCGAAGGTCTGGTCGGGGGTGCCGTCGTTCTCGATCAGCCCGTCGCCGTCGGTGTCGTGGCGCTGCAGGTGGTCGATGGCGGCCTTCACGGCCGGATACAGCCCTGCGCGCCAGCCCGGGCCCATCCGCCGCCCCGCCCGCCAGATGCACAGCACGAGATCGCAGTTGAGGTCCTTCCATCGGGTCGCATCGCGCCAGGTGTAGGAGTTCGGGCGCACGAAGGGATCCTCGCCCGGTCCGCCGAGGTCATGCGGGCAGGACCCTGGCGGGTTCAGCGGAAGCAACGCGCCGCCATGGGTCAGCCGCCGGGGCGTGGCGTCCTGGGCGAGCGTCGCGGCGGCGAAATCCTCGGCCACCATCGCCTCAAGCGCGGGGAACCAGCGCCCCACGGCCTCGGCGGCATAGACCCACAGGTCGAGCGTGTTGTAGAGCGCATAGTCGTGGCATTCGATCAGCCCGAAGTGGCGCCGGCCGTCCGGCGCGCCCCGGGCAGCGGTCAGCACCGCCAGGCCTTCGGTCAGGAAATAGGCCTCGTTCAGGGCGAAACCGGCCCGGTCGGGTCCATCGCCCAGACCCTCGGCCAGCCGCGCCTGCCCGTCCTGCACCGCGGCCAGCCAGCCGTCGGCCCGGTCCAGGGCATGGGCGGCAATTTCGGCCGCACGGCCTCCGCCGCGGCCCCAGGTCTCGGTGTAGCCGCGCCACCAGCGGCGACCCGATCCGAAGGCGATGGCGGGCAGGTCCCAGGCCAGGGCAAAGGTCGCCTCGGCCGTCTCGCCGGGCGCGATCCTCATCCGGGCGCTGACCGCCCCGGCGGGATGCGCGGGCGGCGCCTCGCGGAAGCCGCTCTCGGTCAGCCAGCAGGGGCCGAGGTCGGGCGCCCCGCCGGTCGCGAGGAACCCGGTCCAGAGCCCCGCCCCGTCGCCCGTGGCGTCGAAGGCGACCGTGCGCGACAGCGCCGCGCCCGGGGCCGCCACGGCCAGCGCGAACTGCCCGTCGCCCTCGTCTGGCGGGCCGGCGGTGCGGCGGCCCATGATCACCGCCGCGGCACCGGGAAAGTCTGCCGCCTCGTTCCACAACCCCGCGGCGCAGCGGGGCGGGCGGCCTTCGCCGAGGTCGTGGAACCAGCCCGTCAGGTTGGCGAAGGTCAGCATGACCGAAACCTCGGCCGGCGCATCGCCCGCGTTGGTCAGCCGCCAGCGGAACAGCGCGACCGGCAGGCTGGCGGTCTCGAGATCGCCCGGGATGACGGGCGAGAAGGACAGGCATTCCGCCGACACGCGCTCCAGCGCCGCATGGCGGTGCCAGGCCAGCGGAAACAGGCCGTGCCATTCCGGCGCCTCCGGTTCCCAGCCGAAGGCCGCCATCTCGCGCCCCGCGGGTGCCGGTTGCAGCGCGCGCGCCGCGGGCGGTCTGCCGGGCCGGGCGACGCGCAGCAGGAACCCGTTCGCAGGCATGTCGAACACCCGCACCCCGCCCGCCTTCAGCGTCCAGCGGCTGAAGCGGCCGTCGGAGGCCCGCGTGACCGTGCCCGTCCCGATGCCGCCCAAGGGCACGCCGGTCGGCCCCAGCGGCGCGAACAGCCCCGCCATCTTGGGCCGCGCGGCCTGCGGAACATGGCCGGCGGGGCGTGACAGGGTCGCGTCGGGCGGGGCGAAGGGATCATTGCGGCGCATGGCGCCTTGGTGCCCCGCGCGCCCCGCGCCCCGCAAGTGCCTTTGCGCTTGCGCCCCCCGCGCGCATCGCTATAAGGCCGCATCCTTCCGCAATACCGCGAACCGGCGCAGCCTCTCGTGGACGGGCCGCGGAAGGGGATGGCCCGCCCTATGAAATGCGCCCTGAAAACAGGAGCTTGCATGCCGTTCTACGAGCATGTCTTCATCGCGCGGCAGGATCTGTCCAGCGCGCAGGCCGAAGGCCTTGTCGACCACTTCTCGACCGTCCTCGCCGACAACGGCGGCAGCGTCGTCGAGAAGGAGTACTGGGGCGTCAAGACGATGGCCTACAAGATCAACAAGAACCGCAAGGGGCACTATGCCTTCCTGCGCTCGGACGCGCCGCCGGCCGCCGTGCAGGAGATGGAGCGCCTGATGCGCCTGCACGACGACGTGATGCGGGTGCTGACGGTGCGCGTGGAGAAGCACGCCGAGGGCCCCTCGATCCAGATGCAGAAGCGCGACGACCGCGACGGCGAGCGTGGCGATCGCGGTGACCGCGGGGATCGCGGCGACCGCGGCCCGCGTCCCGACCGCGGCGGTTTCGACCGCGGCCCGCGCCGTTGAGCAGCGTGAAGAAAGGATCGTAAGCCATGGCTACCAAACCGTTTTTCCGCCGCCGTAAGGTCTGCCCCTTCTCGGGCGACAATGCCCCGGCCATCGACTACAAGGACACGCGCCTGCTGCAGCGCTACATCTCCGAGCGCGGCAAGATCGTGCCGGCGCGCATCACCGCCGTGTCGGCCAAGAAGCAACGCGAACTGGCCGCCGCAATCAAGCGCGCGCGGTTCCTCGCGCTGCTGCCCTATGCCGTGAAGTGAGGAGCAAGCGACATGCAAGTCATCCTGCTTGAACGCGTGGCCAAGCTTGGCCAGATGGGCGAGGTCGTGAACGTCAAGGACGGTTACGCCCGCAACTTCCTTCTGCCCCAGGGCAAGGCGCTGCGCGCCTCCGACGCCAACATCAAGAGCTTCGAGGCCCGCAAGGCACAGCTGCAGGCGCAGAACCTGGAGACCAGGAAAGAGGCCGAGGCGGTTGCCGCCAAGCTCGACGGCCAGACCTTCGTGGTGATCCGCTCGGCTTCGGATGCCGGAGCGCTCTATGGTTCGGTCACGGCGCGCGATGCGGCCGAGGCCGCGACCGCGGCGGGCTTCACGGTCGACCGCAGCCAGGTCGTGCTGGACCGCCCGATCAAGGATCTGGGCATGCACAGCGTCACGGTCGTGCTGCACCCCGAGGTCACCGCCTCGGTGCGGCTGAACGTGGCGCGGTCGGCGGAAGAGGCGACGCTCCAGGCCTCGGGCAAGTCGATCCAGGAACTCGCGGCCGAAGCCGAAGCCGCGGCCGAGTTCGAGATCGCGGAATTGTTCGACGACATCGGCGGGGCCGCGTCGGAAGACGCCTGACCGCCGGCGCATCCGGGCACGACAGGATGGGCCGCGCGGGGATCCCCGCGCGGCCCTTCGCCATCTTGGTGCCGGGCTGGAAACGCAGTGTTTCGCGTGACCGGCCGCGTGAGCCCCGCAGGCGCATGGATCCTTCGGTCCAGCCGATGGAACCCCCGATGCCGCCGCGCCTTGCCGCCCCTGTCCTTGCCGCCCTGGTCGCCATCGTCCCCGCCCTGCCGGCGGTC
>DAOLBY010000091.1:0-13064 GCA_035324325.1 Paracoccaceae bacterium | reverse complement strand
CCCCGCCTTCCCCGAAAGCCTGACATGCGCCGGTTTCTCCTGACGCTCGCCGCCCTTCTGCCCCTGGCGCTGCCGGCCCGCGCCGACCTGGCCGCCGCGCTGGTGCAATACGCCGACCAGATCGCCAATCCCTCGCGCCAGACGATCGGCCCGGCCATCGCCGCGCTGGTGGAAACGGGCGACCCCGCGGTGCCACGCCTGCTGGCGGCCTGGGCCGACCGGGCGCTGGGGCAGCGCAAGGCCGACGGCGCCTTCTTCATCATCGCCGAGGTGCCGGGCGCCTATGCGCTGACCGACCCGCTGACGGGCGCGGATGCGGGCGAGGCCCCGCGGGCCGACATCACGCCCCTGCGCCCCAATGCCGGTGTGCGCGGCCTGATCGCCAGTGCGCTCGTGCAGTTCCAGCTGACCGATCCCGATGCCGGCCAGCGCCGCGCCGCGCTGGCCTCGATCGCCCGGGAAGGCGATGCCGAAAAGCTTGCCGCCCTGCGCGAGGCGCTGGATGACCCCGACCCGGCGCTGGCCGCCCAGAAGGCGCGGCTGGAACGCCTGCTGACCATCCGTTTCGACCCCGACAGCGCGGCGCGGGTCGCCGCCATCGACGGCTTCGGTGCCGACCTCGGGCTTGACCTGCGCGGCGCGCTGAACCCGCTTCTGGCCACCCGCCGCGTCGCCGCCCCAGAGCCGCCCGCCGGCGCCAATATCGCAGCCGAACTGACCCCTGGAGATGACCTCGCCACGGCGGATGCCTTTGCCCTTCTGGTGGCCGCGGGCCTGGCGCCCGAACCGCTGACCCCGCAGCAGCAGCGCGAGGCGCTGGTCGCCAACATCGCGGGCGGCATGGTTGCCGGCATCCCGGTTGCGCAACTGAGCACCCAGGCCGCGCGCGATCGCGCCTATACCGCGCTCGAAGCCGCCGGTGCGGTGCCTGTTGCTGCGACGCAGGACGAGATCGCCGCGACCGTCGCGCAATACCGCTTCTTCGACATCTACGCCGAAGCCGACCCCGCCGTGACCGATGCCGCCCGCGCCGCGCTGCGCGGCATCACGACCCGCGTCGGACTGATGCAGGCGGCCGACCTCGGGCTCGACGCGCTGTCGCTGGCCTCGATCTACTTCCTGGCGGCCGTGGGCCTGGCCATCACCTTCGGCGTGATGCGCGTGATCAACATGGCGCATGGCGAATTCATCATGATGGGCGCCTATACCGGCTATTGCGTGCAGCTCGTCATCGCCGACTACACCTTGTCGATCCTGGTGGCGCTGCCCTTGGCCTTCGCCGTAACCTTCGCGGCCGGTGTGGCGATGGAGCGGCTGGTGATCCGCCACCTCTACAAGCGGCCGCTGGAAACGCTGCTCGCAACCTTCGGCATCTCGATCGCGCTGCAGCAGATCGCCAAGAACATCTTCGGTACCCAGGCCCGACCGCTGACCGCGCCGGCCTGGCTGGACGGCGCGCTGTCGTTCAACGACGTCGTGTCGATCAGCACCATCCGCATCGCCATCTTCGTGCTGGCCGTCGCCTTCCTCGTGCTCATCCTCTTCGTGATGAAGCGCACGCGGCTGGGGCTCGAGGTGCGGGCGGTGCAGCAGAACCCGGCCATGGCGGCCTCGATGGGCATCAACCCCGACCGCATCAACATGCTGACCTTCGGGCTGGGGTCAGGCATCGCGGGTCTGGCAGGGGTAGCCATTGGGCTCTTCGCCAAGGTCACGTCCGAGCTTGGCAACGACTACATCGTGCAGAGCTTCATGACGGTCGTGGTCGGCGGCGTCGGCAACATCTGGGGCACGCTGGCCGGCGCCGCGCTGATCGGCACGCTGCAGAAGGGGATCGAATGGCTGAACCCGTCGAACACGCTGGCGGCGCAGACCTTCATGATCCTCTTCATCATCCTGTTCATCCAGGTGCGCCCGCGCGGCATCGTCGCGCTCAGGGGCCGGGCGGCGGGGGACTGACGCCATGAGCCGCAGCTTTGTCGCGCGCAACCCCGCGGTCCTGTGGTTCCTGCTGGCGCTTGCGGTCTTCACCCTGGTGGTGACGGTGCTGGCCGAGGGCTTCGGCATCGGCCTCGTCTCCACCTCCTTCGTCAAGACGCTGGGCAAGACGCTGTGCCTGTGCCTTGTCGCCATCGCGATGGACCTGATCTGGGGCTATGCGGGGGTGCTCAGCCTTGGCCACATGGCCTTCTTCGCGCTCGGCGGCTACATGATCGGCATGTGGCTGATGTATGCCCGGACCGAGGAGATCGTGATCGCCTCGCTGGCCGGCCAGCCCCTGCCCCCGACGCCAGAGGAAATCCGCACCGGCATCGGCACCCAGATCTTCGGGGTGGTCGGCGGGTCGGAGATCCCCCCGGTCTGGATGTTCGCCCATTCGCTGACGGCGCAGCTCCTGCTCGTCATCCTCGTACCCGGCCTGCTGGCGGGGGTGTTCGGCTGGCTGGCGTTCCGGTCGCGCGTCACCGGCGTCTATCTCTCGATCCTGACGCAGGCGATGACGCTGGCGCTCGCGCTCTGGCTCTTCCAGAACGACAGCGGGCTGCGCGGCAACAACGGCCTGTCGGGCCTGCAGAACATCCCCGGCCTTGCCCATGTGCCCCAGTCCGAGCTGTCGGTCTGGTTCCTCTGGGCCTCGGCGGCGGCATTGGCGCTGGCCTATCTCGCGGCGGCCTTCGTTGTCTCGGGCAAGTTCGGCTCGGTCATCCGCGGCATCCGCGACGACGAGGCGCGGGTGCGCTTCCTCGGCTACTCGGTCGAGGCCTACAAGCTGTTCCTTTTCACGCTGACGGCGGTGATGGCCGCCATCGCCGGCGCGCTCTACTACCCGCAGGCGGGCATCATCAACCCGGCGGAACTGGCGCCCATCGCCTCGATCTACCTCGCGGTCTGGGTTGCCATCGGCGGCCGAGGCAGGCTCTACGGCGCGGTGATCGGCGCGGCCTTCGTGTCGCTTCTGTCGTCCTGGTTCACCGGCGGCCGCGCGCCCGACCTGAACCTCGGCTTCTACACGGTGAAATGGGTGGACTGGTGGTCGGTCGCACTGGGGCTTCCCTTCGTGCTGGTGCCCCTCTCCGCGCCCAGGGGCATTGGCGGGCTCTTCGACCTCTGGGCCGGGTTGCGCCCGCCGCAGCGCCATGGCGCCGACCTCGGCCCCGACCCGGGGTCCTTCCGCGAGAAGGAGGCAACGCAGTGACCGCGCTTCTGGAATGTTCGGGCCTGTCCGTCACCTTCGACGGCTTCCGCGCCATCAACAACCTCTCCTTCACCATCGGCCCGAAGGAACTGCGCGCGGTCATCGGACCGAACGGCGCCGGCAAGACCACCTTCATGGACATCGTCACCGGCAAGACCCGCCCCGATACCGGCCGCGCGGTGTTCGGCGAACGGCTCCTGAACCTCCTGCGCATGTCCGAGGCCGAGATCGCCCGTGCCGGCATCGGCCGCAAGTTCCAGCGCCCCACCGTGTTCGAGGACCAGACCGTGGCCGAGAACCTGATGCTCGCGCTGCGCGCCGCCCGCGGCCCCTTCGCGGTGCTGATCTGGCGCCCCGGCCCGGCCGACCATGCGCGGGTCGAGGCGCTGGCCGCGCAGGTGGGCCTTGGCGACCGGCTGACGCGCAAGGCGGGCGAGCTCAGCCACGGGCAGAAGCAATGGCTGGAGATCGGGATGCTTCTGGCGCAGGAACCCCGCCTCCTCCTCGTCGATGAACCCGCCGCCGGCATGACACTGGCCGAGCGCGAACAGACGACGGCGCTGCTGGTCGATCTGGCGCGCACCCGCGCCGTGGTGGTGGTGGAGCACGACATGGACTTCGTGCGCCGCCTCGACTGCCGCGTGACGGTGCTGCACGAAGGCGCGGTCCTGGCCGAAGGCTCGCTCGACCATGTCACGAAGAACCAGCAGGTCATCGATGTCTACCTGGGGCGCTGACCTGACCCGTTCCTCCTGGCCCGCGTTTCCCGGGTTGTCCGCGGGGCTGGCCCCCCGTCGCCCCGGCAGGAGCACCGCCCGATGATCCGCACCGAAGCCCTCACGCTCCACTACGGCGGCGCCCAGATCCTGCATGGCATCGACTTCGAGGCCCGCGCGGGCGAGGTGACGTGCCTTCTGGGGACGAACGGCGTTGGCAAGACCTCGCTGCTCAAGGCACTCGCAGGCACGCATCCGCGGTCGGGCGGGCGGCTCTGGATCGGGGATGAGGAGGTCGGGCGCGTCCCGGCTCAGGCGATGGCCCGCAAGGGGCTCGCCGTGGTGCCGCAGGGCCGGATGATCTTTCCCCTGCTCACCGTGCGCGAGAACATGGAAACCGCCTTCGCACTTCTGCCGAAGTCCGAGCACCGCATCCCCGACGAGATCTTCGACCTGTTCCCGATCCTGCGCGAGTTCCTGCACCGCCGCGGCGGCGACCTGTCGGGCGGTCAGCAGCAGCAGCTGGCCATCGCGCGGGCGATGCTGATGCGCCCCCGCGTCCTTCTGCTCGACGAGCCGACCGAGGGCATCCAGCCCAACATCATCCAGCAGATCGGCCGGGTGATCGACTATCTGAAGGTCAGGGGCGGCATGGCCATCGTGCTGGTGGAGCAGTATTTCGACTTCGCCTGGGGCCTTGGCGACCGCTTCTACGTGCTGAAGCGCGGCGCCGTGGCGATGCAGGGCGGAAAGGACGAACTGGGCCATGACGCGCTGCGGTCCACCGTCTCGGTCTGAACCCGGATCGCGGGGCAGCGCGGATTGCAGCGCCGCGGCGGCCGGCATAGCCTCCGGCCATGAAACCCGCGACCATCGAGGCCTACAACACACTCCAGACCGCCACCGACCGGGAGATCTGCGATGCCCTTCGCCGGCATATCGACGCGGGCCTGCCCGGGGCGGAAAGCCGGATCTGGCATGCCCATCCGGTCTGGTTCCTCGCCGGCAACCCGATCACGGGCTACAGCCGGCTGAAGGCCGGCATCCGCCTGATGTTCTGGAGCGGCGCCGATTTCGCCGAACCCCGCCTTCGGCCCGGGACCGGCAAGTTCAGGGATGCCTCGGCGATCTACACCGAGGCCGGCCAGATCGACGCCGGGGATCTGGCGCGCTGGCTGGAAAAGGCCGCCCGGATCCAGTGGAACTACCGCGACCTGATGCGTCTCGGCCGGCTGGAACGGATCGGATAGGCAGGCGCGGACGGCATCGCCGCACCGCAATGCAAAGGGCCCCGCGCATCGCACGGGGCCCGTTTCGCATGCGAAACAAACCGGGATCAGATCGTGACCTTCTTGCCCTTCACGCCCGCCCACAGCTTCTTGTTCGTCAGGTACAGCAGCACCGACAGCACCGTCAGGAAGATCACCGCCGTGAAGCCTGCCTGCTTGCGCGCCGCAAGCTTGGGTTCCGCCGTCCACATCAGGAAGGCCGCCACATCTTCGGACAGGTGGTGCAGCGAGGTGTCATGGCCGTCCGCGAACTCGGCGATCGAGCCGTCGTCCAGCGGCGGGGCCATCGCGATCCAGCCGCCCGGAAAGGCGCTGTTCCCGTAGAAGATCGTGCCGGCCTCTTCCTTTTCCTCGCCGGTATAGCCGGTCAGGAGCGAGTAGATGTATTCCGGCCCGCCGGTGCCGCGGAACAGCTGGTTGATCCCCAGACCATAGGGGCCGTGAAAGCCCGCGCGCGCCTTGGCCATCAGGCTGAGGTCGGGCGCAGTCTCCAGCCCCGAGCGCGGGAAATGGTCGGTCGGGACGCGGTCGCGGTCCTCGAACGTCACCGGGTCGGTGATCGGGTTCAGCAGTGCCGCATAGGCGCGCACCTGATCCTCGGGCAGGGCCGGCCCGCCCGGGTCGGCCAGCGTGCGGATCGGGACGTATTGCAGCCCGTGGCAGGCCGAACAGACCTCGGTGTAGACCTGCAGGCCGCGCTGCAGCTGCATCTGGTCGTAGCTGCCGAAGGGCCCTTCGAAGCTGAAGGCCACATCCTCGATATGGCCCGCTTCGCCCGCGGCCAGTGCCGCACCGGCCGGCAGGGCCAGTGCCGCAACGGCTGCGATCAGCGTCTTGCGCATCATCGTCATCGGTCCTTTCTCACTCGGCCGGCTGGGCCGCGGTGCCGCCGCCATGCGACCCCGGCTTGCCGTAGTGGTCATTGAAGTCCTGCTCGATCGTCGCGGGCTGGGCCAGCGGCTTCTCGATCACGCCCAGAAGCGGCAGGACAATGAGGAAATAGGCGAACCAGTAGGCCGAGGCGATCAGCGCGATGTAGGGGTAGATGCCTTCGGCCGGCATCGCGCCCACCCACATCAGCACCATGAAGTCCACGCACAGGAGCGCGAACCACCACTTGAACATCGGCCGGTAGCGTCCCGAGCGGACCGACGAGGTATCGAGCCAGGGCGCCAGCGCCATCACCGCGATGGCACCGAACATCGCCAGCACGCCGAAGAACTTGGCATCGACGATCCCGAAGGTCACGAACTGCGTCAGCTGCACCACCCAGACATCGCCGTCGAAGGCGCGCAGGATCGCGTAGAAGGGCAGGAAGTACCATTCCGGCACGATATGGGCCGGCGTCGCCAGCGGGTTGGCCTCGATGTAGTTGTCGGGGTGGCCGAGGTAGTTGGGCATGAAGCCGACGATGGCGAAGAACACCAGCAGGATGACCGCCAGGGCGAACAGGTCCTTGATCACGAAGTAGGGCCAGAAGGGCACGGTATCCTTTGCCGCCTCTTCCTTGGACGCGCGGCGCACCTCGACCCCTGTCGGGTTGTTGTTGCCGGTGGTGTGGAAGGCCCAGATATGCACCGCGACCAGCGCCGCGATCACGAAGGGCAGCAGGTAGTGAAGCGAGAAGAAACGGTTGAGCGTCGCGTTGTCCACCGCCGGACCGCCCAGCAGCCAGGTCTGGATCGGCTCGCCGATGCCCGGGATCGCACCGAAGAGGCCGGTGATCACGGTCGCCCCCCAGAACGACATCTGGCCCCAGGGCAGGACGTAGCCCATGAAGGCCGTGGCCATCATCAGGATGTAGATCAGCATCCCGATGATCCAGGTCACCTCGCGCGGGGCCTTGTAGCTGCCGTAGTAGAGACCGCGGAAGATGTGCAGGTAGACCGCCACGAAGAACAGCGACGCGCCGTTCTGGTGGATGTAGCGCAGCATGTGGCCGCCGTTCACGTTGCGCATGATGTGTTCGACGCTGGCAAAGGCCATGTCGACATGCGGCGTGTAGTGCATGACCAGCACGATGCCGGTAATGATCTGCAGCGCCAGGCTGAAGGTCAGCACGATGCCCCAGATCCACATCCAGTTGAGGTTCTTGGGTGTCGGGATCATCAGCGTGTCGTACAGCAGCCCGACGATCGGCAGCCGCCGGTGCAGCCACTTCTCGGGGCCCGACTTGGGTTCGTAATGGTCGTGGGGAATGCCTGCCATCTGCGTCGTTCCTCAGCCCAGCTTGATCGTTGCGTCGTCGATGAAGGCCGCCACCGGCACATGCAGGTTCTCGGGCGCGGGACCGCGGCGGATGCGCCCCGACGTGTCGTAGTGCGACCCGTGGCAGGGACAGAACCAGCCGCCGAAGTCGCCGGCCCCGTCACCCAGCGGAACGCAGCCGAGATGGGTGCAGACGCCCATCATCACCAGCCATTCGCCGGCCTCGTCCAGCGACCGGTTGGCATCGGCCGCGTCGGCCGCGTCGTTGTTGGCGTTGCGGCCCCTGCGGTCTGGAAGGTCGGTCAGCGCCGTGTCGCGGGCGGCGGCGATCTCGTCCTCGCTGCGGCGGCGGATGAAGACGGGCTTGCCCAGCCACTTGACCGTCAGCTGCGTGCCGACCTCGACCCCCGAGATATCGACGAAGATCGACGACAGCGCGGCCACGTCGGCCGAGGGGTTCATCTGGTCGACGAGCGGCCAGACCGCGGCGCCGGTGGCAACCGCGCCGGCCCCGGCGGTGGCGTAGTAGAGGAAATCGCGGCGCGTGCCTGCGGGTTCTTCGGCGTGGGACACGGGTTCTCTCCGGCTTTCGCGGCCGCCAGGGGGCGGCCATGATCTTGGGGGGCCGCAGAATCCTGCAGCCCTGCGCAGCGGCTATCTAGCGGCAGGCCCGGGGCCAGTCCAGCGCGCATCGTCCGGATCCGGCCGCGAAATCCGCCCGCGGGCAATGGAATCGGTGTGATCGGGGCCTGCGGGGCGGAAATGTCGCAGGGATCGGGTTGATGATCAGCGGTCTGCGGGCGCTGTCGCCGCCATCGAGGGCCGCGCCGCAAACCCCAGCGCCCAGGCATCGAGGCCCGGTCGCCCCGCCCGCCAGTCGCGCCCCGGGTGGCGGAAGTCGAGATAGCCGAGCGCGCAGCCGACGGCGACCTGCCCCATGTCGACCGGCCCCTTCAGGCGGGAAAGCCAGGCGTTCTCCAGATGGTCGAGCGTGCGGTCGATCTTGGCCCATTGCCCTTCCACCCAGGGGGCGAAGCGCGCCTCTTGCGGCCGCACCCGCGTCTCGTAGACCATCAGGAGCGCGGCATCGAGCATCCCGTCGGCCAGCGATTCCAGCACCAGCACGTCCCACAGCCGCGCCGGCGGATACAGCCCCGCCGCAAAACGGTCGTCCAGCCACCGGCAGATCACCCGGCTGTCGAAAATGGCTCCGCCATCCTCGCGCAGCAGGCAGGGCAGCTTGCCCAGCGGGTTCGGTCCCACCGGCGACGGGCCTGCGGCAAGCGGACTGCCCGAGGCGGGCACGAGCGCAACCTCGGCCGTGCGCCCGGCCTCGTGCAGCAGCACCATGACCTTGCGCGCAAAGGGCGAGGTCGGCGAATGATACAGCCGGATGGTCCCGTCCCCGGTCGGTTCAGTCATCCTTGCCGGCGGCCCCCTGCCCGTCATCCCGCAGGCGCCGCAGGCGAAGGCGCGCCATTGCCGACAGGTCGACCTCGATCCCGCCGCCGGGCCAGCGCAGGACGCGGCGCATCCGCAGCGCGGCGTTGCGCTGCCCGTCGCGGTCGGGCGGAGCATGGGCGGCCAGCCCGTCATCCAGATCGTCCAGCGCATCCTCGGCCCGCTGGTCGGTGCGGCTGGTCGCCGTGCCGGCAAGGGCCCGGCGCCCCGCCCAGAAGGCAAGGCCGGCGGCTCCCGCCCGGAGCGCCCAGAGCGCGGCAGGCGACAGGGCAAGCGCAGGCAGCGGCATGGGTTCCTCCCTCCTCGACGGCGCGATCAGGTTACACCCGGGCGGCCTCCGGTCAAAGCCCGTCCTGCCCCCGCATCAGCGCGGCGATCCGGACGCCCTCCAGGCCCAGGGGAACTGCCGCGATGCCGTCGGCCGCCCCCGCCTGCGCTGCGGCCGGCTTGTTCTGGCTCAGCTTGACCGTGCTCTCCACGCCCCCGATCACCAGGCGGAAGGGCAGGATGCCGCGCATCATCCGCTCCATCGTGCCTTCCGACATCTTGTCGGCCGTCCAGGGGCGCTTGGGGGCCAGCGCGCCCTCGAACCGGGCCGACACCCGGTCGAGATGCGGGCGCAACGCCTCGGGCGGCAGGGGGTGAAGGCTGCCGCGCAGGTGAACGGCGACGTAGTTCCACGTCGGCACCTGGTCGGGCAGTCCGTACCAGTCGGGCGAGACATAGGCGTCCGGCCCCGACACGGCCAGCACCGCCGCCGCCGGCAGGCCGGCACGCGCGATCGGGTTCGACCGGGCCAGATGCAGCGTGGCAGTGGTGCCGCCGGTATCGATTTCGAAGGGCACATGGGCGAGCATCGGCCCGGCCTCGCCGTTCAGGCACAGGATGCCGAAACCACGGTCGCGGGCGATGTCCAGCGCCGTCTCGGGGGGCGTCTGGCGGAAGGCGGGGTTCGGGTGCATCCTGCGCGCTCCTGCGTGGCGGCCCCGTGTTGCCACGCCCTGCCCCGACGCGAAAGGCCCACCGATGCTGCCGACCGCCCTCGACCTGCCCGCCGCCGACCCGCTGGACGACGACATCGCGGCCTATTTCGACAAATGCACCGAAAAGCTGGGCCTGATCCCCAACGTCCTGCGCGCCTATGCCTTCGACCAGTCCAAGCTGCGCGCCTTCATGGCGATGTACAACGACCTGATGCTGGCGCCCTCGGGCCTGTCGAAGCCAGAACGCGAGATGATCGCGGTGGCCGTGTCGGCCCTGAACCGCTGCCACTACTGCCTGACCGCCCATGGCGCGGCGCTGCGTCAGCTGACCGGCGACCCCGCGCTGGCCGAGACCATCGCCCAGAACTGGCGCGCCGCGCCTCTCGGCCCCCGCCCGCGCGCCATGCTGGCCTTTGCCGAGAAGATGACGCTCGAAAGCCACCGCATCGAAGAGGCCGACCGCCGGGCCCTGCGCGAAGCCGGGTTCACCGATCGTGACATCTGGGACATCGTCGCGGTGACGGGGTTCTACAACATGTCGAACCGCATGGCCTCGGCCACCGCGATGGCGCCGAACCCCGAATACCACGGGATGGCGCGATAGGGCGCTGCGCAGCCCTGCCGCGTCTCATGCGAAGGGGCCGCCTCGGTTGCCCGGCGGCGGCCCCTCGATCCCCATGCGGGGGGGAACGCTCAGCCCTGGCGGGCCTTGTAGCGCTTCTGCGTCTTGTTGATCACATAGACGCGGCCCTTGCGGCGCACGACCTGGCAATCGCGGTGGCGCGTCTTGAGCGAGCGGAGCGAGTTGGCAACCTTCATGGTCGGCCCTCCTTCTGCGCGGCGCATCGCGCGCCAGTTGAAACCCGTGCCCCGGTGCCGGGGCGGCGAAGATGGTGGGCGGTACTGGGATCGAACCAGTGGCCACTACGATGTCAACGTAGTGCTCTACCGCTGAGCTAACCGCCCACACGTCGCAAGCCCTGCACCCCCTGCGCCCCCTTCACGAATGAAAAGGACGCGGGCTCGGTTCCCGCGTCGGTGGCGGCGGCTATAGCGGGAATGGCAAGGCGGTTCAAGGCCCCGCAGGATACGCGTCAGCAGTCCGCTTTGGACAGCGCGCGATAACGCTCTATAGTCGAGCCTGCACCCAGCGGAGCCGGCATGACGCCCGACCCCTTCAGCTTGCACATGCCCGCGCTCCGGTCGACACCGGTGGTGTTCTCGTCGCCCCATTCGGGCCGGCACTACGCGGCCGACTTCCTGGCGCGCAGCCAGCTCGACCCGCTGACGCTGCGGTCGTCCGAGGATGCCTTTGTCGATGACCTCTTTGCCGCCGCCCCCGAAGCCGGCGCACCGCTTCTGGCCGCGCGCCTGCCGCGTGCCTGGATCGACTTCAACCGTGCGCCTGACGAACTCGACCCCGCGCTGGTCGAGGGGGTGGCACGCGGCGGCCACAACCCTCGTGTGGCCTCGGGCCTCGGTGTCGTGCCGCGCGTGGTGGCCAACGGGCGCGCAATCTATCCCGGCCGGCTGACGCGGGCGGAGGTCGAGGCGCGGCTGCATGGCGCCTGGACGCCCTATCACGCTGCCCTGCGCCGGCTGTTGGATGAAGCGATGGCGCAGTTCGGCGAGGCCGTGCTGATCGACTGCCATTCGATGCCGCACGAGGCGATCGAGGCCCATGCCCGTCCGGGCCAGTCGCGGCCCGAGGTGGTTCTGGGCGACCGATTCGGTGCCGCAGCAGGCCGCGACGTGATGGAACGGATCGAGACCGCCTTTGCCCGCGCCGGCCTGCGCGTGGCGCGCAACGCGCCCTTTGCCGGGGCCTATATCGCGCAGGCCTACGGCCGGCCGTCGCGGCGGATGCATGTCGTCCAGGTCGAGATCGACCGCGCGCTCTACATGGACGAGGCGCGGGTGGAACGCCGCCCCGACTTCGCCGCCTTCCGGGCGCTGATCGACGGCGTGGTGGCCGACATCGCCGATCTGCGGGGCAGCCGGCACCTGCCGCTGGCGGCAGAATAGGCCCGCGTTAACCTGCCGTTCACCACGGCGGGCGCAGCCTTCGCCCATGCCCCACGCCTTTGCCGAATCGCCGCTGCCGCTGTTCACCGCCCCGGGCGAGGCCGATGAGGCTGCGTCGGCCGCGGTCATGGCCCCGGGCGGGCGCCTGCCCTCCTACATCTCCGACCACCGCGCGCGGCTGCGTTCGCGGTTCTCCCAGGGCGGGGCGGCGGCGATGCCGGATTACGAGATCCTCGAACTTATGCTGTTCCGCACCATCCCGCGGCAGGACGTGAAGCCGCTCGCGCGGCGGCTTCTCGACACCTTCGGCGATCTGGGCGGGGTCTGCGGCGCCCCCCCCGCCCGGCTGACGGAGGTGGCGGGCGTCGGCGCGGCCGTGGTGCAGGACCTCAAGATCCTGGAGGCGCTGGCGCAGCGGATGCTGCGGGCCCGCGTCATGCGCCGGCACGTCCTGTCGTCCTGGGATGCGCTGCTCGACTATTGCCACGGCGCCATGGCGCACCGCGACACCGAACAGTTCCGCGTGCTGTTCCTCGACCGCAAGAACGTCCTGATCGCGGATGAGGAACAGGCCCGCGGCACGGTCGATCATGTGCCGGTCTATCCGCGCGAGGTGGTGCGCCGCGCGCTCGAGCTGAACGCGAGCGCGCTGATCCTCGTCCACAACCATCCCTCGGGCGATCCCACACCCTCGGCCGCCGACATCGCCATGACCGAACGGATCCGCGACGCGGCCGAGGTGCTGGGCATCGCGCTGCACGACCACCTGGTGATCGGCAAGGGCACCGAGGTCAGTTTCCGCGCGCAGGGCTACCTCTGAACGACACGCGCTGCCCTTCCGACCGCCGCCTCGGGCTGCCGTCCCCTCCGGTCCCGTTCACCCCTCCCCGCCGCCAGGCCCCTGCACAGGGCACAACCGGTATCCGGTTTCTTCCTGCCCAAACACCCCGGGCGCGCCGCGGCACGCGGCGGGGTGCAGCGCCCCCGCGCAGTCTCACTCGGCGGCGGGCGGGCCGTCCCATTCCGGGATCGGATGCAGCCAGACCTCGACCCGGCGGTTGATGCGGCGCCCGGCCTCGGTCGTGTCGCAGGCCATCGGCAGGGCCCCGCCCCCGGCCCCGACCCCCCGCCGGGCCCCCCGTCGGTCACCCGCCTGTTCCGTGCGGTCGACACCGCTTCGCCGGCG
>DAOLBY010000090.1:13001-13229 GCA_035324325.1 Paracoccaceae bacterium | reverse complement strand
GCTTCCTCGGCGGCATGGCGGTCCTGGGCGGGTTCGGACCCGACGTGCAGCCGCGCCGGATAGCCCGCGGCGGTCACGGCTGCCACCAGCGCCTCGGGGTCCGCAAGGCCGGTGACGGTCGCCCTCCCGGTCGCCAGGTTCGCCGCCGCAGCCTGAACCCCGGGCACCGCACGCAGGATGCGCTCCACCCGCCCGATGCAACTTGCGCAGGTCATCCCCTCGACCGTC
>DAOLBY010000090.1:0-12920 GCA_035324325.1 Paracoccaceae bacterium | reverse complement strand
GGACCTGGGCCCGCCCCGTCGCCATGTTCACGGTGGCGTCGGCGACGGATGGCACCGCGCGCAGGGCCTGTTCCACGCGCCCCACGCAGGAGGCGCAGGTCATTCCCGCGACGGGCAGGGTGATGGTTGCGGCGTGCAGGGGTGTCTGGAGGGTCACGCGCGGTTTCCCGGGATAGGTTGGAGCCTGCTCCCGCACATAGGCCTTCCCACCATGGCAAGGTCAAGGGCAGCTTGCCGTACGATTTTCATGCGGCGCCGGGCTTGACCTTGACATGGGGGAAGGCCCCACCTCTGCGGCCGGAATACCTTCAACCGGGGAGATCGGGAAATGAACAAGCGTGCGATGGTGCTGGCAGCGGCATTGACGGCGGTGGTTGCGGGCGGGCTTGCCGTGGCGCAGCAGACGATGCCGGGAATGGGCCATTCGGGCCATGGCGGGCATGGCGGCATGCAGGGCAGTGCCCACGCGGCCCAGATCCCGCCCGAACTGGCGAACGACCCCGCCGTGCTGGCCTATGCCGCGGCGATGGACAGGATGATGGCGGACATGGCCATTCCCTATACCGGCGATGCCGATGTGGATTTCGTCCGCGGCATGATCCCGCACCACATCGCCGCGGTGGACATGGCGCGAATCCAGCTGGACCACGGCACCGACCCCGAGATCCGCGCCCTGTCCGAGGCCGTCATCGCCGCGCAGGAGACCGAGATCGCCCAGATGCGGGCCTGGCTCGCGGCCCGCGGGCTGGAGTAGGCGCCGCAGCGCAGAGGCCGGCAACGGCGGTCCCTGCGCTGCCGGGGACCGGGTCGCCCCGGATTCTTGACAGTTTCTCCCCGGTTCTGCTAACCGGCGCCATGGGGCCTGCGACCGCCCCACGAGGCGCCAGCCGAAGTTCGCGTTCCACTTGAGCCCCGTTGACGGAGGAACGCACATGCCTGCGCCGAATGCGATTTCACACGACAAGCTTGCGCGCCTCATCGGCACGTCACGGACCCCCGTGCTGATCGACGTGCGGTCGGACGAGGACTACGCCGCCGACCCGCGACTTCTGCCCGGTTCGATCCGCGGCGATGACCGGGCGATGGCCGGTCGCGCCGGACTGCCGGCCGCGCTGCCCTCGATCACCGTCTGTCAGGCCGGCCACCGACGGAGCCAGGGCGCAGCGGCCTGGCTGCGCGCCGAGGGCTGCCCGTCGGAATACCTGGAAGGCGGGTTCGAGGGCTGGCGTTCTGCCGGTCTGCCGCTGGTCGACCCCTCGAAGCTGCCCGCACGCGATGCGCAGGGGCGCACCGTCTGGGTGACCCGCGCGCGGCCCAAGATCGACCGCATCGCCTGCCCCTGGCTGATCCGCCGCTTCGTCGACCCGCGCGCGGTGATCCTGTTCGTGGCGCCGGCCGAGGTGTTGGGCGTGGCCGAGCGCCACGATGCCGCGCCCTTCGACATCGAGGATGTGTTCTGGAGCCACCGTGGCGATTCATGCACGTTCGACGTGATGCTTGCTGAGTTCGGCCTGCGCATCCCCGCGCTCGACCGGCTTGCGGTCATCGTGCGTGGCGCCGATACCGCCCGACTGGACCTCGCGCCCGAGGCGGCGGGACTGCTGGCGGTCTCGCTCGGGCTGTCGCGCATCCACGCGGATGATCTGGAGCAGCTTGACGCCGGAATGCAGATCTATGACGCCTTCTACCGCTGGGCGCGCGATGCCACCGACGAGACCCACAACTGGCCCACCAACAGGCCGAAGGCAGGCTGATGCAGGACCGTCCCTTTCCCGGCCTCTCCGAGGCCGCGCGCGTCTGGGCGCGGATCGGGCTGCTCAGCTTCGGCGGCCCGGCCGGGCAGATCGCCATGATGCACCGCATCCTGGTCGAGGAGAACCGGTGGCTGGGCGAGAAGCGGTTCCTGCATGCGCTGAACTACTGCATGCTGTTGCCGGGGCCCGAGGCGATCCAGCTGGCCATCTACATCGGCTGGCTGATGCACCGCACGGCCGGGGGGATCGTCGCGGGGCTGCTGTTCCTGCTTCCGGGAGTGGCGGCGATCCTTGCGCTCAGCATCGCCTATGCGCTGTACGGCTCGGTCGGGATCCTGGCGGCGCTGTTCTTCGGGCTGAAGGCGGCGGTGCTGGCGGTCGTGGTGCAGGCGGTCATCCGCATCGGGTCGCGCGTGCTGCATGGTCCTGAGCTGACCGGCATCGCCGCCGTCGCCTTCGTGGCGATCTTTGCCTTCGACGTGCCGTTCCCGGTGATCGTTCTGGGCGCCGGTCTGGCGGGCTGGCTGGGCGCCCGCGCCGGCCTGCGCGGGTTTCACGGCGGCGGGGGGCACGGCAGAGCGGGGGGGGTTCCGGTCGATGACGCCGATACCCTGCTGGGCGAAGGGATGCCTGCCCATGCGATGGCCGGCACGGCGCAGGCCCTGCGCACGGCCGTGGTGTTCCTGGTCATGTGGCTGGCGCCGGTCGGGCTGCTCTTCGCCGCGCTCGGTCCGGGCAACGTGTTCGCGCAGCTCGCGGGGTTCTTCAGCATGCTGGCTGTCGTCACCTTCGGCGGCGCCTATGCGGTGCTGGCCTGGGTGGCGCAGGAGGCCGTCAGCCATTACGGCTGGCTTGCTCCGGGCGAGATGCTGGATGGGCTGGGGCTGGCCGAGACGACGCCCGGCCCGCTGATCCTGGTGACGCAGTTCGTGGGCTTCCTGGCCGCCTTCCGCGATGCCGGGGGGATGGCGCCGGTGCTGGCGGGGACGCTGGGGGCGGCGCTGACCGCCTGGGTCACCTTCACGCCCTGTTTCCTGTGGATCTTCCTCGGCGCCCCCTACATCGAGCGGCTGCGCGGCAACCTCGGCCTGTCGGCGGCGCTGACCGCGATCACGGCGGCGGTGGTGGGGGTGATCCTGAACCTCGCGGTCTGGTTCGCGCTGCATGTCGTCTTTGGCGAGGTGCGGGTTCTGGCCGTCCCGGGGCTTTCGCTGGATGTGCCGGTCTGGTCGTCGCTGAACCTTGCCGCGGCTCTGCTGTCGGCGGCGGCGCTTGCCGCGGTGCTGGTTCTCCGCTGGGGCACATTCCCGGTGCTGGCGGCCTGCGGCGCCGCGGGCCTCGTCCTGCACGCGGCGGGGGTGGCCTGATCGCGCAACGGCCCTGCGCTTCGCCGCAATCGACAAGATGAACTTGCCGATCGCCTGAACTTCTTGATTTCCGTCCGGGCGCGGAGCGGTCAGGATGGGGCGGCAACAGGCCCGGGGACAGCGCGATGCGAAACGGCGGACAGCTTCTGGTCGAAAGCCTTCTGGCGCTGGGCGCGACCAAGGGTTTCGGCGTTCCGGGCGAAAGCTACCTGGCGGTTCTGGACGCGCTCCACGACACACGCGGCCGGCTCGATTTCGTGCTGTGCCGGAACGAGGGGGGCGCCGCCTTCATGGCGGCGGCCTGGGGCAAGCTGACGGGCAGCCCGGGGCTGTGCTTCGTGACCCGGGGGCCGGGGGTGACGAACGCCTCGATCGGGATCCACACCGCGATGCAGGATTCGGCGCCAATGCTCTGCTTCGTCGGGCAGGTCGGCCCCGACATGCGCGGGCGCGAGGCGTTCCAGGAAATCGACTACCGTGCCGTATTCGGAACCATGGCGAAATGGGCGGTCGAGATCGACGCGGTGGACCGCCTGCCCGAGATCCTGTCGCGCGCCTGGATCACTGCCACCACCGGCCGGCCCGGCCCCGTGGTGATCGCGCTGCCCGAAGACATGCTGACCGCCCTTGGCGATGCCGAACCGCTGTCCGGCCCCGTCCGCATTGCCGAACCGGCACCCGCGGCCGAGACGACGGATGCGGCGCTGGCCCTGCTGGCCGCTGCCGCGCGGCCCCTGATCCTGATGGGCGGCTGCAACTGGACCGATGCCGGCCGCGCGGCGCTGCAGGGCTTTGCCGAGGCAAGCGACATCCCCGCCGTCGCCGCCTTCCGGTACCAGGACCAGTTCGACAACTTCTCGCCGGTCTATGCCGGCGAGGCCGGGGTGGGGATGCCTGCGAACGTCAAGCGCCTGATCCGCGAGGCGGATGTGATCCTGGCCGTCAATGTCCGCTTTGGCGAGATGACCACCGATGCCTACACGCTCCTGTCGGTGCCGGTGCCGACCCAGACACTGATCCATGTTCACGCCTCCGACCGCGAGATCGGCAAGGTCTACCGCCCCGCGCTTGGCATCCAGGCCGGACCGAACGCCTTTGCCGCGGCGCTTCGGCCGGTTGCGGGCCCCTGGGCTGACTGGCGCGCGCGGGCGCGGTCCGAATGGGAGGCGGGGTTTGACCTGCCGCCGCAGCCGTCGCCTGTCGACATGGGCCTGGTCACGGCGCATTTGCGCGACGTTCTGCCCGACGATGCGATCCTGACCAACGGGGCGGGCAACTTCACCGTCTGGCCGAACAAGTTCTACAAGTTCGGCGCAGGGGCGCGGCTTCTGGCGCCGCAGTCCGGTGCCATGGGCTATGGCCTGCCCGCCGCTATCGCGGCCAGGGTCGCGCATCCCGACCGCGTGGTTGTCTGCTTTGCCGGAGACGGCGATTTCCAGATGACCTGCGCGGAACTCGGCACCGCGATGCAGGCCGGTGCGCAGCCCATCGTCCTCATCCTGAACAACGGCATCTACGGCACGATCCGTGCGCATCAGGAACGCACCTATCCCGAACGGGTATCCGCCACGACGCTGGAAAACCCCGATTTCACGATGCTGGCGCGGTCCTACGGCTTTCATGCCGAACGGGTGGAGCGGACCGGGGATTTCCCCGCCGCCTTCGCCCGGGCCCGCGCCTCGCGCAGCGGCGCGGTGCTGGACCTCGTGACCGCGGCCGGGGCGGTGACCCCGCGTCAGACGCGGCCGCAGAGGCGCGAGGCGGCGCGGGCGGCCAGGCCCCGGACATGACCCGCCAGATCCGCCTGGGTGCCGACATCGGCGGCACCTTCACCGACATCGCACTGGAATCGCCGCGCGGCCTGCACTCGACCAAGGTGCTGACCAGTTACGCCGCCCCCGAGCAGGCCATCCTCGACGGCATCGACATCGTGCTGGCCGAGGCCGGGCTGGGCTACGGCGATCTGGAGATCGTGATCCACGGCACCACGCTGGCGACCAATGCGCTGATCGAGCGGCGCGGCGCGCGGGTGGCCTTTGTGACCACCGAGGGCTTCCGCGACGTGATCGAGATGCGGACCGAAAGCCGGTTCGACCAGTATGACCTGAACATGCGCCTGCCCGGGCCGCTGGTCCCGCGAGAGGACCGCTTTCCGGTCGCGGGCCGGATCGGAGCGCAGGGGCAGGAACTGGCACCGCTGGACGAGGCCGCGCTGGAGGTGCTGGCCCGGCGGATCGCGGACGCGGGTTTCGGGGCCGTCGCCATCGGCTTCCTGCATTCCTACATGAACCCCGCGCATGAGGAACGCGCCCGCCGGATCATCGCCGCGCAATGCGACCTTCCGGTTTCGATCTCGGCCGAGGTGTCGCCCCAGATGCGCGAGTTCGAGCGGTTCAACACCGTCTGCGCCAATGCCTATGTCCGGCCGCAGATGGCCGACTATCTCGGCCGGTTGCGAGGGCGGCTGAAGGAAAAGGGCGCAGGCTGCCCGGTCTTCATGATCCATTCGGGCGGCGGTCTGATCTCGGTCGAGACGGCCGCCGAGTTTCCGGTGCGTCTGGTGGAGTCCGGCCCCGCCGGGGGCGCGATTTTTGCCGCCGATGTGGCGCGGCGCTTCGGGCTGGAAAAGGTCGTCAGCTACGACATGGGCGGCACCACCGCCAAGATCTGCCTGATCGAGGATTTTGCCCCCAGGACTGCCCGCACCTTCGAGGTTGCGCGCACCACCCGCTTCGCCAGGGGATCGGGGATGCCGATCTCCATCCCGGTGATCGAGATGATCGAGATCGGGGCGGGCGGCGGGTCCATTGCCCGGGTCGATGCCATGCAGCGCATCCAGACCGGGCCGGAATCGGCGGGGTCGGAGCCGGGGCCGGCCTGTTATCAGCGCGGGGGAGAACGCCCGGCGATCACCGATGCCGATCTGGTGCTCGGCAAGATCGACCCCGAGAACTTCGCCGGCGGGGTCATCCGGCTGTCGGCGGAGCGTGCCGACGGCGCCATCGCGGCGCATGTGGGCGGCCGGCTGTCGCTGGGAACCGAAGCGGCGGCCTTCGGCATCTGCGAGGTGGTGGACGAGAACATGGCCAATGCGGCCCGTGTCCATGCGGTCGAGAACGGCAAGGACATCGCCGACAACGTGATGGTGGCCTTCGGCGGCGCCGCACCGCTGCATGCCGCGCGGCTGTGCGAAAAGCTCGGGATCGACCGTTGCCTGATCCCGCCCGGCGCGGGCGTCGGTTCGGCCATCGGCTTCCTGAAGGCTCCCTTCGGGTACGAGGCGCTGGCATCGCATGTGATCCGGCTTTCCGCGTTCGACACGGAGGCGGTCAATACCCTTCTGGATGGACTGAAGGCGACCGCCGAGGGCTTCGTGCGCTCGGGCAGCGGCGGGACGATCCGCCGCGAGATCACCGCCTTCATGCGCTATGTCGGCCAGGGGTGGGAGATCCCCGTGGCGCTGCCCGACCGGCCCTTCGCCGCGGCCGACATCGCCGCGCTGCGCGACGGGTTCGAGGCGAGTTACGCGCGCTTCTTCGGCCGCTCCATCGACGGCCTCGATGGGCTCGAGATCGAGATCGTCACCTTCTCGGTCAAGGCACAGGACAGCCGCCCGCCGCCCGACCGCCGCGTGCTGTCCCTGGGGCGCAGCAGCGCCGCCGCCGAGCGTTCCCGCCCGGTGTTCGACCCGACACGGGGGCAGACCCTGCCGACCGCCATCATCGAACGCGCCGCGCTGGCCCCCGGCGCACGGCTGTCGGGACCCGCAGTCGTGGCGGAACGTGAAACCTCGACCGTGGTGACATCCCCCTTCGATGTCGTGATGCAGGACGACGGATCGCTGCTTCTGGTCCGCAAGGAAGCCGCGGCATGACCGATGCAACCCTTGCGATCCGCATGCAGGTGATGTGGAACCGGCTCATTTCGGTGGTGGAGGAACAGGCGATGACGCTCCTGCGCACCGCCTTCTCGACCTCGGTGCGCGAGGCGGGGGACCTGTCGGCCGGCGTGTTCGACCCGGCCGGCCGGATGCTGGCGCAGGCGGTCACCGGCACGCCGGGGCATGTGAACACCATGGCCGAGGCGGTTGGGCATTTCATCGCCGAGATCGGCCGCGACAACATGTTCGCGGGCGACACCTATGTGACCAACGACCCCTGGAAGGGCACCGGCCATCTGCACGACATCACCATGGTCTCGCCCAGCTTCAAGGGCGGCGTGCTGGTCGGGTTCTTCGCCTGCACTGCGCATGTGGTGGATGTCGGCGGGCGCGGCTTCGGGGCCGATGGCCGGTCGGTCTACGAGGAAGGCATCCAGATCCCGATCATGAAGTTCGCCGAACGCGGCCGGGTGAATGCCGATCTGGTCCGCATCCTGCGCGCCAATGTCCGCGAGCCGAACCAGGTGGTGGGCGACTTCTATTCGCTGGCCGCCTGCAACGACGTGGGGCATCGCCGGCTTGTCGCGATGATGGACGAGATCGGGCTGGACACCCTCGACGCCCTTGGCGCGTTCATCTTTTCGCGCACCCGCGCGGCCATCCTGGCGCGCATCGCCGCCCTGCCGAACGGCCGCTGGGCAAATGCCCTCCTGACCGACGGCTACGACCGCCCGGTGAACCTGGCCTGCACCGTGGACATCGGCGATGCGGCGGTGAACGTGGACTTCGCCGGCACGGATGGTGTCAGCCCGCACGGCATCAACGTGCCGGTCATCTACACCAAGGCCTATGCCTGCTATGCGCTGAAATGCGTGGTGGCGCCCGATATCCCGAACAACTGGGCCTCGCTCGCGGCCTTCACCATCTCCTCTCCGGTCAATATCCTGAACGCCGAACGCCCGGCGCCGGTCTCGGTGCGCCATGTCATCGGCCATCTGGTGCCCGATCTGGTGCTGGGGGCCCTGGCCAAGGCGTTGCCGGGGCAAGTGCTGTCGGAAGGTGCGGCAGCCTTGTGGAATATCCACATGTCGGTGCGTCCGGCGGCCGGGACCACGGGGCGGCGCGCGGAAATCCTGATGTTCAACTCGGGCGGCATGGGCGCGCGGCCCGGGCTGGACGGGCTGTCGGCCACGGCCTTCCCCTCGGGCGTGATGACGATGCCGATCGAGGCGACGGAGCAGACCGGGCCGATCGTCGTCTGGCGCAAGGAGTTGCGGCCGGATTCGGGCGGCGACGGACAGTATCGCGGCGGTCTGGGGCAGGTCATCGAGATCGAGGCGCTGCCGGGCCATCAGTTCGACTTCTCGGCGATGTTCGACCGGGTGAACCACCCGGCGCGCGGCCGTGACGGCGGTGCGCCGGGGGCGGCGGGCAGGCCCGCGCTCGATGCCGCCCCGGTCCTGACGCCGAAGGCCTGGCAGCATGTTCCCGAAGGCCGGCGGCTGGTGCTGCCCCTGCCGGGCGGTGGCGGATTCGGCGACCCGGCCGCGCGCGACCCCGCCGCGCGGGTCGAGGATCTGCGCAAGGGCTATGTCACGGGGGGCGGGGGATGACCCCCACTACCGCCCCGCAGAGCCGTCGGCCGCCGCCGAACCCCGCCACGCCCCGCAACCCCGCAAAGGCCGCATGATGTCCGACCCCCGTTTCAACCGCATCCTCCTGACCGGGGCGGCGGGCCGCCTGGGCAGCCACCTGCGCCGGGGTCTCGCCCCGATGTGCCGCCACCTGCGGTTGGCCGACCGGGACGCGATTGCCGACCTGAAGCCGCATGAGGAGGCCCGGCAGTTCGACCTGGCCGACATGGAGGCCACGCTGCGCGCGACCGAGGGCGTCGATGCCATCGTGCACTTCGGCGGCGTGGCGCTGGAGCAGGGATGGGAGGACATCCTGAACGGAAATATCCGGGGCAGCTATCACGTCTACGAAGGCGCGCGCCGGAACGGCGTCGGCCGCGTGGTCTACGCCAGTTCCGTCCACGCCATCGGTTACCACCGGGTCGAGGACCAGATCGACGCCGCTGCCCCGCACCGGCCCGACAGCCTGTACGGCCTGTCGAAGTGTTTCGTCGAGGATCTGGGGCGGCTCTACTGGGACAAGTTCGGGATCGAGACGGTTGCGCTGCGCATCTTTTCCAGCTTCCCCGAATTCACCGACCGCCGGATGCTGTGGTCGATGCTGACCTTCGACGACTGCATCCGGCTGGTCGAGGCCGCGCTGACCGCCCCGCGTGCCGCCTTCTCGATCGTCTTCGGCACCTCGGCCAACCGGCACCGCATGGTCGACAACCGGCTCGGCGCGCATATCGGCTATCTTCCGCAGGACAGCACCGAAAGCCGCCGCGCCGAGGTCGAGGCAGGGCTGCCGCCACCCGATCCGCGGGCGCCCGCGGTGGAATACCTCGGCGGCTGGTTCGTCGACCTCGGCCATCCCGACGACGGGACCGCAGCATGAGGGCCAGCCATGATGTGGTGATCGTCGGTGGCGCCGTCATCGGCTCGGCCGTGGCCTATTTCCTGACCGCGAACCCGGATTTCGGCGGGTCGGTGCTGGTGGTCGAGCGCGACCCGACCTATGCGCGGGCGGCCACGTCGCTGTCGGCCGCCTCGATCCGCGCGCAGTTCTCGAACCCGGTCAATGTGCGGATCAGCCAGTTCGGCAGCGCCTTCATCCGCAGTTTCGCCGACACGATGCGGCTGCCGGGAGAGGCGAAGCCCGACCTGAACTTCCACGAGGCCGGCTATCTGTTCCTCGCCGCGACCGCCGAACAGGAAACGACATTGCGCGAGAACCATGCGGTGCAGCGTGCCTGCGGGGCCGATGTGGTGCTGTGGGGGCCCGAGGATCTGGCCCGCGCCTTCCCGCACCTGCGGGTCGACGACATCCGCCTCGCGTCCTACGGCCGGTCCGGCGAGGGGTGGTTTTCCAACACCGGGCTGATGAACGGCTTTCGTGCCAAGGCCCGCGCGCAGGGCGCCCGCTTCGTCACCGACGAGGTGGTGGCGATCGGCCGCGATGGTGCGCGGGTGACCTCGGTCACGCTGAAGTCGGGTGCCGTGGTCGGGGCGGGCACGGTGGTCAACGCCTCCGGCCCCCGCGCGGCGCTGACGGCGCGGATGGCGGGGCTGGACGTGCCCGTGGAACCGCGCAAGCGCACGCTTTTCGTGTTCGATTGCGCAACCTCGCCCGAGGGCAGCGCCACGGTCAGCAACGGCCGCCTGCCCCTGATGATCGACCCCTCGGGCGTGTTCTGCCGGCCCGAGGGGCGGTTCTTCCTGTGCGGTTGCCCGCCGGTCTCGGATCCGGCGGTGGACTGGGACGATTTCGAACCGCGCTATGCCGAGTTCGAGGACATCATCTGGCCGGTGCTGGCCGAACGCGCCCCCGCCTTCGAGGCGGTCAAGGTGGTCAACCAGTGGGCGGGGCACTACGATTTCAACACGCTCGACCACAACCTGATCGTCGGGCGACACCCCGAGGTGACGAACTTCGTCTTCGCCAACGGCTTTTCCGGCCATGGGCTGCAGCAGGGTCCGGCCACCGGGCGCGGCGTTTCGGAGCTGATCACCTACGGCGGCTTCCGCACGCTGGACCTGTCCGAGGTGGGTTACGCGCGCATCGCCGCGGGCCGGCCCTTCCTGGAAAAAGCGGTGATCTGATCGGGGCGGGGCATGGGCAGACAGCGATGAAGACCCCCCGGACCCGGCTGCCGCCCCTGAACGCGCTGCGCGTGTTCCACAGCGTCGTGCGGTTCGGTTCGTTCCGTGGCGCGGCGGAGGAACTGGGGGTCAGCCCGCAGGCCGTCAGCCAGCAGATCAAGCTGCTGGAGGATGCGCTTGGGGTCGAGCTGTTCACCCGCCGGGGCCGGGTGATCGTTTTCGGTGAAAAGGCGATCCTGCTGGCGCATTTCGTGCAGGCGGCCTTCGACGAACTGGCCGAGGGCGTGCGCCGCGTGGCCCGGTCCGGCACGCGCAACCGGATCAACGTGAACGCCAGCCCCTACTTCGCCACCCGCTACCTGCTCGACCGCATCAACCGGTTCCGCGAGATCGCGCCCGATGCCGACCTGCGGCTGACCACCATGGTCGACCTGCCGGACTTCGTGGCCGACGAGGTGGACGTGGCGATCCAGTGGGGCTATGGCGGCTGGAAGGGGCACGAGGCAACGCTTCTGGTGCGCGACCACAAGGTGATCTGCTGCACCCCCGACATGGCCCGGCGGTTGTCAGGTCCGGCGGATCTGCGCACCCTCGCGCTTCTGCATCCCGTGCTGTCGGCCGACCTCTGGCCGAACCTGCTGCGCCATCTCGGTGTCGACGCGGGTCCGCTACTGAACGACATCCGGCTGGCCGATGCCGCCACGATGCGCAAGGCCACGCTGGCGGGCCTCGGGATCGGGCTGATCTCGACCATCGACGCGGCCGAGGACCTGAAGCTTGGCAAGCTGGTCGCGCCCTTCGGGACGGACGTGATGCAAGGGATGCCGGAGGCGCAGATCCCCGGCTTCTATCTGGTCCTGCCGCGGGCACACCGGCGCGTCCGGACCATCGCCGCCTTCTGCCGCTGGATCGAGGCCGAGGACTGGCAGGCATCCGACGAGAGCGGACCGGGCGACTTGCAGGGGCTGGGCCGGCCCTGACGAGGGCGGCAGGAAGACGGGGGAGAACGGCATGCGGCAGGCCCTGGTGACGGGCGCGACAAGCGGGATCGGGCGGGCCATCGCGCTGGCCCTGCACCGCGCGGGGCACCGGGTGACGGCCGTGGGCCGCGACCCGGCGGCGCTGGCGGATCTGGCGACGCAGGGCATCGCGCCTCTGGCGCTGGATCTGGGTCAGGTGGCGGACCTGCCCGACCGGCTGGCCGCGGCGCTGGCCGGGGACGTGCCCGACGTGCTGGTGAACAACGCCGGCATGGTCGCGCCGCCCGGCCATTTCTGCGACATGGCCGAGGGCGACATTCACCGCCTCGTCGCCACCAACCTGACGCAGGCGCTGCTGGTTACGCGGGCGGTGGCGCCGGGGATGCGCGCGCGCGGGCGCGGGCACATCTTCTTCACCGGGTCGGTCGCCGGCCACGCGCCCTATCCCAACATGGCGGTCTATGCGGCGACCAAGGCCGCGCTCGGCGGTTTCGCGCAAAGCCTGCGGCTCGAGCTGTCGCCGTCCGGTGTGCGGGTGACGGAGATCGTGGCGGGCCGGGTGGAAAGCCCGCTCTACAAGGATGTTCTGCCGCCGGATGCCCGCGCGGCGCTGTATGCCGGCCAGACCGCCGTGCAGCCCGGCGACGTGGCGACAATGGTGCTGGCCGTGCTGGCACTGCCCGCGCATGTCGATGTGTCGCGGTTCGACATCCTGCCCACGCGCCAGCCGGTGACGCCGCAGGTGCCTGCATCGGAGACGAGGACGTGAAGGGCCTTTGCGTGGTGATCGTGGGCGGCGGCGCCGGCCTGGGCGCGCTTGTGGCGCGGATGGCGGTGGCCGAGGGCGCGGCAGGCCCCGGCATCATCGACCTCGCCGGGGCGGCGGCAGAGGCCGCGCCGGCCCCCCCCCCGTCCCCCCGCATCCCGGCCGCCCATGCGGCCTTTGCCACGATCGCTTCCCCGGCTGGGGCGGGTCGACACGCTGGTGAACTCGGCCGCAATCTACCCGCGCCGGCCGGTGCTCGAGATCTCGGACGACGACTGGGACGCCTCGCATGCCGTCAACGTCAAGGGCACCTATCACATGATGGTCGCCGCCATCCGCCGGATGCAGGCGCAAGATCCGCGCGACCGGGTGCGCGGCCGGATCGTCAACATCACCTCGGTCGATGCCTTCAAGGCGCATCCGGAGAACGCCCACTACGCGGCGATCAAGGCCGCGG
>DAOLBY010000273.1:0-2259 GCA_035324325.1 Paracoccaceae bacterium | reverse complement strand
CCATCTGGCGGGCCATGCGCTGACGCCCCGGCTGACCGAGGGGCTGGCCTTTCCCTACCTCATGCTGCTCGTGTCCGGCGGGCATTGCCAGTTTCTGCGCGTGGCCGGGCCGCAGGACTTCGCGCGCCTCGGGGGGTCGATCGACGATGCCCCGGGCGAGGCCTTCGACAAGGTGGCCAAGGTGCTCGGCCTGCCCCAGCCCGGCGGTCCCGAAGTCGAGGCCGAGGCACGGGCGGGCGACCCCGCGGCCTATCCCCTGCCCCGGCCGCTTCTGGACCGGCCCGGCTGCGACCTGAGCTTTTCCGGCCTCAAGACGGCCGTCCTGCGCGCCCGTGACGGGGTGATCGCGGCCCATGGCGGGCTGCCGCGGCAGGCGCGGGCCGACCTCTGCGCCGGGTTCCAGGCAGCGGTGGCCGATGTGCTGGCGGAAAAGACACGCCGTGCGCTGGCCCTGGTCGGGGTGCCGGCGCTGGCGGTGGCCGGGGGCGTGGCGGCCAACGGCACCATCCGGGCGGCGCTGGAACGGGTGGCGGCGGCCGCCGGCGTGACGTCCCCCGCCCCGCCGCTGGCGCTTTGCACCGACAATGCCGCGATGATCGCCTGGGCGGGGATCGAGCGCTTCCGGGCCGGCGGGCGCGACGGGATGGATCTGCAAGCGCGCCCGCGCTGGCCGCTCGACACCGCCGCCGCACCCCTGATCGGCGGCGGGAAGAAGGGCGCAAGGGCATGACGCTGGCGGTCCTGGGCGCGGGCGCCTTCGGCACGGCGCTGGCCGCCGTCTGGGGTGCCGCGCGCCCGGTCACGCTGTGGGGCCGCGCGGCGGCGGGGCGCGAAAGCCCGCGCCTGCCGGGGGTGCACCTGCCCGACCGGGTGACGGTGACGCGCGATCTGCCGAAGGCCGAAACCCTGGTGCTCGCCCTGCCGATGCCGGCGCTGCCCGGGTTTCTGGCGGATCACGGCGCAGCCCTGGACGGGCGGCGGCTGGTCGCCGCCTGCAAGGGAGTGGACCTCGCCACCGGCCTTGGCCCCGCGGGGCTGGTCGCGCGGGCCTGCCCCAAGGCGCGGGTGGCCGTGCTGACCGGCCCCTCCTTCGCGGCCGACATCGCCGCGGGCCTGCCGACGGCACTGACGCTGGCCTGCGCCGACGAGGCGGCGAGCGAGGGGCTGCAGCAGGCACTCTCCACCCCCACGCTGCGGCTCTACCGCACGACGGACGTGACCGGCGCGGAACTCGGCGGCGCGCTGAAGAACGTGATCGCCATCGCCGCCGGCGTCGTGATCGGCGCGGGGCTGGGCGACAGCGCCCGCGCCGCCGTGGTGACGCGCGGCTTTGCCGAGATGACGCGGGCGGCGGTGGTGCTGGGCGCCCGGGCCGAGACACTGGCCGGCCTGTCTGGCCTGGGCGACCTGGTCCTGACCTGTACCTCGCCGCAGTCGCGCAACCTCCGCTTCGGCATGGCGCTGGGTCGGGGCGAGGGCTTCGACCCAGCGGTGACGGTCGAGGGCCGGGCGACCGCCCCTGCGATGGAGCGGCTGGCCGTGGCCCGCGGCCTCGACCTGCCGCTGACGGCAGCCGTGGCGGCGCTCTGCGACGGGCGGCTGACCCTTGACCGGGCGATCGCCGGCCTCATGTCCCGGCCCCTCAGGGCCGAATAGGGAGATCCGCATGAACCACTGGCTGTTCAAGTCCGAGCCCGATGCCTGGTCCTGGGACCAGCAGGTGGCCCGCGGCGATCAGGGCGAGGAATGGACCGGCGTGCGCAACTATCAAGCGCGCAACACCATGCGCGCGATGCGGGTGGGCGACCGGGGGTTCTTCTACCATTCCAACATCGGCAAGGCGGTCGTCGGCATCGTCGAGGTCATCCGCGAAAGCGCCCCCGACAGCACGGCCGAAGGCGATGCCCGCTGGGACTGCGTGGTGATCCGCGCGGTCACACCGCTGCCGCGGCCGGTGACGCTGGAGGAGTGCAAGGCCGATCCAAGGCTGGCCGGCATGGTTCTGGTGACCAACACCCGCCTGTCGGTGCAGCCGGTGACGCCCGATGAATGGCGCGTGGTCTGCGACCTGGGCGGGCTGGCGGACTGACCCTGTTCACGCCGCGCCCGCGGCGGTGTAGTCTGCGCCCGTCGTCACCGAATGGGCCGTCGCCATGGAAGCCGTCAGCATTCTTGCCGCCTCAGTCGCCGGCTTTGCCACGGGGGCCGTCTGGTACATGGCCCTGTCCAAACCCTGGATCGCGGCCTCGGGTGTCAGGG
>DAOLBY010000089.1:10451-13384 GCA_035324325.1 Paracoccaceae bacterium | reverse complement strand
GCTTGCACGGGACGGGATCGCGGCCATGAGTTTCACGCTTGCCATCGTCGGGCGGCCCAATGTGGGCAAGTCCACGCTGTTCAACCGCCTGGTCGGGCGGCGGCTGGCGCTGGTCGATGACCAGCCGGGCGTGACGCGCGACCTGCGCGAGGGCGATGCGCGGCTGTTCGACCTGCGCTTCACCGTGATCGACACCGCGGGCCTTGAAGAGGTCACCGACGACAGCCTGCAGGGCCGGATGCGGCGGCTGACCGAACGCGCGGTCGGCATGGCCGATGTCTGCCTGTTCCTGATCGACGGGCGCGTGGGGGTCACCCCTTCGGACGAGACCTTCGCCGAGATCCTGCGCCGCAAGGGCGCGCGGGTGATCCTGGGGGTGAACAAGGCCGAGGGGCGGGAGGGCGGGCCCGGCGCGCTGGGGGGCTGGGCCCTGGATCGGGGCGAGCCGCTGGCGCTTTCGGCCGAGCATGGCGAGGGGATGGACGACCTCTACCGCCTGCTGAAACCCTTCGAGGCCGAGTTCGCCGCCCGCGCCGCCGAGGACGCGCCGCTGGTCGATCAGGACGTGCCCGAGGCCGAGGCGGAGCAGGAGGCCGACCCGACCGCACACCACCCGACAGAACGAAAACCCCTCCAGATCGCCGTCATCGGACGACCGAATGCCGGCAAGTCCACGCTGATCAACCGCATCCTGGGCGAGGAGCGGCTGCTGACCGGCCCCGAGGCCGGCATCACCCGAGACGCGATTTCCGTGCGCACCGACTGGAACGGCACGCCGATCCGCATCTTCGATACCGCGGGCATGAGGAAACGGGCAAAAGTCACGGACAAGCTTGAGAAATTGTCGGTGGCCGACGGGCTGCGCGCGGTCCGCTTCGCCGAGGTCGTGGTGGTGTTGCTCGACGCCCAGATCCCCTTCGAGGTGCAGGACCTGCGCATCGCCGATTTCGCCGAGACCGAGGGTCGGGCGGTCGTCGTGGCCGTCAACAAGTGGGACCTCGAGGATGCCAGGCAGGAGAAGCTGGCGGAACTGAAGGAGATGTTCGACCGCCTGCTGCCGCAGCTGCGCGGCGCGCCGCTTGTCACCGTTTCGGCGCTGACGGGACGGGGGCTCGACCGGCTGCACGATGCGATCCGCCGGGCGCATGACACCTGGAACCGGCGGGTGACGACGGCGCGGCTGAACACCTGGCTCGGCGCCATGACCGAGGCGCATCCCCCGCCGGCCCCCGGCGGGCGGCGGATCAAGCTGCGCTACATGACCCAGGTCAAGACCCGGCCTCCGGGCTTCGTGGTGATGTGTTCCCACCCCGAGGACCTCCCCGACAGCTACCGCCGCTATCTGGTCAACGGGTTGCGCGACCATTTCGACCTGCCGGGCACGCCGATCCGCCTGACCTTTCGCAGCCAGGGCGACAAGAACCCGTTCAAGGGCGCGAACAAGTTCCGCACCCCGTCCCGCCTGCGCAAGCATCTCGACAAGCGGGACTAGGGCAGGGCGGCCGGACCCCCTTTGTGGGGCGCGATGGCCGCCACCCGCCTGTCATCGCAGTGCGAAGGGCAGCGGATGGCCGCGGGCAGCCGCGCCAAGGTTGTTTTCGGGCGCTTTATGGTGCCATCCCGCACGACCTCTTTTCCCGCGCAGGTGGCACCAAAGCGGCTGGCCGGGGGGCGGCCATCCGCTGCCCGGGGGGCGGCTGCGCCGCTGTTCCCCCGGGCGGCTCGCCTTTGCATTTCGTCGCATTTCGTGTGGGAGGGGCAGGCACCGCAGCGCGGAACCGGGCGCCCCTACCACAGATGATGGACGTGCGGGCGCACCTGGGCGTCGTAGACGGCGCGGATGGCGTCCATGTCGGCCCCGGGAAGTGCGGGCAGATCGGCGGCGGCCATGTTGGCGAGGGCCTGCGCGGCGGTCTTGGCGCCGGGGATCACCACGGTCACGGCCTCCTCCATCAGGCACCAGCGCAGCGCCCAGGCGGCCATGGAGGCGCGCTCGGGAACCAGTGGCCGCAGCGCCTCGACCGCCGCCAGCGCCACGTCATAGGGAACGCCCGAAAAGGTCTCGCCCTTGTCGAAGGCCGCGCCGTCGCGGTTGAAGGCGCGGTGATCGTCGGCGGAAAAGGCCGTGTCGGCCGTCAGCTTGCCGGTCAGCAGGCCCGAGGCCAGCGGCACCCGCGCGATCACGCCGACACCCGCCGCCGCCGCCGCGGGCAGGAAGGCCGCGGCCGGCTTCTGGCGGAACATGTTCCAGATGATCTGCACCGAGGCGCAACCGGGGCGGCGGATCGCCGACAGCCCTTCCTCCACCGTCTCGACCGACACACCCCAGGCGGCGATCCGTCCCTCGGCCACGAAGAGGTCCATGGCGTCGAAGGCCGCGTCGGCGGCATAGACCGCCGCGGGCGGGCAGTGCAGCTGCACCAGGTCGAGCCGGTCCATCGCCAGGTTCGCGCGGCTGCGGTCGATGAAGGCGCCGAGGTTGGCGGCGGTGTAGCCCTCGGCCACATGCGGGGACAGCCGCCGCCCTGCCTTGGTGGCCACGAAGGGCCGTGGGCCCGCGCGCTCGGCCAGGACAGCGGCGATGATGCGTTCCGACCGGCCGTCGCCATAGACATCCGCCGTGTCGATGAAATCGGCCCCGGCGTCGAGAGCCGCGTGCAGCGCGGCGCGGGCGTCGTCTTCCGGCACGTCACCCCAGGTGCCGCCGATGGCCCATCCGCCGAAGCCGACGGGGTGGACCGAACGGCCGAGACGGGGGAAGCGGCGGGCGGGCAAGGGCATGGCGTGTCTCCTTCTGTGACCGGCGCCAGATAGACCGGCCCGCTGCCAAGGGCCAGAGGGGCCGTCGACAGGGCTTTCGCGCGCGGCCGCCTTGGGCTAGGGCCGGGACCATGCTGGTGCTGACGGATGTGGCGGTGGGCCCCGGGGGCGGG
>DAOLBY010000089.1:0-10366 GCA_035324325.1 Paracoccaceae bacterium | reverse complement strand
AAGGGCGTGATGACGGTGGCCGAGAACCTGGCCTTCTGGGCCGATGTGCATGGCACCGGGCCCGGCGCGGTGGATGCTGCGCTGGCGCGGATGGACCTGCGCGGGATGGCACGCCGGCCGGCGCAGAACCTGTCGGCCGGGCAGAAGCGGCGCCTGGGCCTCGCGCGGCTGCTGGTCGCGGGGCGGGGGCTGTGGCTGCTGGACGAGCCGACGGTGTCGCTTGACGCCGCCGCGGTGGCGCTGTTCGCGCGGGTGGTCGCCGACCATCTGGCCGGCGGCGGCGCGGTGCTTGCGGCGACCCACGTCGAGCTTTCGATCCCCGGCGCGGAGGATTTCGACCTTGCCCCCTTCCGCGCCCGGCCGCCTGCCCGCGACGCGGCGTTCGGCGAGGGGCTGGCATGATCGCGCTGATCCGCCGCGACCTGGTGCTGGCGGTCCGGTCCGGGGGGGGCTTCGGCCTGGCGCCCGCCTTCTTCCTGCTGGTCGCCGTGCTGGTGCCGCTCGGCGTCGGTCCCGACATGGCCACGCTGTCGCGCATCGCGCCGGGGGTGCTGTGGGTGGGGGCGCTCTTGTCCTGCCTCCTGACGCTCGACCGGCTGTTCGCCACCGACCGCGAGGATGGCTCGCTCGACCTGCTGGCCACCGCACCCCTGCCGCTGGAAGGCGTCGTCGCGGCCAAGGCCCTCGCGCACTGGGTGGCGACGGGATTGCCGCTGGCGCTTGTCGCGCCGGTCCTCGGCCTGCTGATGAACCTGCCGCCTCAGGGATACGTCTGGCTGGTCGCGTCATTGCTGGCGGGCACGCCGGCCTTGTCGATGATCGGAGCCTTCGGGGCGGCGCTGACCGTGGGGCTCAAGCGGGGGGGGCTTCTGCTCAGTCTGCTCGTCCTGCCGCTCTACGTTCCCACCCTGATCTTCGGGGCCGAGGTCGCGGGGCGCGGGGCAGCGGGCCTGGCGACGGGCACGCCGCTTCTCCTGCTGGTCGGCATCTCGGCGGGCTCGATCGCAATCCTGCCCTTCGCGGCGGCTGCGGCAATCCGCGTCAATCTGCGGTGAGCAGCCCCGTGCTAGGTCTTGCGCGCACAACCCGTCGCCGCTAGGTCGCCCGCATGTCCTTCTGGGAATACGCCAACCCCCGCCGGTTCATGCAGGTCTCTGCGGCACTTCTGCCCTGGTGCGCAGGGATGACGGCGGCCTGCCTTGCCGTGGGTCTGGTCTGGGGGTTCTTCTTCACGCCCGACGATTTCCGGCAGGGATCGACCGTCAAAATCATCTACCTGCATGTGCCGGCCGCGATGATGGCGATCAACGCCTGGGTGATGATGCTGGTCGCCAGCCTGATCTGGCTGGTGCGCCGCCATCATGTCAGCGCGCTGGCGGCGCGGGCCGCGGCGCCGGTGGGGCTGACCTTCACGCTGGCCGCGCTGGCCACCGGCGCGCTCTGGGGGCAGCCGATGTGGGGCACCTGGTGGGCCTGGGACCCGCGGCTGACCTCGTTCCTGATCCTGGGGCTGTTCTATCTCGGCTATATCGCGCTGTGGCAGGCGGTCGAGGACCCGGATACCGCGGCCGACCTTACATCCGTCCTGTGCATGGTGGGGTCGGTCTTTGCGCTGCTCAGCCGCTATGCGGTGAACTTCTGGAACCAGGGGCTGCATCAGGGCGCCACCCTGTCGATGGACCGGCAGGAGAACATTTCGGACGTGTTCTGGGTGCCCTTGCTGGTCTGCATCGCGGGCTTCGTGCTGTTCTTCGTGACCATGGTGCTGCTGGGAACACGCACCGAGATCCGGGCGCGCCGGTTGCAGGCCCTGCTGATGCGGGAACGGATGGCATGATGCCCGACCTCGGGAAATACGCGGGCGCGGTGCTCGGCTCCTATGCCGTGACGCTGGTGCTGGTGGCCGCGCTGGTCGTGCTGACGCTGTGGCGTGGGGCGCGGGTGCGCGCGGCGCTGCGCGAGGTCGAGGGCCGGCAGGGAAAGGCCGTGGAATGAGGCGGCTTCTCCTCGTCCTTCCGCCGCTCCTGTTCGGGGCGATGGCGGTCCTGTTCTGGCTTGGCATGGGGCGAGACAACCCCGACGACCTGCCGTCGGTCTTCATCGGGCGGCCGGAACCCGGAGTTCCGGCCGAGGGGCTGCCGGGCATTCCGGCCCTGACCGATGCCGACCTGCGGACGGGGCAGGTGACGGTGGTGAACTTCTGGGGCTCCTGGTGCCCGCCCTGCCGGGCCGAACATCCCGTGCTGCTGGAGATGGCCGCACAGGGCATCCGCGTCGCCGGCTTCAACATCATGGAGACGCCCGACAAGGGCGCGGCCTATCTGGCCGAAAGCGGCAACCCGTTCTTCGCCGTGGCCTCGGACCCCCGCGGGCGCAACCGGGTGGACTGGGGCGTGACCGCCCCGCCCGAGACCTTCATCCTGGCCGGTGACGGCACCGTGCTGTTCCGGTTCATCGGCCCGCTGGTCGGCACCGACTATCAGGCGCGGTTCGTCCCCGCGCTGGAGGCGGCGCTGACGGGGGCGGGGCGCTGACAGGGGGCGGCACGGCCCCGGACCTGTCCGCAAACAGCCCCCGCACCCGTGCCTCTAGAGTCCGGTGCAGGTGAGCGAGGTGGACACCGTCCGCCATTCTGGCCGCTGGGTGCAGATGGCGATGCTGTCGGGGCGGGCAACGTCGCCCTCGCAGAGGAACGAGACCGGCACGTTTCCGGCCCTTCCGATGCACCAGTGGTGGGCGCGCTGCTGGGGCATCCGCCCGCAGGAGGCATAGCAGGCCCGCGCCTCGGCCATGCAGGCCTTTTCCTGCTCGCTGGCCGCCTTGCGGCATGCGTCCTGCGCCTGCGCTTCGCACCGCCAGCGATCCCCGGTCGGCAAGCCGGCACAGGCCGATGTATCGGCGGCGGCGGTGCAGGCATCGCGGGTTTCCGCCATGGCGGTGATGCAGGCGGTCGCGGGTTCCGCGCAGCGCTCGGCCACGCAAGCGACCCCGGTCGTGCTGGGGCCACCCGGGGACACACCGCCGTCCTGCCAGAGCACAGCAGCAGCAATGGCCGCCAGTACCGCGGCGCAAGCGCAATGACGGGGATGCGGGGCGAAATAAGGGGGTCCTCCCTGCCCGGGCAGCCTGGCTGCGGCCAAGGCTAGAGCAGAAAGCACCGTCCCGGCCAGCCCCGTTTTGCGTTGCCGTTCCGGCAGGTGCCGATCGGGGCAGGGGTTCGGGCGGGGCAGGGGATCGGGCGGCGGTCGGCTATCCGCCCGTGCCCGCGAGCAGCGCGAAGGCCAGCGCGAAGATGCCGATCTCTCCCATCGGCAACGTGGCAGGTAGCCGGCTCAGGGACCGGACAACGGTTCGGGCGGTTGGCAGGGACATCGGCGCACCTTCTGCAATGGCGCCGACATCGTCGGAACATAAAGTGAACTTTGCGTAAAGTCGCGCTCGGGACCGAAGCCTTGCCGGCCTCAGACCGCCACGATTCGTCGGGCCGGGGCCGCGACGCGATCCTTGCTGCGCACATCCGGAAGCATCGCGATATTCTCGAACTGGGCATAGTCGCCCAGCTTGATCCAGCGGTGCATCGTCCGCGCCAGCACCGGATCCCCGCTCAGGAACAGGTTGCCGTTCGCCAGTTCCCGCGCCACCGTGGTGCGCCCGAGCAGGATGCCGAGCAGCGAGGTCCGGTTCGTCTCGACGAAAAGGTCGATGTCCCAGCCGGGGGTCGAGGTGCAGATGTCCACCGCCGCCTCGGGCTGGGTCAGCACCCAGTAGGTGCCGTATTCGAGGCCCGGATCGGAGAACCTGAACTGGATCACGACCCGACGCCGGGGCAGTTCGTCGCGAACGAAATAGTTGCGCATCTTCCACATCAGGTTCGAGACGCTGGAGGTGCAGAGCGCGAATTCGGCCTCGATGAAGCACTGTGCCCACTGCGCCAACGCATCGAGCGCGGGTTCCAGCGCGACGGCGGCCTCGGTCCGGATGTAGTCCACCGAACCGGTGGCCGGATCAGTGACCCGCTCGACCAGGCCCATCACCTCCAGTTCCTTCAGCCGCCGCGACAGCAGGCCGGGCGAGATGTTTCCGACCTCGCGGCGCAGGTCGTTGAAGCGGGTCGAACCGGCCCAGAGCCCGACGAGGATGGGGATTGTCCAGCGTGGTTCGAGGATGTCGCAGGCACGGGTGATCGGGCAGATCATTCCATAGGGTTTGCGGGTCATCCGGACGCCTCCCTCGGCATGCAGCCAAGCATATCACCTGCGCCGGCGCCCGGACCAGTTCAGAAGTTGTAGCGGATTCGCTTCACGTCCTGCACTCAACCTCCGGCCGGGGAGGCGCGATCCTGGGGCTGCCGGATCCCCCCGGCCCTTCAGGACAGGAGAGCGCCATGACCCCCGCACCCGATGCCCGGTCCCGTCCCGGCCACGATCTGATCAACGCGGGCTGGGTCGATTTCGGCGACCGGATGATCGAGGTCCTCGGCCGTTCCGCGCCGCCGGCCGGCGACGCGCCGGACCGGGCGGATCGCCCGCATCGGCGGTCGGGGATGCTGGGGGCGCTGCGGCGCATCGCCGCCTGGCTGGCCGGAGGCTGGCGTCGTGACCCGCGGGACGACCCTTGGCACGACCCGACCGGCGGTCGGGGCCGCCGCCCGACGGGATCGGCCCCGCTGCCCCGCACCGCGACGGAAGCGGCTACACACCTGTCGATCCTGTCCTGCGGCGGGCTGCGGCGCGGGTAGGGGGCAACGCCCCCTGCCCGCAACCGCGGATCACGCTGCGGCCAGGTTGCGCAGCACGTAATGCAGCACCCCGCCGTGGCGGACGTAGTCGATCTCGATCTCGGTATCGATCCGGCACTTGATCTCGATCGTCTGCGACGAGCCATCCGCCCGGGTGATGGTGCAGGGCACCAGGCTGAGGGGCTTGAGATCGCCCGCCAGCCCGCCGATCGACACCGTCTCGTCGCCCTTCAGCCCGAGGCTCTTGCGCGTCTGCCCGCCGGTGAACTCGAAGGGGATGACCCCCATGCCCACGAGGTTCGAGCGGTGGATGCGCTCGAACGACTCCGCGATCACCGCCTTGACGCCCAGAAGGGCGGTGCCCTTGGCGGCCCAGTCGCGGCTCGATCCCGCCCCGTATTCGATGCCGCCGAAGATCACCAGCGGCACGCCCCGCTCCTGCCAGGCCATGGCCGCGTCGAAGATCGAGGTCTGCTGCCCGTCCGGCCCCAGCGTATAGCCGCCCTCGACCCCGTCCAGCATCTCGTTGCGGATGCGGATGTTGGCGAAGGTGCCGCGCATCATCACCTCGTGGTTGCCGCGCCGCGCGCCGTAGCTGTTGAAGTCGCGCACCGGCACCTGGCGGTCGGTCAGGTAGCGGCCCGCGGGCGTCTTGTCCTTGAAGCTGCCGGCGGGGCTGATGTGGTCGGTGGGGATCATGTCGCCGAGCAGGGCCAGCACCCGCGCGCCCTCGATGTCGCTGATGACCCCCGGCGTGCGCGCCATGCCGCGGAAATAGGGCGGGTTCTGGATGTAGGTCGAGGTCGCGGGCCAGTCGTAGGTCTCGGCCTCCGTCACCTCGACGCCCTGCCACTTGGCGTCACCCTTGAACACGTCGGCATACTTGGCCTGGAAGGCCTCGCGCGTGACCACGCGGTGCACGATCTCGGCGATCTCGGCGTTCGAGGGCCAGATGTCGCGCAGATAGACCGGCTGGCCGTTCGCGCCCGTTCCCAGCGGCTCGGTCGTCAGGTCGATGTTCATGTCGCCGGCCAGCGCATAGGCCACGACGAGCGGCGGCGAGGCGAGGTAGTTCGCCCGCACGTCCGGGCTGATGCGCCCCTCGAAGTTGCGGTTGCCGGACAGGACGGCCGCGGCCACCAGATCGCCCTCGGCAATGGCCTTGGAAATCTCGGGCGCCAGCGGGCCGGAGTTGCCGATGCAGGTGGTGCAGCCGTAGCCCACGAGGTTGAAGCCCACGGCGTCGAGGTCCTCCTGAAGCCCCGCGGCCTCCAGATAGGCCGAGACGACCTGCGACCCGGGCGCGAGCGAGGTCTTGACCCAGGGCTTGCGGTTCAGCCCCAGCGCGCGCGCCTTGCGCGCCACCAGCCCCGCGCCGATCAGCACATAGGGGTTCGAGGTGTTGGTGCAGGAGGTGATCGAGGCGATCACCACCTTGCCCGAGGTCATGGCATAGTCCTGCCCCTCGACGGCGACCTCCTTGCCCATCGGGCGCTTGAAGCTGCCCTCCATTTCCCTGGAGAAGGACGCCTTTGCATCGGTCAGCGGCAGCCAGTCCTGCGGGCGCTTGGGGCCGCTGATGGCCGGCACGATCTCGGACATGTCGAGGTGCAGGGTCGAGGTATAGACCGGGTCGTAGTCCGGGCCGCGCCACATGCCGTTGGCCTTGGCATAGGCCTCGACCAGCGCGATGCGCCCCTCGTCGCGGCCGGTCTGGCGCAGGTAGCGCAGGGTTTCGTCGTCGATCGGGAAGAAGCCGCAGGTGGCGCCGTATTCGGGCGCCATGTTGGCGATGGTGGCGCGGTCGGCGAGCGGCAGGCGGTCGAGCCCGTCGCCGTAGAACTCCACGAACTTGTTGACCACGCCGTGCTTGCGCAGCATCTGCACGACCTTGAGGACAAGGTCGGTCGCCGTGGTGCCCTCGCGCATGGCGCCGGTCAGCTTGAAGCCCACCACCTCGGGGATCAGCATGCTGACCGGCTGGCCCAGCATCGCCGCCTCGGCCTCGATCCCGCCGACGCCCCAGCCGAGGACGGCGAGGCCGTTGACCATCGTGGTGTGGCTGTCGGTGCCCACGAGCGTGTCGGGGTAGGCGACGGTCGCGCCGGTCTGGTCGGCGTCGGTCCAGACGGTCTGGGCCAGGTATTCGAGGTTGACCTGGTGGCAGATCCCGGTGCCCGGCGGCACCACGCGGAAGTTGCGGAAGGCCTTCTGTCCCCATTTCAGGAACACATAGCGTTCCATGTTCCGCTCGTATTCGCGGTCCACGTTCAGCTGGAAGGCACGGGGGTGGCCGAATTCGTCGATCATCACGGAATGGTCGATGACCAGGTCGACCGGGTTCAGCGGGTTGATCTGCTGCGCATCGCCCCCGAGGCCGAGGATGCCGTCGCGCATCGCGGCCAGGTCCACCACCGCCGGCACGCCGGTGAAGTCCTGCATCAGCACGCGCGCCGGGCGGTAGGCGATCTCGCGCGGGTTCTTGCCGCCCTGCGCGGCCCAGTCGGCGAAGGCCTTGATGTCGTCCACGCTGACCGTGCGGCCATCCTCGAAGCGCAGCATGTTCTCGAGCACCACCTTCAGGCTGGCGGGCAGGCGCGACAGGTCGCCCGCGCCGGCCTCGGTGGCCGCCGGGATCGAGTAATAGGCGACGGTGGCGCCGCCGGCGGAAAGGGTGCGGCGGGTCTTCAGGCTGTCGTGTCCGACGATGACGGTCATGCGGGCCTCCTGGCGATGGGCGAGGTCGGTGGGATGGGCGAATGGCGCGGCGCGTGGTCCCGTGCCCCGGTTCGGGGGGCGGGCGGTGTCCGCAGGCTTTGTATGCGATGGTATGCCAAAAATCCAGCCCCCACCGATGCGCCCCGGGGCCGATCCATCACACCTGCGCGGGCAGGCGGCACCCTCGCAAAACCTTGATTGGCAGGCCCCGGACGGCCAAGCTAGACCGCAGGGAACCACGGGGATCAGGGGAACCCACATGCGACAGATTGTCAGTGCCGCCTGCGGCCTGGTCATGGGTTTCGCCGCCGCGGCCCCGGCGGTGGCGCAGACCGGCGGCGCCGACCCGGTCGTGGTCGAGCTTTACACCTCGCAGGGCTGTTCGTCCTGCCCGCCGGCGGATGACCTGATGGGCCGTCTGGCGCAGGACGGCCGGGTGATCGCGCTGGCGCTGCATGTCGACTACTGGGACTATCTGGGGTGGAAGGACGCCTTTGCCCGGCCCGAGTTCACCAAGCGGCAGAAGGCCTATGCCAAGGCCTCGGGTTCGCGGATGATCTTCACACCGCAGATCATCGTGGCCGGGCAGGACAGCGTGGTCGGCACCCGCGAGGGCGAGGTCGAGGCCGCGATCCGCCGCCATGCGCTGGCTGCCGCCGCCCGCGGGCAGCAGGTGCGTCTGACGCTGCGGCGCGAGGGCGACGTGATCCACATCTCGGCCGAGGCGGTGCCGCCCGCCGACCGCACCTTCCGCGTGCAGCTCGTCCGCTTCACCCCGAGCGCCGAGGTCGCCATCGAACGGGGCGAGAACGCGGGCCACCGGCTGACCTACCACAACATCGTCACCTCGTGGCAGGTCGTGGGCGACTGGCAGGCGACCGGACCGCTGGAACTTGCCGCGCCCGCGGCCGGCGCCGATCCGGCGGTCGTCATCATCCAGGCGGACGGTCCGGGCGAGGTGATGGCCGCGGCGGCGCTGCGCTAGGCGGACGCGCCCGCGCGGCCCTTCCAGCGGCGGTGGATCCAGAACCACTGATCGGGATGGCGCCGCACCAGCGCCTCGAGACTGTCGTTCAGCGCCTGGGTCATCGCCTCGGGGGTCCCGTTTGGGATCGGCGGCTCCACCTCGACCACGAAGGAAAGGCCGTCGGGCTGGCGAATGCCGTAGATCGGCACCAGGATCGCATCGTGCCGCAAGGCCAGGTCTGCGGCCGAAAGCGCGGTCAGCGCCGCTTCCCCGAAGAAGGTCAGGGGCGCGCCGTGGGCCATCGTCTGGTCGATGGCCATTGCGAGCATTCCGCCATCGCGCAGGAATCGCAGCATCCCCGCAAGCCCGGCTCTTCCACGGGGGAACATCGGCCTGCCGATGCTTTCCATTGCAGCGACGTAGTGGGCGTTGAAGGACGCATCCGACATCGGCTTGTAGAGCGACCCGACCCGGAACCCCCGCGCGAACAGCGCCGCCCGCGCGGCGTCGTAATTGCCGAAATGGCCGGTCACCAGGATCACCGGCCGGCCCGCGGCATGGGCCGCATCCAGCGCCGCCAGCCCCTCGCCCCGCATCGGATGGCGGGTGGCACGGGCCACGAACTCGGTCCCCGAATAGATCTCGATCAGCGTGCGGCCGGCATTGTCGGGCACCATGCGGATGAGGCGGCGCACCTCGGCCTCGGGAAGCCCCGGCAGCACCAGCGCCAGGTTCTCGCGGATACGGCGGTCGTAGCCGGCCAGCGGTGCCACGATGCGCGACAGCACCCAACCGCAGAGCGGCACGCGCCAGCGGTAGGGCAGGGCCAGCAGCCCGCCGATCAGCCCCCGCAGCACCACCCCGCGCAGGCGGAGGGCGAAGCGGGGTCGTTCGCCTGGCGTGTCGTGGTCGCTCAACCCGTTGTCCTGGCCGCCTGCACCTCGCGGTGCCAGACATAGAGACCGGAGGCGACGATCACAACCGCACCCAGGATCGTCCAGCCGTCGGGCCATTCGCCGAAGAACAGCCAGCCCCAGAGGGCGGCAAGGACGATGCCGGCATAGGCCACGGGCGCCACCGCCGACGCCTCGGCCAGCGTGAAGGACCGGATGATGCATAATTGCGCCGCGCTGCCCAGGCAGCCGATGGCGACGAAGCGCCAGATGTCGTCCCCTGCGATCGGGACATGGGCGAAGGGCAGCGACAGTCCGGTGGCCGCGGTGCAGATCGCAGCGCCCCAGAACATCGCGGGCCAGGGGCTTTCGCGCGGGCCGATGGCGCGGGGGACAAGCGCGTTCGTCGCATAGGCGCAGGCGCCGAGCAGCGGCAGCACCGCCCAGGGCGTGAACACCCCCATGCCCGGGCGCAAGATGATCAGGGCGCCGGCGAAGGCCGCGGCAATGCCGATGATGCGCCGGGGTCCCAGACGTTCGCCCAGAAACAGCGCAGCCCCCAGCACGATCAGGATCGGGTTGATGTCGGAAAGGGCCGTCGCCTCGGCCAGCCCGATCCGTGTCAGCGACAGGAAGAACAGCCCCGAGGCGGCCAGCTGCGTCAGGGCGCGCACGAGGTGCAGCCAGGGGTGGCGCGACCGCACCCGTCGCGGCAACGCGGCGTTCAGGATCATGCCGACGATGATCAGCTGCCCCGCGAACCGGGCGAACATCACCTGGTTGACCGGATAGCGGTCGACCAGCCCCTTCACCACCGCATCCATCAGCGTGAACAGCACGATGGCCAGCAGCATCAGCGCGATGCCCTGCCCGGTGCGGGGCACCGGCAGGGTGGAAGCGGCGGCGGCGTCGCCCATGGTCGTGTCCGGTTGCCGCGGGGAAGCACCCCGCCTTGCGGTCCTAGCGCAAGGCGCGACCGGGGGAAATGGGTGGCGGGGCGGCGGCTGCGGCGAAGGCAATGACCGTGACCTTCACGTCGCCGAACGCGAT
>DAOLBY010000088.1:13171-13526 GCA_035324325.1 Paracoccaceae bacterium | reverse complement strand
ACGGGTCACGAAACCGCGGTAGGCCGGGTCCAGCCGTTTGTCAGGGCCTGTCGGGTCGGGGTTGAGTTCGGGGTATTTCGCATCGCGCACGCCCGAATAATTGCCGTCCCGCCCGATCAGCGACCCCAGAACCGCCAGGAAACGGTCGATGTCCACCGTCTTGGCCGAGGCCGGCGCCAGCGTCGGCACCGCCCGCTCCACCGCCGCACCGGCCTGGGCCGCGGTCCAGGGGGCGAAGGCGTCGGGCACGCTCACCTGCACCCCGGCCACCAGCAGGATGGCCGGGGCGGCCAGGGCGGCCAGCCCCGCCCACAGGAAGGGGGTCTCGCGATAGTCCGAGGATTCCGCGGCGATC
>DAOLBY010000088.1:11678-13161 GCA_035324325.1 Paracoccaceae bacterium | reverse complement strand
CTCCACCGCCGCCGCCTTGAAGCGCAGCCAGCTGTCAAGCGTCAGGATCGGCGTTCCCGGGTGCCAGTCTTTCTTGAGCGGGATGCGCCGCAGCACGGTCGGGTCATCGGAATAGAGCGTCTGGAAATACGTCACCACCTTGCCGCAGACATCCTTCTGATCGGCCAGGACTTCCGGCGTCAGGCCACAGCTGCGCCCGACCTCCTTGGCGATCGGGTCGCCGTCCATGACGATCCCGTAGGCCAGCACGCATTTCGAAAGGGTCGAGTTCCAGCGCATCGCCTTGCGCGCCTTCTTGCGGTCGCCAGGATTGGCGCGGGCATCCTTGTAGAGCTGCCAGCCGGCCTCGACCTCGGCCTCCTTGGCCATCTTGAAGCCGAACTCGGTCAGCGCGCGCGCCATGTTGAGGCCGATCGACATGCCGGTCGCCGCGCCGGTGCAGTCGCCCAGTTTCGCACCCTCTGCGGCGACGCCGAGCGCGTCATAGATCACCCGCAGCGACTGCTGGCTGACCTGGATCTTGGCCGAGGTCAGGCGTGACGAAATCGCCGGGCCATAGACCGAATGGTTGCCCAGGGTCAGCGCCATGTTGTCCATCCACTTGTTCAGCTGGATCGACTTGCGCACCAGGATCGCGGTGTCCATGGCCAGTTTCTGGATCGCCGCCACAAGTCCAGCCACGGGCAGCGCCGCCACCAGGATCGACGCACCGGCCGAGGTCAGCGTCTCGACAAGCTGCCATTTCTGGTTGCAGGCCGCGGCCTCGCGGATCAGCTTGTCGACCGAGGCCATGGCCTTGCGGGCCTTCTCCTCGTCTTCCAGATCCTCGGGGCTGCCCGAGGCCTCGCCGATCAGCTCGTCCAGCTTCTCGGCCTCCTTGTCGGACTGTGTCTTGATCTCGGCGAAGAACTTCTCCTTGAACTGCGGGTCCTGCTGCAGCTTTTTCTTGAAGTCGCCGATTTCCTTTTCCTTTTCCTCCTGCTCGATCTTGGCCAGCCGCTGCGCGATGACGCGCTTGGCCTCTTCCTCGCTGGCCCCCGACGGCACCGATTTCAGCAGCTCGGCGCCGATCTTCTTGAGATCGGGCATGTTCTTCAGCGCCGCCTCGATCTGCTGCTTCATCTTCTCCTTGTCGACCGCCTCTTCCATCAGGCGCTGGCCTTCCTCGTCCTGGCCCGAGCCGTTCAGCAGGTCCATCGCGCCCGACAGCGTGTCGGACTGCGACACGAGGGTTTCGCCCGACTGGCGGTTGTAGGGCTTTTCGTCGTCGGTCTCCTCGAAGGACTTGGCGACGCCCTTCGAATGTTCGCTGCTGCCGATGTCCTTGCGGCTGACATCGGAAAGCTGGTCGAAAACGCCTGCCATGATCGGGGCGATCACCGTCAGGCCGATGGCGCCGACCAGGGCACCGGGGTTCTGCAAGGTGCCGGCCTTGACGGACTTGTAGATGTGTTCGCCGATGAAGCCGGCGTTGGATGCGCCG
>DAOLBY010000088.1:5611-11668 GCA_035324325.1 Paracoccaceae bacterium | reverse complement strand
CCGCCATCTGCACCGAGCCGCCGATCTTGGCCCAGGCGCCGCCGGTTCCCTCCACGTCGTTGCCGTCCTTGTCCTTGCCCGACTGCGTGTCGAAGGCGGCAAAGGCATCGCCGATGGCGCCGGCGATGGCCTTGATCATGCCGGCAGCCGCGGCCTTGCGCCCGCCGGCGTCGGTCGCGACGCAGATTTCGTTGACGCGGAACACCACCTTGCCGGCCTTGAAGCCGTAGTTGATCAGGCTGGTAGCCGACCCCATGGCCGTCTTGAAGCCAGCCTCGCCGGCCAGCTTGGGGTTGGTGGCCGTGACCTGCTTGCCGGCAAGGCCCATGCTGGCGGTGGCGGCACTGGACAGCGCGTCGTAGACCGCCTCGGCGATCTTCCAGCCCTTCTGCTGGTCGGGCTTGTCGAGCGTCTTGTCGAGGATGGTCAAGCCGCCGTTCACCACCGTCGTCGCCACGCTGAGGGCCGCCATGTCGCGTTCGGCATTGGCGAGCTTCTCAAGGTTCGCCAGCGCCTTCGCCTGTTCCGGGCTGCGCTGTTCGGGTGCGAGGTCGCGCGCGGCCTTGGCCAGTTCCTTGTCTGCGGCCGACATGGTGATGGCGTCGAAGTTCGCGGCCTTGATCGATTCCGCCCCGACCGTGCCCACCAGCGTCACCACATCCATGCCGATCCGGATCGCGCGCTTCAGTCCCTCGTGCTCGGACGAGTTCTTGGTGTGCTCTTCCAGCATGTCGTTGTAGATCTCGCAGGCGCCGTTCCAGACCTGCGCCTCCTGGCTGTACTTGTCGGCGACCGCGTTCGAGGGGATCACCTCGGCCATCACCAGAGGCGACCAGAGTTCGCGCTCGATGTCCTTGGGGCCGAACACCTTGTCGGTCTTCTTCGTGCCCGGGTTCTCAGGGTCGTCGTATTCGTATTCGGCCTCTTCCATCTGGGTCTGGATGCGCACCAGTTCCTCGTGCAGCATCAGCACGCGGCGCGCGGCCTCCTCGTCGACGTTGTACTTGCCCTTGAGGTCGTGGACCGTGTCGATCTCGACATCGCGGTCGCCCGACATCCAGTCCATGTCCTTTTTCTTCTTCTTGAACAGGCCCTTGCCGCCTTCGCTGTCCCAGGTGACCTTCAGCGCCTTCGAGGCCTCGCGCAGTTCCTGGGTCAGCCGGTCCACCTCGGCGGTGATCTTGACCATTTCCTTGCCGCGCGCGGCCATCTTCTCGCCATGCGCCTGAAACTCGGCGCTTTTCGCCTGGGCGGTCACGATCCAGTCGTGCTGTTCCTCGGTCAGGGGCATCGGATCACTCCTTGATCGCGGTCAGCAGCCGCATTTCCAGCCGCGGCAGGACCTGCCGCGCGGTGTTCAGCGCGCCGGTGATGTCGGCGTCGAAGGGATTGATGCGCAGGTGTGCCACGGGCTTGAACCCGTCCAGCACTGCCATCAGCGACCGCACATGCGCCAGCGCCGCCTTGCGGGCATCGCGCCGAGGGCCGACGGCCAGCTTGTCGTCGCCCACCTTGGCGGCAAGGCCGGGCAATTCGTCCAGCGCCTTCTGCGGCACCGCCGCGACGATGGAGCCGAGGAACCCGCGCACCTTCGCCGCATCATAGGTGCCGTCGTCGAAGGGATTGCCCTTGTCTGTCTTGGCCGCCTTGTAGATGGCGCCGTCGAACAGCGTGCGAAGGCCGGTGCGGAAGGCATTGACCTTCTCGACGCAGGTCTTGGCCGCATCGCCCATCGTCGCATCGAGGATCTCCGAAGCCAGACCGGCAGAGGCGGCCAGCTTCTGCACCCGCGCCAGCAGCGTCTTCATCCGCTTCAGCCCGTCGATATAGGCGTGCGAGGTCTTGATCTCCTTGCCGATCGTCTCGCGCTCGGTTTCGATCGCATCCAGATCGGACGGATCGGCCTTGATCGCCTTGTAGGCCTTCTGCGCCTTTTCGACGGCCTTCTTCACCTCGTCCTTGGCGGCCTCGAACTCCTTCTTCTTGGCCTCGTTGTTGTCGTGATCGACCTGCGCGTTGCGCGCGTCGGACAGGAAGCCCGTGACCGACTGCAGGTCGGCCGGCTTCATCTTGCCCTTGTCCGACCGATAGGCGGCGATGTTCTTGACCAGCGCATCGACCTTGATCTTGAGATCGGTCAGGTCCTTCGTGCCGGCGTCGATCATTTCCTCGGTGCGCTTCTCGACCTTGGCGCGGGCGGTTCCCAGTTCGCCCCGCAGGCTGCCGTGATAGCCGTCGAACTTCACGAAGCCGTCGGACAGGTGCTTCTCGAGGGTCTTGCCGACCTCGTCGAGCGACTTGGTCAGCGCGTCGGCCATCTTGAAGGCGACGCGCTTCTTGCCGCGCAGCTCCTTGCAGAGATCGCGGAATTCGCCCACCCGCTTGTCGATGTCGGTGATGCTGTCCAGGACCTGCTTCTGGTTGCGCGTCATGTAGGACTTGACCAGCAGGTCCAGTTCCAGCTGAAGGTCGCTGCGCGCGCCAATCTCGTACATCGGATAGTCGGACCCGATCTTCTTGATCGCCTTGTCGGTGTTGGCCAGGCGTTCCTTGAAGTCGGCATAGACCTTCGGATATTTCTCGATGTTGCCGATGAAGATGTCGATGCCCTTGAGGTAGCGCTGCGCCTCCCTCAGCGCATCGACGGAATCGCTTTCCAGAAGCTGCCCGGCAGCCAACAGCTGCAGGTCGATCTCGGACTTCACCTCGGGGGGCAGCTTCTTGATCTGCTCGGCCAGCTGCGCGTAGCGCTTCTTCATCTCCTCGTGCTGCTTGTCGAGCTTGGGCTTGTCGATCTTGGCGCCCTTGAGGTCGGCGTCGGTCGCTTCCTTCAGCTTCTCGGCGGCATAGGTGCGGATCTCCATCGCCGCGACAACATTGTCGGCGGCCTTGGGTCCGGGAATGAACTTGTTGATCATGTCCTGGATGCGCTTGGGCCGGTGGACATGGCCGTTGGCGAGCATCGACAGTCGGTCCTGCGCGGCCTCGCCGATCAGCTTCTCGACCTTGTGCATCGCCTCGACATCCTGGCGCAGCGCCAGCACCAGCCCTGAGGCCTCGGCCTTGAACAGCTTGCCGATGTCAGGGGTCTTTGCGCTCTTCTCGGTGCGAATCTTGCCGGTCAGCGTGTCGAACTCGGTCTGCCGCGCATCGGCGCAGAAACCGAAGCCACCCCGGCGCAGCGCCTCGATGGAGGCCTCGGCCTGCATCAGCGGCTCGTCCAGCGCCGGGTCCAGCTGTTCGCGCTGGGTGATCGGTTCGGCGCCGGTGCGGGCGTTGCGGAATTCCACCATCAGGTCGGAAACGGCCTGCACCTTGGCCTTGGCCTCGTCGAGCTTGCCGAGTTGCAGAAGCAGGATCGCCTCTTCCAGCATCCCGAACAGAAGCTTGTATTCCTTGGAATTGAGGACGGCGAAGTACTGCGTCTCGGTGCCCGAGTCGGTTTCGCGCGTCAGGGGGATGACCTCCTGGCGCCACTTCTCCACGTTCTTCGACACCATGTCGTGGAAATCGCGGAACCGGGCAAGCTCTCCCGCGTCCAGCGTGGCCAGATCTACCGCGCCCTTCTCCACCTGGTCGCGCAGGCCCTCGATCGACACGCCGAGGTCGGCCAGTTCCTTCGGCAGGTCCTGTTCCGCATCCTGGACCTGCTTCATCCGCTTGGTGTAGCGGTCGAAGAGGTCCAGCTCGGCCTGCTGTTCGGAAAGCTCCTCCTCCTTCTCCTGCAGTTCCTTCTCGAGCTGCCTGATCTTGGCGGGGTCGGTTTCGTTGCCGAGCGCCACCATGAGGTCGGCGACCGCCTTCTTGGCGTCGTCGAGGGCCGAGACGACATCCTCGCGCTTGCCGATCTCGTCGAGGCCCTTGTCGTAGAATGACTTGGGGGATGCCTTGAGTTTGGCCGCCGGGTCCTTGACCTTCAGCGACTCGGGCTTCGGAACGCTGTAGCTGTCCCAGCCCTTGGCCTTGTTGAACTTCTGGATCCAGTCGCGGATCGCCACGTCAATGACGGGCGCGTTCTGTCCTTCGGGCATCGGTGGGGCACTCCCGGGTGCGGCGTCAGGCGCCGGCGATGTTTTCGAGCTCGTTCAGCGCGGCGCCGAGCGGCCCGCGGATGGCGACGTTCACGCCGAAGGGATTGTCCTCGCACAATGCGATGATCGGGTCGCTGTCGAGCATCTTGCGCAATTCGGCCGCACGGGTGCGCAGCGTGGCCGCCGCCTTGGCGCGCGCGTCGCCCTGCGTGGCGTTGTAGTCGAACAGCGCCACCATCAACCGCGTCTGCAGCCCGTCGGTGATGCCGTTCAGCCCGGCATCGGCGATGCGCTGCAGGTCGGGGTCGTCGATCCCCTTCAGTGCCGACTGCAGCGCGCTGATCGACACATCGACGGTTTCCTTCGCATCCCGCCAGACCACCATCGGGTCGGACTTGGCCTTGCCGCCATCCGACCCGGTCTTCTCGGCGGCCAACAGGTCCTGCGTCAGCGTCCGGATGGCGGCGATGGCGCGTTCGACCGCGCCCTCGTTGATGAAGCCGAGGATCTCGCGCGCCTGCCCGCCCAGCATGTTGCGCGCCGGCCCGTCGGGCAGGGCACGGATTCGCTGGATGATCTTGGCCATGGTTTCCTGAAGCCGCGCCAGCGGCACCTGCGGTGCTTCGGGCGGCGGCGGCGCAACGGGCGGCGTGTCGCTGCCGGCCGTCGTCTGGCCGGGTGCATCTGGCCGAGGCGGCAGCGGCGGCGCAGCCGGCGCGGCCTGGCGGGCCAGTACCTCCTCGATGCGCGCCAGCGTCGTCTCGGCCGCCGGATCGTTCGCGTTGATCTGCTGGCCCGCCATCAGGCAGGCCTGGCGCAGCCGGTCGGCGATGTCGCCGGTCAGCGCCTGCACCTTCGGCACGAGGGCTGCCAGCCGCTTCTTGAGCGCCGAATTGTCGACCTCCGGAAGGGGCGGCGCCTCGGGCACCGTCTCCATCGTTTCGGTCGTGTCGTCCTCGTCGCCCTCAAGCTCGTCGTCAGGCAGCGTATCCTCGTCCAGCGGTTCGCCGCCGGGTCCGAGCAGGACGGGCGTGTACTTCATCAGCCCGGCGTTGCGGAAGCGCTTCTTCAGCTGCTTGATCATGCCCTTGACGGGCTTGACGGGTTGCAGCCGAACCTCTCCCTCGGCCACGGTGAAGGTGCCGAAGCAGGTCTTGGAGGTCTTGACCGGCAGGGCCTTCACGTCCTTCTTCAGCGCCTGGCCCGGCTTGCGCAGATGCAGCAGCAGAACGCAGTCCTCGGGCTTGGCGGTCAGGCCGAAGGCAAAGGTCAGCGCGTCACCGCCCGACTTTGCCTTCATCAGAAGCTTCGGGATCTCGTCCGCATCGAATGCGGGATCGTCGGAATCATCGGCCATAATGTGCCCCGGGCTGAAATGACGCGGTCGCGCGTTACGTCAGCGCAAAATCGGCTTTCACGCAATCGAATGATGCGCGTCAGGGGCAGATTTTGCATCTTGACAGGCCCCCTGCCGGTTCAGCGCGGGTGGAAGTGGTCATGAATCGCCTGCGCTAGCCCCTCGCTGATGCCGTCAACCGCCATCAGGTCGGGCAGGGCGGCGCGCGCGACGGCCTTGGCGCTGCCGAAATGCGCCAGCAGCGCCCGCTTGCGCGCCGCTCCCACGCCCGGAACGTCGTCGAGCGGCGTTGCCCCCACGGCCCTGGCCCGCCTGGCCCGATGCGCGCCGATGGCCCAGCGGTGCGCCTCGTCCCGCAGGCGCTGGACGAAATACAGGACCGGGTCGTTGCGCGGCAGGGCGAAGGGCGGCTCTCCGGGGCGATGGAACTCCTCCTTCCCGGCGTCGCGGTCGATGCCCTTGGCGACGCCCACGAAGGGGATATCGTCGATCCCCATCTCGGCCAGGATTTCGGCCGTGGCCGAGACCTGCCCGGCGCCGCCGTCGATCAGCAGGAGGTCGGGCCACGCGTCGCCCCGGCGCTCGGGGTCCTCCTTCAGCAACCGCTCGAAACGCCGGGTCAGAACCTCGCGCATCATGCCGAAGTCGTCGCCCTGCCGCCCGGCCTCG
>DAOLBY010000088.1:0-5601 GCA_035324325.1 Paracoccaceae bacterium | reverse complement strand
CGGTACTGGCTTTTCAGTAAGCCCTCCGGCCCGGCAACCACCATGCCGCCCACGGCGTCCGACCCCTGGATGTGGCTGTTGTCGTAGACCTCGATCCGGCGGGGCGGCGCATCGAGGTCGAAGGCCTCGGCCAGCCCGGCCAGCAGCTTGTTCTGCGTGGCGCTTTCGGCCATGCGGCGGGCCAGGCTTTCGCGGGCGTTGCGGGCGGCGTTTTCCACCAGTTCGGCCTTTTCGCCCCGCTGCGGCACGGCCAGTTCCACCCGCCGCCCGGCGCGGTCCGACAGCAGGTCGGCCAGCAGGTCGGGGTCCTCGACCGCATGGGACAGCAGGATCAGGCGCGGCGGCTCGCGGTCGTCATAGACCTGGGCGAGGAAGGCCTGCAGGATCTCCGGCGCCTCGGCCCCGCCGCCGATGCGTGGATAGAAGTCGCGGTTGCCCCAGGACTGGTTCGCGCGAATGAAGAACACCTGCACGCAGGCCTGCCCGCCCTCCAGATGCAGGGCCACGACATCGGCCTCGGCCACGCCGCGGGGGTTGATCCCCTGCGCGGACTGCACCGCCGTCAGCGCGCGGATGCGGTCGCGCAGGGCGGCGGCGCGCTCGAACTCCATCGCCTCCGAGGCTTCGGCCATGGCACGCGCAAGGTCGGCCTGCACGGTGGTGGACTTGCCTTCGAGGAAGCGGCGGGCATCGCCCACCAGCGCGCCGTAGTCGTCCTGCGACACCTTCCCGACACAGGGCGCACTGCACCGCCGGATCTGGTGCAGCAGGCAGGGCCGGGTGCGGCTGGCGAACATCGCATCCGAACAATTGCGCAGCAGAAAGACCTTCTGCAACTGGTTCAGCGTGCGGTTGACCGCGCCGGCGCTGGCGAAGGGGCCGAAATAGTGCCCCTTTTCCGACCGCTTGCCGCGGTGCTTCTTGATCTGGGGAAAGGGCGTCTCGGTCGAGATCAGGATGTTGGGGAAGGACTTGTCGTCGCGCAGAAGCACGTTGTAGCGCGGCTTGAGCTGCTTGATCAGGTTCTGTTCCAGCAGCAGCGCCTCGGTTTCCGTGCGCGTCGTCAGGAACATCATCGAAGCGGTTTCGCGGATCATCCGCGCGATGCGGGGGCTGTGGCCCGCGGGGCGGGCGTAGTTCGATACCCGCGCCTTGAGGTTGCGTGCCTTGCCGACATACAGCACCTCGGAGGCCGCATTCAGCATCCTGTAGACGCCCGGCGAGGCGTCGAGCGTGCGCAGCGCATCCGCTATCGCCGCATGGCCGGTGGCGGCCTCGCGCGCTGTCTGGTCATCCCCGCCGGTCTGCAAACCCGTGTCCTTCGTTCATCGATTCCCCCACCTCGCTGCAATGATCTTCGGGTGGGAGCAAGGGGGAAGGCATCCACCGTTTTTGTGGATAACCTTGTTGGGAAGTTTCAGGCAGCGCCGGATTTCCCTTGTATTCGGCCCCCTTCCCTGACTTGCCTGTTTTTTAGGCGAACCTGCAAGACATTGAAATTCAGGGAAAGATTCTTGTCCACAGCGTCAAATCACTGAATCTCAAGGAACTTGTAACGCCGCCGTGACAGCGGGCCCGGAAGTGGACAACTCTTGCCGGGACAGCCTGACGCTGGGTCACTCCGGCCCAAGGACATCGGGCGTGCGCCAGCCAAGATGCTGGCCGCCATCGATACAGAGCAACTGCCCCGTGACCGCGCGGGCGGTCAGAAAATAGGCCAGCGCGGCACAGATGTCGGTAGGGTCGGCGCCGCGTTCCAGCACGGTCGCGGCGCGCTGACGGGCGAAGTGCGCCGTGGTCTGGCGCGCGCCCTGCATCGTCGGGCCGGGACCGATGGCATTCACCCGGATGCGCGGCGCCAGAGCCTGCGCGGCGGTGCGCGTGAAGGCCCAGAGGCCCATCTTGGCGATGGTATAGGTCATGAACTCGGGCGTCGGCTTCAGCACGCGCTGGTCGATCAGGTTGATGACAAGGCCGGTGGCCAGGGTCTCGCCAGCGGCGTCGCGCGAAGCCACTGGGGCCTGCGCGGCGAAGGCCTGCGTCAGGAACACCGGCGCCTTCAGGTTCGACCCGATGTGCCGGTCCCAGCCCGCCAGCGTTGCCGTGGCGAGGTTGTCGTATTCGAAGATCGAGGCGTTGTTGACCAGCACCGTCAGCGGCCGCCCCAGGGCCGCCGCCGCCCGCGGCACGAGGCCCGCGGTCTGCGCGTCGTCCAGCAGGTCGGCCCGCAGCGCGACGGCGCGGCGGCCCAGAGCCTCGATCTCGGCCACGACCTCGGCAGCCTCGTCCGCCGACCCGGCGAAATGCACCGCCACGTCATGGCCGTGCCGCGCCAGTTCCAGCGCCATTGCGCGGCCAAGCCGCCGCGCACCCCCGGTCACCAGTGCCGCACCGTCCATCGCCGCCGTCCCCGCTACATCACGAGCGATGCAGCATAGGCCGCATAGGCCGCCGTCAAGCCCACTCCCACGATCCGCGTGATGTCTTGCCTCAGGAACACGAACGGCACCAGAAGCAGCGACACCCCCAGCATGACCCAGGCATCGTAGGACAGGATCTCTGCAGGGACCGCCAGCGTGTCGACCAGCGAGGCGATGCCGAGTATGGCCAGCAGGTTGAAGACGTTCGACCCGATGACGTTGCCAAGCGCCACATCCGCCTTGCCGCGCACCGCCGCCGCGATGGAGGTGGCAAGCTCGGGCAGCGAGGTGCCGACGGCCACGAGGGTCAACCCGATCACCGTCTCGCTGACCCCGAAGGCGCGGGCGATGTTGACCGAGGCATCGACCAGAAGGTCGGCGCCGATGGGCAGGCCGATCAGGCCGGCGACCAGAAAGGCGGCGATCTTCCAGCCGGGCATGCCGGCGTCGGCGCCCTCCAGTTCGTCCTCGCCGGCGCCGTTGGCCGCCGCTGCCTCGGCACGGTGTCGCCGCGCGCTGCGGATGTTGTCGCCCAGCATCAGCGCGAGGCCCGCCAGAAGCACCAGGGCGTCGATCCGCGACAGCACCCCGTCCCAGGCGACCGCCAGGAACAGCAGGGTCGCGCCGATCATGGTCAGGTAATCGCGCCGCAGTTCCAGATAGCTGGAATGGATGGTGCCGATCAGCGCGGGCAGGCCCAGCACCAGCAGGATGTTGGCAATGTTCGACCCCACCACGTTGCCGAGCGCGATCCCGTCCTGATCGGCCAGCGCCGCCTGGATCGAGACCAGAAGTTCCGGCGCCGAGGTGCCGAAAGCCACCACCGTCAGACCCACGATCAGTGCGGGAATGCCGAGGCGCAGCGCCAAGTTGACCGCCCCCCTCACCAGGGCATCGCCCGCCACCACCAGCAGGCCAAGGCCGGCAGCGGCCCAGAGAAGGTCGAAGAGCATGGTCTGTCAGCTCCTGGAAGGGGGGGGACGGCCGCAGGGGCAGGTCTGGGACGCCGGCGTCAGCCGGCCGCAGCGGGTGCAGGGCTGGGCCAGCGCCGGCGGGGGGCGGCGCGGGCGGCGAAACCGTGTCGCGAAGGCCAGAACCACCATCCCGACCAGAAAAAGCGCGGCAATCTGGATCACGGCATCACAGACCGTAGCGCGCCCAGAGCGCGCGGTCCCCGGCCGCCTCGACCGCCCCGGCAACCGCCGACTGCGCCAGCCCCGCCGCCCCGAACCGCTGCCAGAGGCTGCGCCGCTGGCCGAGCGGCAGCAGCCGCACCTTTTCTCCGTAAAGCGCGCGCAGCTTCGGCACCGGATGCGCGATGCCGTCGGCCAGCCCGAGGTCCACGGCCTGCCGGCCGACCCAGACATCGGCGTTGAACAGGTCGGCCGTCGCGTCCAGTCGCGTGCCACGCCGGGCCTTCACATGCTCGATGAAGGCCGCATGGATGGGCGCCTGAAGCGCCTGCAGGCGCTCCACATCCTCGGGCTTCTCGGGCTGGAAAGGATCGGCCAGCGATTTCGACCGCCCCGCCGTGACCACCCGCCGCTCGATCCCCTGCCGCTTCATGAACTCCGGAAAGCCGAAGCCTGCGAAGATGACGCCGATGGACCCGACGATGGAACTGTCGTCCACCCAGATGTCATCGCCCGCGCAGGCCAGCCAGTAGCCGCCCGAGGCCGCCACATCCTCGACGAAGGCATGAACCGGCACCTTCTTCTCGTCGGCAAGGCGGCGGATGCGCGCGGCAATCAGGCTCGACTGCACCGCCGATCCGCCCGGCGAGTTGATCACCAGCGCGACGGCCGCGGGCTTGCCACGCCGGAAGGCGCGTTCGATCAGCGGCGCCAGTCCCGCATCCGACAGCCCCGGACCGGACAGCACCCCGCGCCCCGCCGCAATCACGCCCGACAGGCGGAGGACGGGGACGAAGGGCGGACGCGACAGGAACGGAAGGCTCAGGGGCATGGGCGCCATCTAGGCACAGCCACGCGCCGGGGCAAGCACCGGCGCCGGGGGGCCGCTCAGAAGTCGATGGCGAGGCCCTTCTTCTCCCAGTCGCCATAGCGCACGGGTTCGGGGCCCTTGCGCCCCCCCAGTTCCCGCGGAAGGTCGGGCGGCGTCGCGGCGGCCCGGCGCGCCTCGGCTTCTTCCAGCGCGCGGCGCGCGGCGGGCGGCAGGTGGGCCAGCGGGTCGTCGCCGGTCCTGGGGTCGCCGGTCTGGTCGTTGTCGGTCATGGCAGCCCTGCGCCCCGTTCGCTTGTTCACCGCTTGACGGTGATATACGCGACCCCTGACGGGTCTCAACCCCGGCCGGAGGCGCGCGGATGGCGACAGAGGGCGTGGCGGCACGCATGGCGGCGGTGGCGCTGCTCGATGCGGTGCTGGGCGAGGGGCGGATGCTGCAGGAGGCCGCAGAGGCGGTGCCCGGGCCGCTGGCAGGCCTTGCCCCGCCCGAACGGGCGCGGGCGCAGCGGCTGGCGGCGGCGGTGCTGCGGCGGCTCGATGCCGCGGATGCCATGCTTGCCCAGCACCTGCGCAAGGCCCCGCCGCGGACGGTGCGCAACGCGCTGCGGCTGGGGGCCGTGGAACTGGCGGCGGGCGAGGCCGCGCATGGCGTCGTCAACGCGCTGGTGGACGGGCTGCGCCACGGCCGGCGCACCGCGGCCTTTGCGGGACTGGCCAACGCGGTGCTGAGGCAGGTGGCAGCGGCCCCGCCCCGCCACGCCCCGCCGCAGAAACTGCCGCCATGGCTGCGCAAGCCGCTGGTCGCCGCCTGGGGCCGACCGGCCGTTGAGGTGATGGAGGCGGTCCACACCGCGGCTCCGCCTGTCGATCTGACGCCGAACCCGCTGCGCCCTGCCGACCTGCCGCCCGGGTCCGAACGGCTGCCCACCGGCTCGGTCCGTCTGCCGCCGGGCGCGCAGGTGACGGCGGTGCCGGGCTGGGACGCCGGCGCCTGGTGGGTGCAGGATGCGGGGGCCGCGCTGGCCGCGCGGCTGCTCGACGCCCGGCCGGGCGAAGCGGTGGGGGACCTCTGTGCCGCGCCGGGGGGCAAGACGCTGCAACTTGCGGCGATGGGCGCGCGGGTGACGGCGGTGGACATCTCGGCCCCCCGCCTGCGGCGGGTGCAGGCGAACCTCGACCGTACCGGGCTTTCCGCCGAACTGGTCGCGGCCGACGCG
>DAOLBY010000272.1:0-2296 GCA_035324325.1 Paracoccaceae bacterium | reverse complement strand
GCGGGCCTGCTTGCCGCCGATCAGGAACTTGGCGGTGCGGTCCAGCGCCATGCCCTCGGGGGTCTTTGGTTCCGGCACAGCGGCCACGGGCTTCAGCGTCGACGACCTGGCCACGGGGCGCAGCCAGGCGCGCAGGCCCTCGGGCCCCCCCTCGCGGCCGAAGCCCGATTCCTTCACGCCGCCGAAGCCCGCCGCCGCGTCGAACATGTTGGTGCCGTTGACCCAGACCACCCCGGCGCGCAGCTTCGGCGCGATGTCGAGCGCGAGGTTGACGTTTTCGGTCCAGATGCTGGCGGCGAGGCCATAGCGCGTGTTGTTGGCAAGCGCGACCGCCTCTTCCGGCGTGCGGAAGCTGCACGAGACCAGCACCGGCCCGAAGATCTCGTCCTGCATCAGCGGGTTGGCGGGCGACAGGCCGGCAATCAGCGTGGGCGGGTAGAAACAGCCCTGCGTTGGCAGGAGCCCCGCGGCACGATAGGTCGCGCCCTCGCCATTGCCCTCCACCATCGCCGCGATGCGCGCCCGCTGCTCGGGGTGGACGATGGCGCCCACGTCGATGCACTTGTCCAGGGGGTCGCCGATGCGCAACCCGTCCATCCGCTGCCGCAGCCGGGCGTGGAAGCGTTCCGCCACCCCCTCCTGCACCAGAAGGCGCGAGCCCGCGCAGCAGACCTGCCCGCCGTTGAACCAGATGGCATCCACGAGGCCCTCGACCGCCGAGTCGAGGTCGGCGTCGTCGAAGACGACGTAGGGCGACTTGCCGCCCAGTCCGAGCGCCGGCGCCTGGCCGGTGCGGGCGGTGGCTCCACGGATGCGGCGGCCGCCCTCGGTCGAGCCGGTGAAGGCCAGCTTGTGCCCCGGCGCCGCCACCAGCGCCGCGCCCGTCGCCCCGTCGCCGGTGACGATGTTGAGCACACCTTTCGGCAGCCCCGCCTCGCGGCTGATCTCGGCGAACAGCAGCGCCGAAAGCGGCGTCCACTCGGCGGGCTTCAGGACGATGGTGTTGCCCGCCGCCAGCGCCGGCGCCACCTTCCACGCGAGCATCAACAGCGGGAAGTTCCACGGAATCACCGCGCCCCCCACCCCCTGCGGCACCATCCCGGGGAAGAGCGTCGGCAGCAGCTGCGCCATCCCGGCGTGATAGCCGAAATGCCGCGCGACCAGCGGCGCATCGATGTCGCGGCTCCCGCGGATCGGCTTCCCGTTGTCCATGGTCTCGATGACCGCCAGCAGGCGCGAATGCTTCTGCACCAGCCGCCCGAGCGCATAGAGCACCCGCGCCCGGGCATGGGGCGCGACCTTCGCCCATTTCGGCTGCGCCCGCCGGGCCGCGGCCACCGCCGCCGCCACATCCGCGGCCGTGCCTTGCGTGACCTGCGCCAGTTCCGCCCCCGTCGCGGGGTTGACGGTAGCGAAGGTCTCGCCCGCTTCGGTGAAGGTGCCGTCGATCCAGTGCCCGAAGCGCCGCCCGTGCTGGTCGAGCCAGGCCAGCGCCTCGCTCGCGGCCTCCGGCGCAGGGCCGTAGTCGAGCGTCTCGAAGATGTCGCGGATGGTCATGGCGCGGTGCGCCTCCCCTTTCCTGATGGCTCAAGTATCCCACGGGGGTGCGGGGGTGTGAAACCCCCGCTCCGCCCTATCCCATCGCATGCCGGTGCCCGGCCGAATAGGCGCCGGTCAGGTGGTGTTCGAGCTGGCGCTCGATGTCGCCAAGCAGGCTCGAGGCGCCGAAGCGGAACAGGTCGGGCCGCGTCCAGTCGGCCCCCAGCTCGTCCTTCATCAGCGCCAGATACAGCAGCGCGTCCTTGGCCTTGGCGATGCCGCCCGCGGGCTTGTAGCCCACCTTGAAGCCCGTGCGCTCGTGATAGTCGCGGATGGCGCGGATCATCACCAGGGTCACGGGCAGCGTGGCGTTCACCGTCTCCTTCCCCGTCGAGGTCTTGATGAAATCCGCCCCCGCCATCATGCACACCAGGCTCGCCCGGGCCACGTTCCGCAGCGTGCCGAGTTCCCCCGTGGCCAGGATCGCCTTGACATGGGCCTTGCCGCAGGCCGCGCGCATGGCCGCCATCTCGTCGTGGAGCGCCTGCCAGTTGCCGGTCAGCACATGGCGGCGCGAGATCACGATGTCGATCTCGGCCGCCCCCGCGGCCACGCTTTCGCCGATCTCGGCGATGCGGAGTTTGTAGGGGGAAAGCCCTGCAGGGAAGCCGGTGGAGACGGCGGCGACGGGGATGCTGGTCCCCTCCAGCGCGCGGACTGCGGTTTCGACCATCTCATGGTAGACGCAGACGGCGCC
>DAOLBY010000087.1:12901-13593 GCA_035324325.1 Paracoccaceae bacterium | reverse complement strand
CCCTGCACCATACCGCCGATGACGTGGCCCGCGCTGGCGTCTGCGCCAAGATCAACCCGCCCGTCCGCCACGCCGCCGACCGCGAGGCGCTGTGGGCCGCGCTGGACGATGGCACCATCGCGCATGTCACGACCGACCACGCCGCCTTTTCCGCCGCCGAAAAGGCCGCACATGAAGGCAATTTCCTGACCGCGCCCCCCGGCCATCCCGGCACCGAAACGATGCTGCCGATCCTGTTCGACGCCGTGGCCGCCGGCCGCGTCACGCTTGCGCAGGTCGCGGCTCTCGTCTCGGGCAATGCCGCGCGCCGCTACGGGCTGCCGCAGAAGGGCCGCCTGGCGCCCGGTGCCGAAGCCGACCTCGTGCTGGCCGACCTGTCGGGCAGCACGAGGATCGAGGCAGCGACGATGCTGACCGCTGCGCGCGACGTGGCGCGGCTGTCCCATGGCGCCGTGTTCCGCGGCGCCATCCGCCGCACGCTTCTGCGCGGGACCACCGTCTGGGACGGCCGGTCGATCACCGGCCAGCCCGGCGCGGGCCGCTGCCTTTCCCCCCGGCCGAGGATCGCAGGATGACCCCGACACCCCCGCCCCTGCTGGAAATGACCGACCTCCAGACCACCTTTTCGCTGGGCGGTCGCAACCAGGTCGTGGCCGTCGACGGCGTGTCCTTCACCGTGAGCCCGGGCGAGA
>DAOLBY010000087.1:0-12891 GCA_035324325.1 Paracoccaceae bacterium | reverse complement strand
CGTCGGCGAAAGCGGGTCGGGCAAGTCGGTCACCAGCCTGTCGATCATGCGACTCCTGCCGGCGGGCGTCGGGCGCATCACCCGCGGGTCGATCCGGCTGCGCGGACGGGAACTCACCACCCTGTCCGAACCCGAGATGCGCGCGGTGCGGGGCAAGGACATCGGCATGATCTTCCAGGAGCCGATGACCAGCCTGAACCCCGTCCACACCATCGGCCACCAGATCTCCGAGGTCGTCGTGCGCCACGACGGGCTTGCTGCCCGCGCCGCGCACGAGCGGGCGGTCGAACTCCTGCAGCTTGTCGGTATCCCCGAACCGCGCCGCCGGGCAGACAACTACCCGCACCAGATGTCGGGCGGGATGCGTCAGCGGGCAATGATCGCCATGGCGCTGGCCTGCGAACCCAGCCTCCTGATCGCGGATGAACCGACCACCGCGCTCGATGTCACGATCCAGGCGCAAATCCTCGACCTGATGAAATCGCTTCAGGAAAAGCTCGGAATGGCCATCGTCTTCATCACCCACGACCTGGGTGTGGTGGCGGAGGTCGCCGACCGCGTGGTGGTGATGTATGCGGGCCAGGTGGTCGAAACCGGCCCGGTCGCCGATATCTTCGACCGTCCCCGGATGCCCTATACGGCGGGGCTGATGAACTCGATCCCCAGGCTGGGCAGGTCCCCGCCCAAAAAGCGGCTCCAGACGATTCCAGGCCAGGTGCCCTCGCTGTCGCGCCTGCCCGCGGGTTGCCGCTTTTCCACCCGCTGCGCCCACGCCGAACCCCGCTGCGCGACGGTGATGCCGGCGCTGGAGCCCGCCCTGCCCGGGCGCGAAGTGCGCTGCCTGCGATGGTCCGATCTCGACCTGGCCGAAAGGACGCCCGCATGACCGATGAACTTCTGCGCGTCGAGGGTCTGGTCAAGCATTTCCCCATCCGGGGCGGCGTGCTGCACCGCGTCGTGAACCACGTCAGGGCGGTGTCCGGCGTGTCCTTCGGCATCCGCCGGGGCGAGGTTCTGGGCCTCGTGGGCGAAAGCGGGTCGGGCAAGACGACCGTGGGCCGCCTGCTCTTGCGGCTGGAAGAGGCGACGGCGGGGTCGGTGCGGTTCGACGGCACCGAGATCCTGACGCTTCCGCGCGCCCAGATGCGCCGCTACCGCAAGCGGATGCAGATCATCTTTCAGGACCCCTATGCCAGCCTGAACCCGCGCGAGAAGATCCGCACCACGATCCGCCACGCGCTCGACCTGCACGGGATCGGCGACCCCGCCACGCGCGAGGACCGCTGCGTCGAGCTGCTGGAACAGGTGGGCCTGTCGGCCGACTACCTCGACCGCTTTCCGCACGAGTTCTCGGGCGGCCAGCGCCAGCGCATCGGCATCGCCCGGGCCCTTGCGGTGAACCCCGATTTCCTCGTGGCGGATGAACCCGTCTCGGCGCTCGACGTGTCGATCCAGGCGCAGGTGATCAACCTGCTCGACGACCTCAAGGACAGCTTCGACCTGACGATGCTGTTCATCGCGCACGACCTCGCCGTGGTGGAACACATCTGCGACCGCGTGGTGGTCATGTATCTGGGCCGCATCATGGAGATCGCGCCCTCGGCGGCGCTCTATTCCAGCCCCAACCACCCCTATACCGAGGCACTGCTGTCCGCCGTGCCGATCCCGAAGCCGGGACAGAAACGCAAGCGGGTGATCCTGACGGGCGACATCCCGAGCCCGATCAACCCGCCCTCGGGGTGCGTGTTCCGCACCCGCTGCCCCCGGGCAGTGGCCGAATGCGCGGCCAGCGTGCCGGAGTTGAAGCAGATCGCGCCGGACCGCTATTCCGCCTGCCACCTGACAACCTGAGGCCTCGAAACCCGCTCGGTGTCCTGCCGGGGGATGGCTGACCACCGGACCGTTGCGTTCGCTCAGCCAGCGCGTCACCGCTTGCGCCTTCCCGGTCCCCAGGCCGTCGGGATGCGGGAGCAGGCACGCCACCCGCACCAGGCCCGGCGGGTGATCCCCCGTCCGCGGGCGGGCGGGACCCGAAGCCCTTTCCCCGATTGCCGCCCCTCAGCCGCCCGACAGGAAGTCCCGCAGCATCACGTTGAAGATGTAAGGTTTTTCCAGATGGGCAGCGTGGCTTGCACCCGGGATGACACCAAGCTCGGCCCCGGCGATCCCGTCCCACAGCGCCGCGACCTGCGGCCAGCGATAGGATCGGTCGCGGTCGCCCCAGATGATGCGGCAGGGGATGTCCAGACCGGCCAGCGCACCGCGCCCGTCCCAGTCGCGCATCGCGACAAGGGCGTTGCGGGCAGCGCCGGGGTTGGCGACCCGACCGAGTTCGCGCGCGACCGCATGGCCCGGCGCCTGCGCCCCGTCGCGGAACCAGGTCGCGCTGATGCGGTCGGCGGTGGCGGCCACGCCGTCGGCCGCCAGGCGGTCCATCGAGGTTTCCAACGGCTCGAAACGGTCGGGCATCCGGCCCAGCGGCCCGGTCCCATAGAGGACCAGCCGTTCGATCCGGTCGCCCAGCCGGGCTGCCATCTCCTGCACGATCATTCCGCCCATGCTGTGGCCCAGAAGCGCGAAGCGCCTGATCCCGAGCCGGTCGAGGAAGCCGGTGACCGCCAATGCGAAGCCCGCGATGGTGTCCGGGCCGGGCAGGTTCACGGCAGCGCCGAACCCGGGAAGGTCGGGCGCGATCACATCACGAAACGGCCGCAGGGCTGCCAGCTGGTCCCGCCACTGGGCGCTGCCGCCCAGATAGCCGTGGACCAGCACCAGTGCGGGCCCGCGGCCCTCCCGCAGGCATGGCAGATCCATCGTCACTTGACCTGCTGCGGCAGCCAGAGCGCGGCCTGGGGAAAGGCGATCATCAGACCGACGAGGACGACCAGCGCGCCGATGAAGGGCAGGCTGCCGACGATCACGTCACCGACCGACACCTTGCCCCGGCTAATGCCCTGGATGACATAGAGGTTCAGCCCCACAGGGGGTGTCAGCACCGCGATCTCCATCGTGATCGTGTAGATGATGCCGAACCAGATCAGGTCGAACCCGGCGGCGGCGATCAGCGGCACGATCACCGGCAGGGTAATGAAGGTCATCGACACGGGTTCGAGGAACATCCCCAGCGCAATGTAGAACAGGATGACCAGCGCCAGCACCATGTAGGGCGCAAGTTCGAATGACAGGAACAGCGTCGTGAACTGTTGCGGCACGCGGTAGTAGTTGAGCACGAAGCCGAACAGCACCCCGGCCGACAGCAGCAGGCCCAGATAGCCCATCGTGCGCATGGTCGACATCAGCGCCTCGACAAAGCCCGCCCAGCGCAGCCCGCCGACCCCGACGGCCAGCGCCACCGTCGCCAGCGCGGCGACCGCGGCGGCTTCGGTCGGCGTGGCAACGCCGCCGTAGATGGCGAAGGTGATCACCGCCCCGATCACGATGACCGGCCCGAGCGACACCGCCATCTGCACCAGACGCATCCGTGGGCCGCGGTCGCGGTCGGGAACGTCCTCGGGGCGCAGCCAGGCCCAGACCACCACGACCAGAACGAAAAGCGAGGCAAGGATCAGGCCGGGGATGACGCCGGCCATGAACAGCTTGCCGATGGATTGGTCGGTGACGATGCCGTAGAACAAAAGGATCAGGCTGGGCGGAAGCAGCACGCTCAGCGTGCCCCCCGCGGCCAGCACGCCGCTGGCCAGCCTGCGGCCGTAGCCGAGGCGCAGCATCTCGGGCAGGGCGACGCCGCCGATCGTCAGCGACCCCACCATGGACGACCCGCAGACCGCCCCGAAGCCCGCGCAGGCCCCAATCGACCCATAGGCCGCCGAGCCGCGGACCCGAACGCCGCGATGCATGAAGTCATAGAGGTTCGCGCCGATGTTCGATCGGCTGATCAGCTCGCCCAGGAACACGAACAGGGGCACCGCCAGCAGGATGTAGTTGATCCAGACCCCCCAGAGCTTCAGCTGGGCCGAGACGAGCGAGGTATTGAAGCTCTGGATCTGCCACAGGAAGGGAAGCGAGGCGGCCGCCAGCGCGAAGGGGATGGGCAGGCCGAGCCCGATCAACAGGACGAGCAGCGCCAGCAGCCCGAGGCCGACCTCATACCATTCCATCGCGCGACTCCGTTTCGGATGCCGGGCGCAGGGCGATCTGCAGGAGCCTCAGCATCGCATAAAGGGTGAACAGGCACAGCGAGAACGCGACGGGACCCCAGAACAGGTAGCGCGGCCAGCGCAGGATCTCGGAGGCTGCGCCGGAATCGAAGGCGCGCAGCGTGGCGTTGACGGTGGTGATCGAGAAGAACACCCCGATCGCCACCATGATCGCGCCGTTCAGCAGACCGACCAGCTTGCGCGGGACGGGGCCCAGCAAGTCGGTCAGCAATGTGACACGCGGATAGCTGTCCTCGCGCATCGCATAGGCCAGCCCGACCAGTGCCACCGGGAACAGCAGAAGCGCCGTCGCCTCGGTGACCAGACGGTCGGGCGCGCCCATGACATAACGCATGAACACCCCGTAGCTGATCCAGACCATCTGGACGACGACGATCAGGGCGCCGGCCGCGGCCAGGGCCACGACCAGCACTTCGACGGCCCTTGTGGCTCGGTCAACGAGTTCGCGCATGGATGCCTCCGACGCCGGGCGCGCCGCGGGTGTCGACTAGAGCCGGTGCTGCGCGAACAGCGCGCGCAACTGGCCGGCCAGTTCGGGCCCGCAGGCGGCGTCCACCTCGGCCGTCCACTTGGCCTCGATCTCGGCGATCAGGGCATTGCGCTCGGCCGAGGAGATCGAAACCGCCGCGCCGCCGCCCTTCATGACGGCGTTGCCGACCTGCTCGTCGATCCAGCCTTCGTAGCGCGGCTGCAACCAGGTCTCGGTCTCGCGCGCGGCCTCCAGCAGGGCGGTCCGGTCGGCCTCGGCCAGGCTGTTGAAGCGGTCGAGGTTCATCATGTACTGGATGTTGCCGTAGAACAGGTTGGCGTTCACCATGTAGGGCATGACGTTCCAGAGCTGCCACGAACTGTAGGTGGCGACGCCCATGTTGATCCCGTTCACGACGCCGCGCTCGGCGGACTGGAACACCTCGCCGGGGGCGATGAACACGGGCTGACCACCCCAGCTTTCGATCATCAGGCTGACCAGCGGCCCGATCGACCGAACCAGCTTGCCGTCCAGCTTGTTCAGTCCCTCGATCGGGCCCTGGAACCACCACTCCTGATCGTAGGAGTAATTCGAGTTGATGATCGGGATCAGCCCCACGGCCGCGGCCTCGGGGGCGATGAGTTCGGCATAGGCCGCGTCGAGCCCGATCTGGTTGCTCAGATCGACGGCAGCGGGATAGAGCGAGGTTACCCGGTAGCAGGGCAGCCGCGTGTCGGCCGAGATCCAGCTGATGTCGGACACGCCGCCCTGCAGCGCATCGACCCCGTCCGACCAGGAGTGCAGCGTCGAGGACGGGAAGATCTCGACCGTGACGCGCCCCCCGGTCTTCTCCGCGACAAGCTCGGCGAACTTGACGAAGCCCTGATAGCGGATGTCGGTCTCGTTCACGTAGGTCGACAGCCGGATCGTCTCGGCCTGCGCCGCGCCGGCCAGGAACGCGCCGGCAAGGGAAACGGCAAGGATGCTGCTGTGGGAAGGCATCGGTGATCTCCGCTGTTGGTTGTCGGTTGGAAGGGGCCGCTCAGGCGGCCTTCTGGCTGGAAAAGAGGTGGCCATAGGCAAACAGCGCCACGGAGCCGCCGGTGTGCAGGAACACCACGCGCTCGCCCCTGGCAAAGGCACCGGCCCGGACCATGGACACAAGGCCGGCGAAGCCCTTGCCCGAATAGACCGGGTCCAGCAGGATGCCTTCGGTCTGCGCCAGCAGCAGCATGGCCTCGACCATTTCCGCGGTCGGCTGGCCATAGCCGGGCCCCACCTGATCGTCATGGGCGACGACCATCTCGCGCGGCAGTGTCCCGCGGGCGCCGATCAGTTCGGCTGTCCGCACGGCAAGGGCATGGACATTGTCGATCTGACGGTCGCGCGCGGCGCGCACCGAGAAGCCGGTCACGGGTATGGGCGCGTTCATGGCGAACAGGCCCGCCAGCAGGCCCGCCTGGGTGCCGGCGCTGCCGGTCGCATGAACGATGTGGTCGATCCGCAGCCCGGCGGCATCGGCCTGTCCCACCAATTCCCCGGCGCAGGCCGCATAGCCGAGCGCGCCGACCGGGTTCGACCCTCCGCCCGGGATGACATAGGGCTTTCGCCCCCGCCCGCGCAGCCGTTCGGCCAGCGCCTCGGCCTCGGCGTTCATGTCGAGCCCCTCGGGCCGGAAGTCGAGCCCGCAATCCATCATGACGTCCAGAAGGACATTGCCCGCCGTCTCGTAGTCCGCGCCCTGGTTCGTCACCCGGCGCTCCAGAAGCGCCTCGCAGTGCAGCCCCGCCCGGCAGGCCGCAGCCGCCGTCTGGCGGACGTGGTTCGATTGCGTGGCACCCTGGGTGACCAGCGTGTCGGCCCCCTCGGCCAGTGCCGCCGCCACCAGGTATTCCAGCTTGCGCGTCTTGTTCCCGCCCGAGGCAAGTCCCGTGCAGTCGTCGCGCTTGATCCAGATCTCCGGGCCGCCGAGGGCCGCGCTCAGCCGGTCGAGCCGTTCGAGCGGAGTGGGGAAATGGCCGAGCCGATACCGGGGAAACCTGGCGAGGTGCATGCTTGGGTCCTTGTCGTCGGGTCACAACATGAAGAACACCGAACTTAGGCCTTTTCAAATGCCGATTTCCTGCGATTACATGCAAAACATGCATGTTGGAGGGCGCATGCGCCTGGAGTGGATCGAGGACATCCTGGCGGTGGCCGAGCACGGGTCGTTCCAGGCAGCCTGCCAGAAACGCAACGTGTCCCAGCCCGCCTTTTCGCGCCGGATCCGCCAGATCGAGCAGTCACTGGGCGTCGCGCTGTTCGACCGGACGGCACGCCCGGCAAGGCTGGCCGCTCATGTGACCGACCAGCTGGAGCGGATGCGCGAAATGTCGGCAGGCCTGCGCGATCTTGCCCAGATGCTGCGCGACACCGACGGCGCCCGGCGCCGACGCATCGTCATCGCCTCGCAGCACGCCATCGCCGCGACCTCGACGCCCGAGATCATCGGCCGCTACGCCGATCTCGACCTCGACACCCGCCTGCGTTCGGCCAACCGCGACGACTGTCTGGCGCAACTGATGACCCGCCGCGCCGACATAGCCCTGATCCACGACGTCGTGGGTGGCCAGGAGGTCCCGGGGTCAGACTTCCTCGACATCATGCACATCGGGACCGAAACGCTGATCCCGGTCTATGCCGGCGACCAGCTGGCCGGTCTGAACCATGCCTATGAGCGCGGCGAACTGCCGGTCATCGCCTATCCGGCCGACGTGTTCCTCGGGCAGGTCCAGCGCCGCATCATCTTTCCGCGGCTGACCAGGGTAGGCCGGGTCCGGCCGCGGCTCGAGACCGCGCTGACCCTTGCCGCGCTGGAGTTCGCGCGGACCGGCCTCGGGGTCGCATGGATCCCCGAGAACCTCACCCGGGCGGACATCGACAGCGGTCGGCTGGTCAACCTGCAAAGCACGCTTCCGGCGATCTCGATGAACCTGATCGCAGCGCGGCTCTGCGACGGCAGCCACCCGATGGCCGACGAGGTCTGGGCGCGGCTGGGCGCACGGGCGGGGCAAGCATCAGACACGCCGGCCGGCCACCGCACCACGGCCTGAGCGGTGCCCCCGCGCGCATCTGCATCGTCACGCCCGGATTGGCCCAGTCGATTTGAACCGCGCCGGCTTTGCCGGACGGCAATCCACCCGATGGTTCATGTGATGCGGGTCTTTCCGGCAGGATGGGCGCTTCCGCACGAATCCCGTGAGGGATCCATCGCGTGAAACCAGCTTGGTAGCAGAACGATATCAGCAGACCGATATCCCCTGTCCCCGCAGCCCCGAGGCGATGGTCAAACTGATCGCCGGGCGGCTGAGCTTTGTCTCCGACCCCTCGCCCACTGCCATCGGTCCCGTGCAGTGCGGCGCGATGCGCACCCGGCCGCGGTCGATGCCTTCTGTGCCGAACTGAGCGAGACCTCGGTGCCGGTGGTTCGCCGCACCGGCGTGCGCCAGCAGGGCTGACAGCACATCAGCCCGTCAAGGCCAGACGGCGGGGCCGATCAGGATCGGGTGGAGCGCGGCGAGCACCCACCAAAGCCCCAGGCCGGCCGCCAGCCGGACGGGCCAAGCCGGCGGCAGGGTGATGCGACCTGAAGTCAGCCGCGCCCAGTCCGCCGTGCCGAGTTCGCGCCGCCGGCGGCGGTCGATCATGGCCATGCCGAGGGCCGCGAAGGCCGCGAAACCACCGAACATCAGCGCATGGGCCAGATCGCCGTTGGCCGGCACGTGACCCGCTGCCCACAACACCAGTGCCGCCAGGAACGGGTGGCGCAGAAGCCCGACGATCCCGGGGCGGTCCGGTTCGAACCGGGCGTTGCGCCAGCCGGCGAAGGACAGGGGGTTGGGCGCAAAAGCCGCGAACGCGATCAGCAGACAGGCCGCCAGCGTCGCCCCCTGGGCGAAGGCGCGCTGCCAGGCGGCCGCGTCCCACAGCGGCACCCAGGGTGCGCGCCCCGCCGCGACGATCAGCCAGGCCAGCGCCGCGACCGAGACCGCGCTGTAGGCCAGCCCGAAACCGCCCGCCCCCAGCCGCGCGACCAGCCAGCCCTTGATCCACGGGCGCACCGGGATCGCGTGGCTCAGCAGGAAGACCGCCCAGGCGGCCAGATAGGGCGCCCAGCCGTTCATCGCCCGCCCGGGGCGGCTTTCGGGCCGGGTCCTGGGCGGGTCAGGACGGGCCAGAAGAGCGCGGCGAACCCGCCGAAGGCCAGCATCCAGCCGAAGCCCGACAGTTCCAGAAGCCCCGGCACCTGCGGCCAGAGCGCATGGGCCGGGCGCGCCAGGGCCGACAGGATCAGCGCCAGATAGAGCGCGGCGATCAGGCGGGTGGCGTGCAGCGGGCGGCCGGTGTGGCCCAGGCTGGCCCGCGTCATCACGGCCAGCGTCATCAGCCCCACGGCACCGGCCAGCCACAGATGCCGCGCGCCGGCATCCGGCATCAGCCCGGCCGCGGCGGCGGCAATGCCGAGGAACCCCAGGCCGACGAAGGCAAAGGCCGCATGCAGCACCCAGACCAGCGGCTCGGCGGCCGTGCGCCACCCTTGCCACCGTGCCAGCCGCCCCAGGTTGGCCAGCCCCGCCATCAGCGCGAGCCCAGCGGTCAACACTTGGTGCGGCAGGACGACGAAGGCCACCAGCGCCGCGCCGGTCAGCGCCAGCGCCGCCGCATCGGCCCGCCCTGCCGGTGCGGGCAGCGCGGGCGCGCGGCGCGCGGCCAGCCAGTTGCGGGTGAAGCTGGGCACGATCCGCCCGCCGATCAGCGCGATCAGCATGACCGCCGCCGCCAGTCCCAGCCGAAGGCCCCAGCCTTGCGCCGCGCCCCCGGCCTGCGCCTGCAGATGGAACACCCCCTGCCCCAGCGCGAACAGCCCGACCAGTCCCGCCACCGGCAGGTTGCGCCAGTTGCCCCCCGCTGCGATCTCGCGCCCGAGTGCGGCGACCAGCACCACCGGCAGCGCCAAGTCGGCCAGCATCGCCACGGCCCAGGGCAACCCCGGCACCGCGGTCGCCGCCCTTCCGATGAGCCACAGCGCCACCAGCCCGGCCAGCGGCCAGCCGACGATCGGCAATCGCCCGGTCCAGTTCGGTACCGCCGTCAGCGCGAACCCGGCGATGACAGCCGAGGCATAGCCGAAGAGCATCGCATGGGCGTGCCAATCGGTGGGCGTGAAGGGACCCGAGAGGTCCAGCCAGCGCAGAAGATGCCCCAGCCAGGCCCCCATCGCCGCCGCGGCCCAGATCGCGCCCAGAAGGAAGAAGGGCCGGAACCCGTAGCTCAGGATCGCGGGCCCCTGCCAGGCGCGGCTGCGGAACATGGTACGGGCAGTCATGTGTGGGCTCCCGGCGGCGGGCATGGCGCGGTTGAGGATTGTCAAGCCGGACGGAAGGCCCGGATGCGGGCCGGGTCGGTCTCGATCCGGGCGGCGCCGATCAGGTCCAGGCAGTAGGGGACGGCGGCGAAGACGGCCGTCAGGCAGGTGCCGATGGCCCGCGGGTTGCCGGGCAAGGTGACGATCAGACAGCGCCCGCGCGCACCCGCGCCCTGACGCGACAGGATGGCGGTCGGCACCTCGGCCAGGGACGCCGCGCGCATTGCCTCGCCAAAGCCAGGCAGATCGAAGTCGATCACTGCCGCCAGCGCTTCGGGCGTGCGGTCGCGGGGTGCGGGGCCGGTACCGCCGGTGACCAGGATCAGGTCGGCGCCCCAGCCATCGGCCAGGTCGGTCAGGGCGGCGGCGACGCTTTCGGCCCCGTCGGGCACGATCCGGCGCAGCACCTCGATGGGGGTGATGATCATGGCGCGAAGCCAGTCCTCGGCCGCCGGGCCACCGCGAACGCGGTATTCGCCCCGGCTGGCGCGGTCGGAGACGGTCAGAACGGCCAGCCGGGCCGGGCGCACGTCAGGCATCGGCGAGGGGTGCCTCAAGCGCCCAGCGGGCAATGGCCTTGGGGTCGGCCGGCAGCGCCTGCGCCAGGTCCGCGGCGAAGTCCAGGAACGCGGGCAGGTTCAGCCCGTTCACCCCGACGAGCACCGGCAGGCCCCGCCCCACCGCCTCGGCGATGACCGGCACCAGGCCGCGGCCTGTCGCCTCCTGCTTGCCGAACTTGTTCACCACCAGCAGCGAAGCGCCGTCGAGCCGGCGCGCCACCGCGGCCACCGCCAGTTCCAGCGCGCCGCCATCCAGCCGGCAGCCCCGCGCCCCCGCGCCCAGATCCTGGCTGATCCGCAGGACCGGCCCGTCGGGCAGCACCCGGACATCCATGTCGCAGACGTGCCGGCCCGCGCGCCGGGGGTTGGTCTGCACCGTTCCGGCCATCGGCACCCGGCGCGCGGCCAGCAGCGCGACTGCCTGGGCCAGGCAGGCGTCCGTGGCTCCTCTGCCGGGCAGGCTGACATATCCGATCTGCATCTGCGACTCCTCTTGGCCCTGCCCAGACTAATCGCGCCGCGCCGCTACTGACTTGATACATGTCAATTTCTGTCGGCCATTCCGGGCGCATGGTTCCACCGCATCAACGCGGAGAGACGCGATGTTCACCCCCGCCCCGCAGCCCGAGGCCCCGACCGAGACCGCAGCCCTGATCGCCCATGTCCAGGCGCGCTATCACGACCGCCACCGGGCCGATCTGGCCGACCTGCTGCCGCTCGCGCGCAAGGTCGAGGAGGCGCATTTCGGCGACCCGGACCTGCCCGACGGGCTGGTCGTTCTGCTGGAGGACATGGCGGCCGAGATGGAAGACCACATGATGAAGGAGGAGCATGTCCTCTTTCCCATGATGCTGGCCGGCGGGCACCCGATGATCGTGCATCCGATCGCCATGATGCGGGCCGAGCACGACCAGCACGGCGACAACTCTGCGGCGCTGGCCGATCTGACCGCCGGGTTCGCCGCACCCGAACACGCCTGCGGCAGTTGGCGGCGCCTCTATGCCGGGCTGGGGCAGTTCGCGGCTGATCTGGCGCATCACATGCATCTGGAGAACGACATCCTGTTCCCCCGGTTCGAGGCGATGGCGGCCAACGCCGGCTGAGCCCGACGCGAACAGTGCCAAAAGAAGCCCCGGCCAGTGACGCGGCCGGGGCACCGTTCCAGTTCGGGGACGAAGGGACTCGAGACCCCGCTGTTCAGAACGGCAGAAATGCGATGCGGTCCCCGGCGGCCAGATCGGACGCCTCGGCCGGGATCAGGGCCAGCCCGTCGGCGCAAGCCAGTTGCGCGACGCGGTGCGAGCCTGCGTCGGCCAGGCAGTCGACCAGCATCAGACCCCCGGCATCCACTCCCGCGCGCCGCGCCGGGCGGTACTCGCACCGCCCCGTTTTGTGCCGCACGGCGGTTGCCAGCCGCGCGGACTGCGGTGCGACCACAGGCGCGGACAGGCCGGCCAGCGCCCGCAGCACGGGCGCGCCCACAACCATCCAGGTGACGAAGGACGCCACCGGATTGCCCGGCAAGCCCAGCCAGACCGCCCCGCCCAGGGTTCCGAGGGTCAGTGGCTTGCCCGGTTTCATCGCCAGTTTCATCGCGTGGACCGTGCCGCCTGCCGCCTGAACCAGCCGTGGGGTGGGATCCTCGTCGCCCACCGAAACGCCGCCCGTGGTAACGATCAGATCGGCCTCGGCCGCCGCCCGCCGCAGCGCAGCGGCGATCAGGTCGGGCTGGTCGGGGATCGGGCCCAGGTCGATCAGATCGACGCAGGGCAGTGCCAGCGCGGCGGTCAGCTGGGCGCGGTTCGCGTTCCAGATCTGGCCAGGCGCCAGAGGTGCGCCGGGTTCGACCAGCTCCGACCCGGTCGACAGGATCGCCACGCGCACCCGCCGCCGCACCGCCACATGACCCTGACCGACTGCGGCCAGCGCGCCCGCCTCGCGCGGGCCGATGGCGCGACCGGCCGGCAGGATGTCGGCCCCCGCCTGCAGATCGTCGCCCGCGCGGCGGATATGGGCGCCAATGGCCGGGCGCAGGCGCAGGAGGATCCGGTCGCCCTGTCGCACCACCTCTTCCTGCGGGACAACGGCATCCACCCCCGTGGGGACGGCGGCGCCGGTCAGGATGCGCAGGGCGGTCCCTGGCGGGCAGGGCGCGGGCGTGTCGCCCGCCCGGACCCGCCCGGCCACCGGCAAGACCCAGGGGCCGGTGCCGACCAGCGTGGCGGGGTCGAGGCCGTAGCCGTCCATCGCGGCATTGTCGAAGGGGGGCAGCGGCATGGG
>DAOLBY010000086.1:12966-13596 GCA_035324325.1 Paracoccaceae bacterium | reverse complement strand
GTTCCCGCCGCGCTGATCCTGGGGATTTTCTGATGCAGACCACCTTCACGCCCGACCAGCTGCGCGACCCCGGCACCGCCCGCGCCAACCAGATCCTGCGGACCTGCGTGCATTGCGGATTCTGCACCGCCACCTGCCCGACCTACCAGGTGCTGGGAGACGAACTCGACAGCCCGCGCGGCCGCATCTACCTGATCAAGGACATGCTGGAGAACGGCAGGCCGGCGGACGCCCAGACGGTCAAGCACATCGACCGCTGCCTGTCGTGCCTGGCCTGCATGACGACCTGCCCCTCGGGCGTGCATTACATGCATCTGGTCGATCATGCCCGGGCCTATATCGAGCGCACCTACCGCCGCCCCTTCCTGGACCGGGTGCTGCGGGCGGTGCTGGCGCGGATCATCCCGCACCCGATGCGCTTCCGCCTGGCGATGGCGGCGGCCAAGGTGGCGCGGCCGTTTCGGCGTCTGGTGCCCGATGCCCGGCTTCGGGCGATGCTCGACATGGCCGCCGTGCCGATCCCGCCGGTCAGCCGCAACGACGACCCGCAGACCTTCGCCGCCCATGGCCCGCGGCGGATGCGGGTGGCGCTGATGACGGGCTGCGCGCAGAAGGCGCTGAACACCGACA
>DAOLBY010000086.1:1984-12956 GCA_035324325.1 Paracoccaceae bacterium | reverse complement strand
TGGTTGCCAGGGGTGCGGGCTGCTGCGGTGCCCTGACCCATCACATGGGCAAGGGGGACCTGGCGCATGCCAGTGCTGCCGCCAACATCCGCGCCTGGATGGCCGAGAAGGCGAAGGGCGGCCTCGATGCCATCGTGATCAACACTTCGGGCTGCGGCACGACGGTCAAGGACTACGGTCACATGTTCCGCACCGACCCCACTGCGGCGCAGGCGGCCGAGGTTGCGGCCCTGGCGCTGGACGTGTCCGAGATCGTGGCCCGGCTCGACCTGCCCGAGGGCGGGCGCAAGGGGCTGCGCGTGGCCTATCACGCGGCTTGCTCGCTCCAGCACGGCCAGCAGATCAAGACGCTGCCCAAGGATCTTCTGAAGCGCGCGGGGTTCGAGGTGACGGAACCCGCCGATGCGCATCTGTGCTGCGGGTCGGCGGGCACCTACAACCTGTTGCAGCCCGAAATCTCGCAGCAACTCAAGGCACGCAAGGTCGCGACACTCGAGGCGCGCAAACCCGAGGTCATCGCTGCCGGCAACATCGGCTGCATGATGCAGATCGGGTCGGGAACCGGCGTTCCGGTGGTGCATACCGTCCAGCTCCTCGACTGGGCGACGGGAGGGCCGGTGCCGCCGGCTCTGCTGCGGGCCGGCATCGGGAAACCGGATCTGGCGCAACCTGCGGCGGGCGGGTCATAATTCCGCCGCATCGCCCCCGTAGCGCGGGCGTGACGACCGGAGATGTCATGCCCCTGTTCCGCAGCCTGATTGCCGCCCTTGCCCTGACCCTGGCCCCTGTTCCCGCCGCAATGGCCGAGGACGGGCCGCTGCGGCGCCTCGATACCGGCAATGACAGCCGGGGCTGGGATGCCGTGGGGCGGCTCGACCTCGGGCGTCGGGGGTTCTGTACCGGGGCGCTGATCGCACCGCATCTGGTCCTGACGGCGGCGCATTGCCTGTTCGACAAGGATACCGGCGCGCGGATCGAACCCGGCCAGATCCAGTTCCGCGCCGGCTGGCGCAATGGCCGTGCCGCGGCCTATCGCGGCGCGAAACATGCGGTGGCGCATCCCGAATACGTCTATGGCGGTCACGAACGGCTGGGCCGCGTGGCCTATGACCTGGCGCTGATCGAACTGGACCAGCCGATCCGGCTCAACTCGATCCTGCCCTTCGACACCGACGCGCACCCGGCGAAAGGTGACGAGGTAGGCGTGGTGTCCTATGCGCAGGACCGGGCCGAGGCACCCTCATTGCAGGAAGTCTGCCATGTGCTGGCCCGACAGACCGGCGTTCTGGTCCTGTCCTGCGATGTCGATTTCGGATCGTCCGGCGCACCCATCTTCGCCATCCGCAACGGCATCGCGCGGGTGGTGTCGGTGGTCTCGGCCAAGGCCGACTACGAGGGGCGGCAGGTCGCGCTCGGCACCACGCTCGACGCACCGCTCGAGGCGCTTCTGGGCGAATTGCGCGCCCTGTCGGGCACCTTCCAGCGCCCAGGGTCGGGGCAGACGGGATCGGCCGCCGGAACAGCCAAGTTCCTGAAACCCTGAGGTGGTGCCATGCGGTGGTCGGCAATCGGTCTGGTTCTGGGCACGGTGATGATGACGGCGCCGTTCTGGGTGCCACGGCTGATGCCAGAGGCGCCCGCGCCGGCCGCCCAGACCGCCGCGCGCCCGGTGCCGCAGGCGCAATCCCCGGTCGGTGACGCCTTCGGCGGGGTCGTGGCGGCCCTCGACCGCGCCCGCGGGCTGGCCGGTCTGACAGGTGGCGGCGTGGCACTGGACGGCCCGGCGGCACCTGCGGCCCAGACACCCGCACCCCTTGTGCCGCTGGCCGCACCGTCACGGCCGACGGGCGTTTCGAACGAGGCGCTGGCCGAGGCGATGATCGCCGAGGCCTGCCGCGAGATGGCCAGGGGGATGGTGATCTCTGAGGCCGACTGCCGCAGCGCCGCCCTTGCCGGCCTGGCCGCGCAGCAGGCAGAGCGCCCCACCGCCGGCCGCCTGCCGCAGATGGCGCCGCCCAAGCGGTCGCAGCGCCCGCCCGACGCCAAGTTCGTGAAGGTCGCGCCGTGAGGCTGCGCGCCGCGGCGCTGTCGGTCGTGCTGGCCCTGCCGGCCGCCGCCGACCCCGGGCTGCCCGCGGCGTTTGGCCGGATCGAGGGCGCGGCGCTCGGGGCCTGCACCGGCGTGCTGGTCGCGCCCGATCAGGTGCTGGCCTCCGCGACCTGTCTGATGGGCCCCTTCGGCGGCTTGCCCGACCCCAGCCGCCTGACCTTCCGGGCCGGCCTGACGGGGGGACAGGCACAGGCCGAGGCGGGCGGCGCGCGGCTGATCCTGCACCCGTCGCACCAGCCGGGGCATGTGGCGCCGGGCGGCCATTACGCCGATGCAGCCCTTCTGGTTCTGGCCGCGCCCCTGCCGGGCGTCGTCCCGGCGGTGCAGCGCCAGCCGGCCGCCGGGCGCAGCTATTCCGTGGCGCATTACCCGCGCCGCGACCGGTCGGACAGCGGCACCCCGGTTGCCAACACCTGCCGTGCCGCCCCCTTCCGTGCGCCCTACCAGCCCTATGAATGCGGCGACCGGGTGAACTGGGACGCCACCGGCGGCACGGTGCTCGACCTCGGCCGCGGGGCGCCGGCCGTCGTGGGCCTGGTGCTGAACCAGAACCGCTCGGGCGGCAGCCGCTGGCTGAACACCCTGCCCATCGCCGGCGCCCTGTCCGACCTGCGGGCCGAGGCCGCGGGCCGCGCCACCCCGCGCGTGATGCGCGGCGGCAAGTCCGACAGCCCCCGCGAACTTCCCGGCCGCATCGGCATCATCCGACCTTGAGGCACCCCATGCGCGTCATCCCCCTTGCACTTGCCCTTGCCCTGGTGCTGGCCGCTCCCCCGGCCCTTGCCCAGACCGCGCCGCGAACCCTCGGCGACCGCGATGCCCTGCGCGGGTGGGAGGCCGTGGGACGGGTCGACATGGGTCCGGGCAGCGGCGCCGACGCGGGCTTCTGCACCGGCGCGCTGATCGCCCCCGATCTCGTGCTGACCGCCGCGCATTGCCTGTTCGACGGCGCCAGCCCGCGCAACCCGGCCGACATCGTGTTCCGGGCCGGACTGACAAACGGCCGCGCGATGGCGGAGGCGCGGGTCACGGCCGCGGCCGCGCACCCCGCCTACCGCCCCGGCGGGCGGGTCAGCGACGACAGCGTGCGCCACGACATTGCGCTGATGCGTCTGGCCAGTCCGATCTCGACGGCCATTGCCGCGCCCTTCCGCATCGACACGCCGGCGCCCGGCGACGAGGTGTCCGTCGTCTCCTACGGGCGCGACAGGTCCGAGGTGCTGACGCATGAACGGCTGTGCCGCGTGCAGGGGCGCGAACGGGCGCTGCTGGCCTTCGACTGCGACGTGACCTTTGGCTCGTCCGGTGCGCCGGTGTTCCAGCGCACGATGGGATCGGGCAGCGGGCGGGCGCGCATCGTCTCGATCGTCTCGGCTGGGGCGCAGGGCCAGCGGCTTGCCTTCGGCCCGGAACTGCCGGAGACGGTCGAAGTGCTGAAGCGCGCGCTGGCCTCGGGCCGGGGTACCGCCGGCCTGGTCCAGGCGGGCGGCGGCGCGGCGGCTGCCCCGGTCGCGCAGGCCCGGCGGATCGGCGCCGGAATGGGCATCGGTTCGGGCGAGGCCGGGCGCGACATCGGCGCCCGCTTCGTCAAGCCGCGCGTCACCTCCGCCCCCTGAACCGGCGGCGGACAGGTCGGGCGCGGGGTCTTGAAACCCCGGCGCAGCCATCCCAGATCCTGCGATGCCGGATGCCCCGCAGGGGTCCGGCGCAGCCGCCCGCCCCGGCACCGGGGGGGCACCGACACATCGCTTTTCGGAGGATGACCATGCGTTCGCTCGACTTCTCGCCGCTTTACCGTGCCACCGTCGGTTTCGACCGGATCGCCGACCTGATGGACCGCGCCCTGTCCGCCGACACGACCGCGCAAACCTACCCGCCCTACAACATCGAACGCACGGCCGAGAATGCCTACCGCATCTCGATCGCCGTCGCAGGCTTCACGCCCGATGAACTCGGGGTCGAGGTCAAGGAACAGACCCTGTTCGTGACCGCCCGCAAGGCCGCCGAGGACACCGCGCGCCACTACCTGCACCGTGGCATCGCCACCCGCGCCTTCGAACGCCGCTTCGCGCTGGCCGATCATGTGAAGGTGTCGGGCGCGACGCACGAGCACGGGATGCTGCACATCGACCTGGTGCGCGAGACGCCCGAGGCGCTGAAGCCGCGCCGCATCGAGATCGCTCGCGGCAGCGCGGTTCCGGCCGTGCTTGATGCCAAGGCTGCAGAGGTGGTGGAGGCCTGACCCCCGGCCGCTCGCGCATCGCGTCCCGAAGGGTTCTCTTCCCAGCGAAGAGGCCCGCTACGGCCGGTGCGCGGTCCGGCGCCCCCCTTGCCTTCCCGCGCCCCGGCTGCAACGGTCCGCCCGATCAGCCGGGGCGTTTCCGATGACCATTCCCGTCTTCGACGGCCACAACGACTTCCTCCTGCGCCTCTGGCGCCGGCCCGATCGTGCGACGCTTTGGCTGGCGGGCGAGGGGCGCGGGCATCTCGACCTGCCGCGGATGCGGGCGGGCGGGTTTGCCGGGGGGATGTTCGCCATTTACGTCCCCTCGCCTGACGACCCCGCGCTTCGCGACATCGAGGCGCTGATGGACCGGCCACCCTATGCCGTGCCGCTGCCCCCTGCGCTCGACCTGCACGACGCGCAGCCCGTCGCCATGGCCATGGCCGCGCATCTGCTGGGGATGGAGCGCGACGCGCCCGCCGACTTCCGTATCTGCCGCGACGCCGCCGAGGTCCGGACCGCCATCGGGGCCGGTGCCATTGCCGGCGTGATGCACATGGAGGGCGCCGAGGCGATCGACGAAGGGCTGGATGCGCTTCACCTTTTCCATGCGCTCGGCTTGCGCTCGCTCGGCCCGGTCTGGTCGCGTCCCACGGCCTTCGGCCATGGCGTGCCCTTCGCCTTTCCCGCCTCGCCCGACCACGGGCCGGGGTTGACCGATGCCGGGCGGCGGCTGGTCGCGGAGTGCGATGCGCTGCGCATCCTGATCGACCTGTCGCACCTGAACGAAGCCGGGTTCTGGGACGTTGCGCGCCTGTCGCAGCGTCCGCTGGTCGCCACGCATTCCAACGCCCATGCCGTGACGCCATCGTCGCGCAACCTGACCGACCGGCAACTGGCGGCAATCCGGGACTCGGGCGGGCTCGTCGGCCTCAATTTCGCCACCGCCTTCCTGCGGCCCGACGGCAGGCGCGACCCCAAGGTGGGCTGGGACGCGCTTCTGCGCCATCTCGACCACCTGCTGTCGGTGCTGGGAGAGGGGGGCGTCGGCCTCGGGTCGGACTTCGACGGCGCCACCATCCCCGAGCCGATCGGAGATGCGGCAGGCCTGCCGGGGCTTCTCGAGGCGCTGTCGGCGCATGGGTTCGGCGAGGCGCTGGTCACGCGCATCGCGCATCGCAACTGGCTCGACCTGCTGGCGCGGACCTGGGGCGGCTGACGCGACATCCGGACCACCTGCGCGGCGGCTTTCGCCCAGAGGCGTGGTGCTGCAAATCGCACGAAGCCATGCTAGATTTGTCGTATGGTTTTCGGTCTTTTCCGCAAGGAGCATTGAGCGCCCGCATGAAGGTTCCCGCATGAAGATCCTCGTCGCCGACGAACAGGACCTCGTGCGCGAGACCGTCGCCGCGTTCCTCGTGGCCGAGGGGATGCAGCGCGTGGACACCTGCGCCACCTTTGCCGAGGTGTCAGAGGCGATGGCGGCCCAGTGGGACATCGCCCTGATCGACGCCGCCCTGCCCGGCCTCGCCACCCTCCGCGCGCTGACCGGACTTGCTGCAGCAGCCCCGCGAACGGCGCTGGTTCTCCTTTCGGCCTCGACCTCGCGCGATTTCGCCGCCGCCGCGCTGGCTGCCGGTGCGCGCGGATTTCTGCCCAAGAAGATGGGCGCAAGGGCCACGGTCGCCGCCTTGCGCCGGATCGGTGCCGGCGAGACGGTGGTGCCGGATCAACTCCTGACCGACGACCCTGCTCCCGGTGCCCCCGCGCCGCTTCTGACCGGGCGCGAGACAACGGTGCTGCGCGGCATCTGCGAAGGCAAGTCGAACAAGGAGATCGCGCGCGACCTGACCTTGCAGGAGGTGACGGTCAAGCTGCATGTCAAGACGCTGAGCCGCAAGCTCGGCGCCCGCAACCGCACCCATGCCGCGATGATCGCGCGCAACGGAGGGCTGGTCTGACGCCTGCCTCAGACCGAGTGCAGGTAGAGGTCGTAGTCCACGTCCGGTATGGTGCGGGCGACGCGGGCATATTCGGCGGCCTTGATGGCGCAGAATGTGCGGTGCATGTCCTCGCCGAGCGCTGACTTCAGGAAGGCCGACCGCTGCGCCGCCGTGATGGCCGCACCCCAGTCGCGCGGAATGGGCGGTGTATCCGCGCCCGCCTCGTATCCGTTTCCCGTGGTCTCGGGACCCGGGTCCAGCCCTTCGTCCAGTCCCTTCGCAATCCCCGCGAGCACGGTCGCCGCCACAAGATAGGGGTTCGCGTCCACCCCCGCAGGCCGATGCTCGATCCGCCTGGCGCGCGCCTCGCCTGCCGGGATGCGCAGCGCGACAGACCGGTTGTTGACGCCCCAGGTCGGCGAGACCGGCGCATAGGATTGCGCCGAGAACCGCCGCCACGAATTGGCATGGGGGGCAAAGACCAGCATGGATTCCCCCATCGTCGCCCGCAGCCCGCCGAGCGCGTGCAGGATTTCCTTTGCCCAGGGGCCGCCGGGCGCGGTCTCGGTGAACAGGTTGCGCCCTGCCGCGTCGGGCATCGAGACATGCAGGTGCATCCCCGACCCCGCATATTGTTCGACAGGTTTGGCCATGAAACATGCCGTCACCCCATGCGCCCGTGCCTGCGCCCGCACGATGCGCTTGAGCCGCATCAGGTCGTCGGCGGCGGCCAGGATGTCGGGCCGGTAGTGCAGCGTCAGCTCATACTGCCCCGGCGCATATTCCGAGATCATTGTCTCGGCGGTGATCCCGGCCTTCTCCGCTCCGGCATAGATGTCGGAAAAGAGGGGCAGCATCCCGTGAAGGTGATCCACCGAATAGACTTCGGTCTTCGAGGATGGCCGCCCGTCCAGCACATCGGCCGCGGGCCGCACCCGACCATCGGGGCCGCGTTCGTTGGCCAGCAGGAAGAATTCCAGTTCGAAGGCCCCCGCCGGCCGCAGCCCCCGTGCGCCAAACACGGCCGCCTGCCGCGCCAGTGCATGGCGCGGGTCGGACGTCATCGGCTGGCCGTCCAGCCCGTACATGCACATGAACACCTCTGCCCGGGCAGGGCTTGTGCCGTGCAGCAGTTTCAGCGTCCCCGGCACCGGCCAGGCGCGCAGGTCCCCGTCGCCCTGGTCCCAGATCAGGCCGGTCTCGTGGACATCCTCGCCACAGATGTCGAGGCCCAGGATCGAGACCGGCAGATGCCGGCCCGCGCGGTAGAAGGACAACAGTTCGTGCCGCCGGATGATCTTGCCCCGCCCGATGCCGTTGGCGTCGTGCAGCACGAGGTCGAATGCCTCGACCTCGGGGTGGGCGGCCAGGAAGGCCTCGGCCTCGGCGATGTCGGAACCCGAGGGGCTGGTCATGCGGTTTCTCCGGTCAGCGCGCCGATGACTGCCCCGAAGGCCGCGACAAGCCGGTCGATCTGGCGCTTCGTCGTGACGGGCGACACGAGCATCATGTTGTGGAACGGCGCGATCAGGCAACCGCGGTTGACAAGGCCGAGGTGGATGGCGCCCTCGACATCGGGGCAATGCGCCGCCGCGGCCTCGGTGCCGTTGTGCAGGGGGCCGGGGGCGCAGACGAACTCGACCCGCGCGCCTACGCGCACCACATGCCAGGGCAGGCCGGCGCGATCGATGGCCGAGGCAAGACCCGCCGCCAGCCGTGCCGCCCCCTTCTCCATCCGCGCATGAGCCTTGACGGTCGCCACTTCCTCCAGCGCCGCGGCAAGCGCCGCGAACTGCACCGGGTTGGCGGCCAGTGTCGTGCCCATGCCGGAATGGCCGGACGGGCGCGCGGCGTCATAGATGGCGAAGCGTTCCGCCACCGCGTCCCGCATCCCCCAGACGGCGACGGGGACCCCGCCCGCGATGCACTTGCCCACCACGACCATATCGGGGTCGAGCCCGTGTACGCGCGTGTAGCCGCCCCGCCCGGTGGACTGGGTATGCGTCTCGTCGATGATCAGAAGCGCGCCGGCCTCGGTGCAGGCCGCCCGCAGCGCCGCCAGAAACCCGGGTTCGGGCAGCACCATGCAGGAATTCGTCATCACCGGCTCGGTCAGCACGGCCGCCACCTCGCCCGCGGCCAGTGCCGCGCGGACCGCGGCGATGTCGTTGAACTCCACGCAGACTGCGCCGCGCGTCAGGTCCTGCACCTGCCCCACTAGGCCCGGCCGCGCCACCGTCGCCCCGCCCGCCAGCGCCACCATCGTGTCGTCCACCGTACCGTGGTAGCAGCCGTTGAACACCAGAACCTTCGGCCGCCCCGTCACCGCGCGGGCCACCCGCAGCGCGAAGCGGTTTGCGTCGGTCGCGGTCATGGCAATCTGGAAGCGGAAGTCGCCCCAGACCTCGCGCAAGCGCTCCCCCGCCCGGTCGGCCGCCTCGGACGGCAGCATGTAGGTCAGGCCGCGCTTCGCCTGCCGGCGGACGGCGCGGGCCACCGCCGGCGGCGAATGGCCGAACATCGACCCCGTGTCGCCCAGGCAGAAATCGTCCAGCTCGTGCCCGTCGATGCAGGTCAGCCGTGCGCCGCGCGCCCGGTCCACCCGGATCGGGAATGGCATCGGCCAGTCGCGCATCCAGTGCATCGGAACCGCCGCCAGCCAGGCCTCGGCCCCTGCTCCGGCCTGCGCCGCCGCCGACTTCGGCCGTTCGGCCGCATAGCGCGCAGCTTCGGCCGCCCGAAACGCCGCCACCCGTGCCCGATCCAGCCCTGCAATCCGGTCCATGCCCGCCCTCGCCAAACCTGCCTCTCCATGGCCAAGATTTGATCAAAAGAAAAGCCCGCGCCTTCTTGCCTTGACGCAAAGATCCTCGGATGGGTCCGAAAGGCCAGACAGCCCTGTCGGTGCCCACCACGGGCGCAGCCCCTAATCGGCCGCGATCTCGACCAGCCGCGGCCCCGTCGCCGGCACCGAAAGCACCGCCCGCAGCGCCTTGGGGTCGGGCGACACCCGCGCGAAAGGCATATCGCAGGCTGCGGCGAAGGGTTCCAGCCGCAGGGGCGAGGGCGCGCAGCCGATCACCGGAGCGCCGGCCGCCGCCATCGCCTCGGCGATCTCGCGGTAGCCCGCGTTGTTCCAGACGACGAAGGTGACGGGCAACCGTTCGTCCACCGCGCTGCGCAACTCGGCCGCGGCGAATTGCAGGCCGCCATCGCCGATCAGGCAGACGACCCGCCCGCCATGGGCAACCGCCGCCCCGACCGCGGCCCCGGGCGCATAGCCGAGCGCGCCGTAGCCTGTCGCCGCGTTGAACCAGGACCCGGGAAATGGCGCGTCGAAGAACAGGTTGCCGGCATAGACAGGCTGCGTGCTGTCGCCCACGATCACCGCATCGGGCATTGCGTCCCGGATCGCCTCGACCATGGCCAGTTGTGCAGGCATGTGGGGATCGAGCTCGTCCCGCGCCGCCTTGCGCGCGGCCGAAGCGCGCGCAGCGCCATCGGCCGTTCGTCGCGTCACGCTTTGGCAGATAGCTGCCATCACCGGCTCGGCGAACCCGTGAACGCGGACCTCCGCCGGATGGCGGGCCAGCTGGTCGCGGCAAATGTCGATGCGGACCATCCCGGCAAGGTCGGGAAAACCGCCCCGCCCATACATGTCGCAGTCGGTCGGGCCGAGTTCGGTGCCCACCGCCAGCACAAGGTCAGCCCCGGCGATCAGCGCCCGCACCGCATTGAGGCTCGGCGAGGCCGGCACGCACAGGGTATGGCCATGCATCAGCCCCCGCGCGTTCGTGGTGAGCACGACAGGCGCGTCGATGCGTTCGGCCAGCAGCCGCAGCGCGCCCTGTGCCCGCTTGGCTCCCCCCCCCGCCAGGACGACCGGATGGCGCGCGGCGTCGAGGCGCCGGACGGCTTGTTCCACGGCGTCGGGGTCCGTCAGCCACCCCGGGAGGTCGACCGTCGGCTTCGGCGCAGGCGCCTCGGCGGGCATCGGCATCACGTCGGTGGGAACTTCCAGATGCACGGGCTGCGGGCGCCCGCCCAGCATCAGGGCGAAGGCGCGGTCCAGCACCTCGGGCAGAGCCTGCGGGCAGGTAACCTGCAACGTGGGGCAAAGCGTGCGGACCATCCCGGCCTGGTCCGGCAACTCGTGCAGGTGACCGAGACCGCGGCCGAGCGAGTCGCGCCGGTTCACGCCCGACACAAGCAGCACCGGCACCGAATCCGCCCGCGCCTGCGCCAGCGCCGTCAGCGCGTTCGTCACCCCCGGCCCGGTGATGACGAAGGCCACCCCCGGCCGCCCGGACCCCCGCGCATATCCGTCGGCGGCGAAGGCGGCGCCCTGCTCGTGCCGCATCGTCACATGCCGCAGCCCCGATCCGGCAATCCCGCGGTAGAGCTCGATCGTATGCACGCCCGGAATGCCGAACACGGTATCGACGCCCCGCGCGGCCAGCCCCTCGACCAGCCTTTGCCCGACGGTCCGCGCCGTCATGCCGACATCCTCGCGGCCAGGCGGGCGATTCGGGCGCAGGCCTCGTCCGTCAGATGGTCTGGCTGGGTCAGGGACAGCCGCAGCCAGCCGGCCGCCGCCGCGCCGAAGCTCTCGCCGGGGATCACCGCCACGCCCTCCTCCTCCAGCAGACGCTCGGCAAACACCTGCCCCGAGGCGCAGACCGAACGCACATCGACC
>DAOLBY010000086.1:0-1974 GCA_035324325.1 Paracoccaceae bacterium | reverse complement strand
CCGACAGCGCCCGGGGGTCGAGCAGCGCGAACATCCCCGCCTCGGGCCGGATCACCGTCAGCCCCGCCACCCCGTCCAGCGCGGCGGCGATCATCCCGGCCCGGGCGGCAAAGCGCTCGGCCATGCCCACGGCCACAGGCGAAGGCGCGGACACCGCCCGCGCGGTCATGTCCGCGATGAACGGCTGGTTGCCGAACAGCATCGTCTCGGCCAGCGGCAAGAGCCGGGTGCAGAACGCCGCCGGCCCAACGCACCAGCCCGACCGGAAGCCGGGCGCGGCGTGGGACTTCGAGATCGATCCGGTGACGATCGTGCGGTCGGCCAGTTCGGCAAGGGCCAACGGGCTGGCGAAGCGGGCGCCGGCAAAGACAAGCTCCTCGTAGACCTCGTCGCAGAGGATCCAGAGGTCGTTGGCCCGGGCAATATCACCGATGGCTGCGATGTCCTCTGCCCGGAGCACTGCCCCGGTCGGGTTGTGCGGGGTATTGAGAAAGATCACCCGCGACGCCGGCGTGACGCGCGCGGCGATGTCGGCCGGGTCGATGCGAAACCCAAGGTCCGGACGCAACGGCACCGGCACCAGTGCCGCCCCGGTCGCGGCGACCAGCCCGGCATAGGTCGCATACATCGGGTCGCCTGCCAGCACCGCGTCACCCGGCCCCACCAGCGCCATCAGCACCGCGAACAAGGCCGTCTGCGTGCCCGGAAAGCAGATCACCTGATCGGGCGTGATGGTCCGGCCGCGGCGCGCGCTGTAACGGGCGGCGAGCGCGCGCACCAGTCCGGGCTCGCCCCGCCCGTTGGAATAGCCGGTCCGCCCCTCGGCCATGGCCTGAGCTGCTGCGTCCACCAGTTCGGGCGGTGTCGGCACGTCGGGCTCGCCGATGGTCAACTCGATCACCGCGCGGCCTGCGGTCTTCATGGCCCTGGCCCGCGCGTGGATCGCCCATTTCGCACCGCCGAGGCCCGCGAGCCGGTCGGTGATCCCTGCGTACCTCACGCCGTGATCACCCCCGCGGCGATGGCCGCGCCTTCCAGGTCCGCGCCGACGATCCGGCCGACCGACTGCAGGCCGATGCGCGCGATCTCGTCCGGTCCGAAGCTGTCGGGCAGGATCGCCCCCTCAAGCCAGAGACCGTCGATCACGGCGTTGCCGGCAATCGCAAGCGCCCGCACCTGTCCGGGCTCCGGCCCCGGCAGGTCGGCGATCAGCGCCTCCAGCCGGTCGCGGTAGGCGTGATAGGTCTCGGCGTGGATCGCGCGGGTCCGGGGGTCGCGGCGCACCATGTGCAGGAAGCCCGCCCAGAGCGTGACGACATCCAGCGCCATGACCGGCGGCCGAAGGCTGGCCGCGACGAAGGCCGCCAGCCGCGCCTCGGGCGAACCCGCGACGGCGTCCAGCGCCTGGGCATTTGCATCGGTGATCCCGTGCATCAGCTGCGCATAGGCGGCGCGGATCAGGTCCTCGCGCCCGGCGAAATAGTGTCGGATGAGCCCCGGCGTGACTCCGGCGCGGGCGGCGATGGCGCGCACGGTCGCGGCCTCCAACCCGCCTTCGGCCACCAGTGCCAGCGTCGCACCGATCAGGTCGGCACGGCGCTGCGCCTCGCCCTCGCGCCGGAACGCGCGCCGATCCTGACCGCCTCCGGCGGCATCCTGTCCGTCCACGGTCATGTTGGCTCCCCAGCCGCCCGTGCCGCGATTATACACTTGCACAATTGCGCCTCGGCCGGTTCACTGCAAGGGGTCAACCGCGACAGGTCCGATGGCGCAGGCAAAACTGTCCCCCTCCCCCCAGGCCCTCCCCGAGGCGATCCGCATCGAGGGACTGCGCAAGTCCTTCGGCACGCTGGAGGTGCTGCGCGGCGTGGACCTGACGGCGCGCCAGGGCGACGTGGTGGCGGTGATCGGCGGGGCGGGGGGGGGGCAAGCCACGATGCTGCGCTGCAGCAAATTTCTCGAGAAACCCCCCGG
>DAOLBY010000085.1:10160-13924 GCA_035324325.1 Paracoccaceae bacterium | reverse complement strand
CATGATGCGGGTTTCCACGGGGGCATTCTGGCGCACGAAGCCGTTGACCTCGGCCTCGACGGCCGCCAGTTCCGCCGGGGCCACTGCCTTGCCGTGACTGAAGTCGAAGCGCAGCCGGTCGGGGGCGTTCAGGCTGCCCTTCTGCGCGACATGCTCGCCCAGATGCCGGCGAAGCGCCTCGTGCAGAAGATGCGTGGCCGAATGGTTGGCGCGGATGGCGCCGCGGCGGCTGTGATCGACTTCCAGCCGGGCGGGCTGGCCGCGCAGGATCGTGCCCTCGGTCACCTCGGCGATGTGGATGAAGATGCCCGCGGCCTTCTTCGTGTCGGTCACCCGGGCGGTGCCGGTATCGGTGCGGATGAAGCCCGCATCGCCCACCTGCCCGCCGCTTTCGGCGTAGAAGGGGGTCTGGTTCACCACAACCTGCACCTGCGCGCCGAGCGCGGCTGCGCCGGTCTCGGCCCCGCCGGCCACCAGCGCGAGGATCTGACCCTCGGCCGTCTCGGTCTCGTAGCCCAGGAACTCGGTCGTGCCTTGCGCCTCGGCCAGTTCGAACCACAGCCGCGCATCCCCGGCCTCGCCCGACCCGGCCCAGTGCGCCCGCGCGCGGGTGCGCTGTTCCGCCATCGCCGCCTCGAACCCCGCCACGTCGACCGCACGGCCCTTCTCGCGCAGGGCATCCTGGGTCAGGTCAAGCGGAAAGCCGTAGGTGTCGTAAAGCCGGAAGGCCGCCGCACCGGGCAGGTCCGCGCCCTCGGGAATACGCGCCAGTTCGTCCTCCAGCAGCCGCAGGCCGCGGTCCAGCGTCTGGCGGAAGCGCGTCTCCTCGCTGCGCAGCGTCTCCTCGATCAGGGCCTGCGCGCGGGTCAGTTCGGGATAGGCCGCGCCCATCTGGCGCACCAGGGCCGGCACCAGCCGGTGCATCACCGGATCGGTCGCGCCGAGCTGATGCGCATGGCGCATGGCGCGCCGCATGATCCGGCGCAGCACATAGCCGCGCCCCTCGTTCGAGGGTGTGACCCCGTCGGCGATCAGGAAGGAGGTCGAGCGCAGATGGTCGGCGATCACCCGGTGGTGCACCTTGCCCGGACCGTCGGGGTCGGCGCCGGTGGCACCGGCGCTGGCCTCGATCAGGCTGCGCATCAGGTCGGTGTCGTAGTTGTCGTGCTTGCCCTGCAGAAGCGCGCCAATGCGTTCCAGCCCCATGCCGGTGTCGATCGACTGCATGTCGAGCTTGCGCAGGCTGCCGTCGGGCAGCTGCTCGTTCTGCATGAAGACGAGGTTCCAGATCTCGATGAAACGGTCGCCGTCCTGTTCGGCGCTGCCCGGCGGGCCGCCCCAGATATGGGGGCCGTGGTCGAAGAAGATCTCGGTGCAGGGGCCGCAGGGGCCGGTCGGGCCCATGCGCCAGAAATTGTCGTCGGTCGGGATGCGGATGATCCGGTCGTCGGGCAGGCCCGCGACCCGTCTCCAGATGCCCGCGGCCTCGTCGTCGGTGTGGTAGACGGTGACCAGCAGCCGGTCCCTGGGGATATCGAAGTCGCGCGTCAGCAGTTCCCAGGCGAAGGGAATCGCCTCGGCCTTGAAGTAGTCGCCGAAGCTGAAGTTCCCCAGCATCTCGAAGAAGGTGTGGTGCCGCGCGGTATAGCCGACATTGTCGAGATCGTTGTGCTTGCCGCCGGCACGCACGCACTTCTGGCTGGTGGTGGCGCGGACATAGTCGCGGTGCTCGACCCCGGTGAAGAGGTTCTTGAACTGCACCATCCCCGAATTGGCGAACATCAGGGTGGGGTCGTTGCGCGGCACGAGCGGGCTCGACGCCACTACCCGGTGCCCGTTGCGGCCGAAATAATCGAGGAAGGTCGAGCGGATGTCGTTCAGGGACGGCATGTGTGGGGCCTCTCGCCGGGCTTCTCGCGCATGGCGTCTTAGCCCTGCCCGCGCGGCCTGTCCACTGGCGCCGCGGGCCCCGGCCCTTCCCGGCCGGGGCGGGGCGCGCGGCCGTCACATCTCGGTCACGTCCTCGGACGCGGCATCCGCCCCGCCCTCGGCGATGTGGAAGTCGAGGCCGTGGCCCGCGCGGATCTTCTCCTCGATCTCGGCTGCAACGCCGGGGTTCGACTTGAGGAACAGCTTGGCGTTCTCGCGCCCCTGGCCGATGCGCTCGTCGCGGAACGAGTACCAGGACCCCGATTTCTCGACCACGCCGGCCTTCACGCCGAGGTCGATCAGCTCGCCCGTCTTGGAGATGCCCTCGCCGTACATGATGTCGAACTCGACCTGCTTGAAGGGCGGAGCGACCTTGTTCTTGACGACCTTCACCCGCGTCGTGTTGCCCACCACCTCGTCGCGATCCTTGATCGCGCCGATGCGGCGGATGTCGAGCCGCACGCTCGCGTAGAACTTCAGCGCATTGCCGCCCGTCGTCGTCTCGGGGCTGCCGAACATCACGCCGATCTTCATGCGGATCTGGTTGATGAAGATCACCATGCAGTTCGACCGGCCGATCGAGGCGGTCAGCTTGCGCATCGCCTGGCTCATCAGACGGGCCTGGGCGCCGACCTGGGCATCGCCCATGTCGCCCTCCAGTTCCGATTTCGGCGTCAGCGCCGCGACCGAGTCGATCACGATCAGGCTGACCGCGCCCGAGCGCACCAGCGTATCCACGATCTCCAGCGCCTGTTCGCCGGTGTCGGGCTGGCTGATCAGCAGCTCGTCCAGGTTCACGCCCAGCTTGCGCGCGTACAGCGGGTCGAGCGCGTGCTCGGCATCGACGAAGGCGCAGACGCCGCCCTTCTTCTGCTCCTCGGCCACGACATGCAGCGTCAGCGTCGTCTTGCCCGAGCTTTCGGGGCCGTAGATCTCCACGATCCGGCCCTTCGGCAGGCCGCCGATGCCGAGCGCGATATCGAGGCCGAGCGAACCGGTCGAGGTCGCCTCGATCTCCATCACCGGGTTGTTCTCCCCGAGCTTCATGATCGAGCCCTTGCCGAACTGCCGCTCGATCTGGGCGAGCGCGCTTTCGAGCGCCTTCTTCTTGTCCATGTCCCGCTTGTCCCGTAGCTCGAGAAGATTGGCCGCACCCATGTTCCGCTCCTTGTTGCACGCGCCGCCGGGGGCGGCAATCGGGGGTTTCGTTCCCGTCCTGTTCCGCCCCACTTATGAGACCGAAACGGGAACAGATCAATCGCATTTTCTGCGAATCCACCTTTTTCATGCCGGGGTTAAGGGATAGTTTACGGCCGCCGGCGCAGGGCGGACTGGCGGCAGGGGATGGGAAATGCTCGTGTTCTGGGACCAGAGGCTGGCCTTCCTTGCCACGCCCAAGACCGGGTCGACCGCCATCGCCGCAGCGCTGGAGCCGCTCGCGGCGCTCTCGGTGCAGCGCCCGCCGGTCCTGAAACATACCACCGTCCACCGCTGGCACCGCTTCCTCGGACCCTACCTCAGCGCGGCCTCGGGGGGCGATGGGTTCACCCTCGTCGCGCTGATGCGCGAGCCGGAGAGCTGGCTTGGAAGCTGGTTCCGTTACCGCCAGCGCGACGATGGCGTGGACCCGTCGAAAAGCACCCGCGGCATCGGGTTCGACCAGTTCGTGCGCGACTGGTGCACCGAACCGCAGCCGCCGCACGCCGCCGTGGGCTCGCAGGAGCGGTTCCTGCGCCCGCGCCACGGCACCGCGGGGTGGCAGAGCGCACGCCTGGCCGCGTGGCTCGGGGCGTCGGCGCGCGCCATCCTGCTGAACGGTGAGCGGTCTCGCGCGG
>DAOLBY010000085.1:8903-10150 GCA_035324325.1 Paracoccaceae bacterium | reverse complement strand
CCCGCGCCACGGGCAGGGAGTGGACCGCCTGTTCGCCTACGAGCGGATTGGTGATTTCGTGGCCTTCCTCGAGGACCGGCTGGACTGCGAGGTGATCCTGCCGCGGCTGAACGTCTCGCCCGCGGGCGACCTCGGGCTCGAACCCGGCACCCGCGCGCTTCTCCGCCGCACCGCGCCGGCCGACTTTGCCCTTTACGACAGGATCCGCGCCGCGGCCTGAGACGCGGCACCGCGAACGCCGGGAGGTTCATCGACCGGGTTGCCGGCCGCACGCTCAGTGCAGGAACTGTCCCTGCACCAGCGCCGTGAGTTCGCCGAGCGAGAAGGGTTTCGGCAGGAAGGCGGCGCCGGGGATCCGGGCGCAGGCGCGGTCGACCTGGTCCTCGGCGAAGCCCGAGACGAAGATCACCCGCACCTGCGGCCGGTCCTCCAGCGCCCGGCGCACCCAGCTTGGGCCGTCCATTCCGGGCATCATCACGTCCGTCACGAAGACATCGACCTGAAGGTCGCGGTCTGCCAGGATCGCCAGCGCCTCTTCCGCGCTGGAGGCCTCGATCACGCGAAAGCCGCGCAACTGCAGGGCGCGCGAGGCGAAGGCGCGCACCGGCGCCTCGTCCTCGACCAGAAGGACCACGCGCGCGCCGTCCCGCTCGGCCCCTGACGCGCGCGGCAACGGGGCGCGCGCGGGGCCTGCGGCCGAGGCCGGAACGGGGGTGGATACGGCTGCGGCGGGGCCAGCCTGGGTGGGCCAGGCCGCGCCCTGATCCGGCGGTGCGGCACCCGACGGCGGAGCCTTGGCGGGGGGCAACTGCGAATCGTCCGGCAGCGGCAGGGGGAGTGCGGTCGATCCCGCAGTCCCCCGGGAGCCCTCCGCCGCCAACGGCGCTGCGACACCGGCCCCTGCGGAAGGCGCTGCAAACCCGGCAGGGGCGGGGAACGGCGAGACCGACGGCGCCACGCCCGAGATGACCGGTGCCGGGTGAGGGCCCGGCGACGCCGCCGGCACGGTTGCGGGAGCGGAGGCACCGGACAGCAAGGGAGAGACTGCACCGAGGTCGCGCAGGATGGCCAGGATCGGGTCGGGCACCTCGTCTCTTGTGCCGGTCATGCCGGCCCCCTCCATCGCAACCGGCGCCGCGATGTGCCCTGCGGCCCCGCGATCATCGGCGGTGGCGCCAGACACGTCGTCCCCATCTGGGCCGGACGTCGCTGCATCGGCCGCGCGCGCGTGTTGGGGGCTGACCCCT
>DAOLBY010000085.1:6098-8893 GCA_035324325.1 Paracoccaceae bacterium | reverse complement strand
GCGCGACGAGCAGCATGATCGGCAGCTTCCGGTTGCCTTCGGTCGGGGCGCCGGTCCACATCGGGGCCGTCGGGCGCCGGGACGTACCCTCCGGCGGTCCGGGCCAGGGCGGAGCGTGGGTGCCCGTTTCGCAAGCGGCGTCGGCCGGTGGCACGGCGGTTTCCGCGGGCATCCCCCCGTCGGTGGCGAAGGCGGCCCGGCGGCTGCCAAAGCGCAGCGCGGGCAACGTTTCGGGAGCGGTCTCCGGCATCCCCCCGGAGGCCAGGGCCAGGTGTGCGACCGGAGACGGCAGTGCCGGTTCGCCTGCGGCATCCGGCAGCCACGACACCGCACCCGGTGCAGGCTGCAATGCGGGCGTCGGTTCGGGCGCCTCCGCTTCGGGCATCGCTTCGTGGATCGGGAAGAGCAGTTCGAACGTACTGCCCTGGCCCACCACCGAATCGACGAAGATGAACCCGCCAGACTGCTTGACGATGCCGTAGACGGTGGAGAGGCCGAGCCCCGTTCCCTCGCCCAGACGCTTGGTGGTGAAGAACGGCTCGAAGATCTTGTCCAGTTGCTCGGGCGGGATCCCCTGGCCGGAGTCCTGCACCCGCATCACCGCATAGTCGCCCGCCGGCACCACGGCGCCGTCGCGGCGCAGTTCCTCGCGCAGCGTCAGCGCCTCGGTCTCGATGCGGATCGCACCGCCATCGGGCATTGCGTCGCGCGCGTTCACCACCAGGTTCATCAGCACCTGTTCGATCTGCCGCTTGTCGGCCCGGATCGCACCGAGGTCCGGGGCATGGGCCACCCGGATCCGGAGCCGGCCGCCGACCAGGCGGTTCAGCAGGTGGATGAGATCCGACAGCACTTCCTGCAGGTCGATGCGCCCGGGCTTCAGCGTCTGCTTGCGCGAGAAGGCCAGAAGCTGCCCAACCAGCGCCGCGGCACGGTTGGTCGTCTGGCGGATCTGGACGAGATCGGCAAACTCGGGGTCATCGGGGCCACGCCGCACCAGAAGAAGGTCGCAATGGCCCGAGATTGCGGTCAGCAGATTGTTGAAATCATGCGCGATGCCGCCGGCAAGCTGGCCGATGGCCTGCATCTTCTGGCTCTGCGCGAACTGTGTTTCCAGCGTCTTCATCGCGGTGGCGTCCTGCACCACGGCGAGGATGCCCGGCCTGCCGCCGTCGACAAGCCGGCGCAGCGTGACCTGGACGAAGGCCTCGCCCTCGGTCCGCAGGGCCACCACCTCGGAGGCGACGGGCAGCCGTTCGGCCAGCACGTCGTCGAGCCAGTCGGCCGCGGGCCGGCCCGGCCCGTCGAAGATCTCGTCGAAGCGGCGCGTGTCGCCCTCGGCCGCGCCGACGAGTTCGCGCGCGGCGCGGTTCGCGGTGCGCAGCGTGCCATCGGGGCGAAACTTCAGCAGTGCGACCGGCACATGTTCGAAGTCGGCCAGCATGTGGTCCGCCTCGCCACGTTCCGGCGCGGGCAGGAGGTAGATCTCGCGCCGTTCGCCCGGCCCCTCGATCTCGGCCAGATAGGCGCGCACCGGACCTTCGGCGGTGGTGACCTCGACCTCCTCGCCGCTGTGCAGGACCGGGGTGGCAAAGATGCGGTCGAGCCGGCGGGGGCGCTCGCCCACCAGCCGGCGCATCGCCTCGTTGGAAAACAGCACCACGCCCGCCTTGTTCGCCACCAGCATCGGCAGGCTGACGCCACCGCCGCCCCGCCCGCTGGCGGCGCGTTCCACGAACTCCTCGATCCGCCACAGGAACCGGCGCTGGGCGATCCGGTGGACCGACAGGCGCATGTGGCCCCGGCGCGTGACCACATCCTCGCGCGCCGAGCCAAGGTTGGCGGCACGGCTCTGCAGGCGGAACAGGACCGCGCCGGGATTGGCGAAATGATCGCCGAGAGCGGAAGCCAGGGTCGCCCCCTCGGCGGCCCGGAAACGGTCGCGCGCGGCCTCGTTGGCATAGCCGATCTGACCGACGTCGTCGGTCGTGAAGCAGGGCGCCGCATCGGCGCCGACCAGCAGCGCCAGCCGCGCCATCACCCTGCGGTCCGACAGCCCCGCTGCACCGGCCAGAACCCGCAGCGCGATCGCGGCCGCCGCCAGACCCAGACCTGCCGACAGACCCAGCACCTGCGCCCAACGACCATCGGCGAGCCAGGACACGGCGAGGCAGACCGTCGCCGCCGCGCCCAGCATCCATGACCGCGGCGCCAGCGCCCGCGCCGTCGCCACCACGTCGCTCGCAAGGGTAAGGGAACGCGCCACCGGGGGCCCCTGTCCAGAATCGTTCCCGCCCATAGCGCGCGAGAAGTCTTAAACGACACTTAACCGCCGCCGGACCCGGCGCAGCCGCGCCCGTCAAGGTTGATCGAAAGCCTATGCCGCTCGCGCAAAAAGGGCCAGAAAAAACCCGTCGGCACCTTCAAGCGGCGAGATACGGCGCTGATGATGCAATGAAAACCCGGGGTGACGCAGGGCAAAGCCTGCCGCCTGCGCCTCGTTCTCCTCGGCCAGCAGCGAACAGGTTGCATAGGCCAGCCAGCCGCGGCGGGCGACCAGACCCGCCGCGCGGTCGAGAATGTCCGCCTGCGTTCGCGCCAGGGTGGCCAGAGCTTCCGGGGTCAGCCGCCACTTGCCCTCGGGCGACCGGCGCCAGGCGCCCGAACCCGAGCAGGGCACGTCCGCCAGCACGAGGTCGAAGGGGGCAGGCGCCTCCGGCGTCGCGGTCATCGAGATCCGTGCCCCGGCCCGCGCCGCCCTGGCCTGAGCGCGCCCTCCCGCCGCTCGCCGCTCG
>DAOLBY010000085.1:252-6088 GCA_035324325.1 Paracoccaceae bacterium | reverse complement strand
CGCCGGCGCCGCATCATGCGCCCAGACGCAGGCGCCTGCCGCCGCCATCGCCAGCGCCTTGCCGCCGCCACCCGCACAGAGGTCGAGCGCGCGCATCCCCTGGGCAAGCGGCAAGGCCTGGATCACCGCCTGCGAGGCCGCGTCCTGCAGCTCGAAAAGCCCTTCGGAAAAGCAGGCCGTCTGACCGATTCGTTCTGCGTTTTCAGTGACCTCCAGGGCGGTCTTCGCAAGCGGGTGCGGGAGGGTCGCCACCCCCTCGGCGATCAGCCGCGCCTGTGCCGCATCGCGCGTGGCACGCGCCGCATTCACCCGCAGGAACACCGGAGCGCGGCTGCGCAGCCGTGCGGTGACCGCCTCGAACTCGGCCCCGAGGGCGGCGCGCAGGGGGGGCTCCAGCCAGTCGGGGATGTCGCGCGCGGCGTTGCCCTGCGGCACGGCGCCGGCCGCGGCCTCGGCTGCCGTCAGCGGCGGCGGCGCGTGGCCCTGCCCGCTGAACGGCCCGCCCGGATCGCGGCCGGCGGCGCGCAGGCCGCCCAGGACCAGCCCGCGACCCGTCTCCGCCCCGCCCCAGGCCGCAAATGACCGCCGGCAGCGCACCGCGTCGAACACGAGGTCGCGCACGGCGCGGCGGTCGCCCGACCCGGCGAAGCGGCTGGCCCGCGCCCAGTTGGTCAGCGCCTGCTCGACCGGCGTGCCGGCCAGCCAGCGGTCGAGCACGTCTATCGCCGCGGCTGCCCGCGCGCCGGGGGTCACGCGAACCTCTCACGCCGTCGCAGCATCGAACCTCAACACGTTCACATCAGTCGATAATTCGGACTTTCGCGGGTGATCTGCACATCGTGGACATGGCTTTCCTTCAGCCCCGCACCGGTGATCTTCACAAACCGGCAACCACCGCGCATCTCGGCCACGCTGCGGCAGCCGGTGTAGCCCATGGCGGCGCGCAGCCCGCCGACCATCTGGTGCAGCACCGCCGCGACCGCACCCTTGTAGGGCACCTGACCCTCGATCCCCTCGGGCACCAGCTTGTCGGAAGCCGCATCCTTCTGGAAATAGCGGTCGGCCGACCCGCGCGCCATGGCGCCGAGGCTGCCCATCCCGCGGTAGGCCTTGAAGCTGCGTCCCTGATACAGGATCACCTCGCCGGGGGACTCGTCGGTGCCCGCGATGGCGCTGCCCACCATGGCGCAGGACGCCCCCGCCGCGATCGCCTTGGCGAAATCGCCCGAATACTTGATGCCTCCGTCGGCGATCACCGGCACGTCGCCCGCCGCCCCCGCCGCATCCATGATCGCGGTCAGCTGCGGCACGCCCACGCCCGCCACGATCCGCGTGGTGCAGATCGACCCCGGGCCGATCCCCACCTTGACCGCATCCGCCCCCGCCGCGATCAGCGCGCGCGTCGCCTCGGCGGTTGCCACGTTGCCCGCCACCACCTGCACGTCGTTCGACAGCCGCTTGATCCGCTCGACCGCCTTCGCGACACCCTCGGAATGCCCGTGCGCGGTGTCGATCACCACCATGTCCACGCCCGCGTCGATCAGCGCCTCGGAGCGCGCAAAACCCGCATCCCCCACGGTCGAGGCCGCCGCCACCCGCAGCCGCCCCAGCGCATCCTTGCAGGCCTGCGGGTTCAGCACCGACTGCTCGGTGTCCTTGAGGGTCAGAAGGCCCGTCAGCCGCCCGCCCGCATCGGTGACCAGCAGCTTCTCGATGCGGCGCGCCTTCATCAGCGAAATCGCCTCGGAGCGGTCTATCGGCTCGCGCAGCACCGCGAGGTTGTCGGCCGTCATCATCACCCGCACCGGCGTGTCGTCCGAGGTGGCAAAGCGCATGTCGCGGTTGGTCACGATGCCGACCACCCGGCCGTCCTGCACCACCGGAAAGCCGGTGATCTGGTAGCGCTCCATTAGCGCCTTGGCGTCGGCCAGCGTCTGGTCGGGGGTCAGCGTGATGGGGTTGTAGACCACGCCGCTTTCGAACCGTTTCACCCGCCGCACCTCGCGCGCCTGGGCCTCGGGGTCGAGGTTGCGGTGGATGACCCCCATGCCGCCGGCCTGTGCCATGGCGATGGCCATGCGCGCCTCGGTCACCGTGTCCATCGCAGAGGACACGAGCGGGATGTTGAGGCGGATCGCCCGGGTGACGAAGGTCGCGGTGTCGGCATCGGCGGGCAGGACGGACGAGGCCGCCGGCACCAAGAGGACATCATCGAAGGTGAGTGCCTCGCGAATCTCCATGGGTGGCTCCTTCCCCGGGTCCGATTGGCGCTTCCCCATTTCACGCGGGGACGGGAAAGGCAAGCGGGGCTTGCGGGCCGCCGCGGGCCGTGCTGGAAGGCCGTCAGGCAGGAGGCCGGGCATGCGCGTCGCCATTGTCGAGAACACCGCCGTCACCCACCACGGGCAGGTTGGGGTTGCGCTGCACGAGGCGGGCGCACTGGTCGATCTGCACCGCCCCTTCCTGGGCCAGCCGCTGCCCGACGCCTTCGACGCGCTGGTGGTCTTCGGGGGCGAGCAATCGGCGCTGGACGATGCAGCGCATCCCTATCTGCCGCGGCTGGCCGACCTGATGGCCCGCAGCGCTCGGGCCGGGCTGCCGGTCCTGGGCATCTGCCTCGGCGCGCAGGTGCTGGCGCGGGGGATGGGGGCGCGGAATCTGATCGGCGCCACGCCGGAGTTCGGCTGGTGCGGGGTCGAGCGGCTGGCAGGGGACGACCCGCTGATGCAGGCGGTGCCGGCCCGTTTCCCGATCTTCCAGTGGCATTCCGACACCTTCACCCTGCCGCCGGGCTGCGCGCAGCTGGCGCGCGCGGACGGCGCCGAGGTGCAGGCCTTTCGCGCCGGCCCCCGCGCCTGGGGCACCCAGTTCCATTTCGAGGCGAGCCGCGTCGTGGTGGCCGACTGGGCGCGCCGCTTTCCCGAGGGGGTGGACCGGATGGACCCGGCTTTCCGCACCGCCCTGCCGGCCCGTGCGGCGGCAGAAGGGTTGGAAGCCGATGCCGCCGGACTGGCGTTGGCCCGCGCCTTCGTGGCGCAGATCGGGGCCTAGGCGGTCGCCGCGTTCGTCCTGGCGGCCAGCGAGCCGTCCGCCCACATGCGCAGCACGCGCCAGGCCACCCAGGGGTTCAGCACCGCCGCCGCGGCCAGCGCCGCCAGCCCCGGCCAGGTCCAGCCGACGGTCAGCGCCAGCCCCGCCCAGGCCGCCAGCGGAAAGGTGAAGGCCGCCCAGAGGGGCGAGAAGCCCGCGCCGGTGATCCAGCGCCCGGCCGCCGCCAGCGCCAGAAGCATGGCCGCGCCAAGGGCCGCGAAGGCGGTCGCCACCCCCGCCATCCCCATCCCCGCGGCCACGAGCCCCAGCAGGCTGGCCGGCGCGAGGTGGATCGCCAGCAGCGGGCGCAGCGGCGCGGGCGGGATGCGGGTCAGGAGCTGCCACAGGCTCACCCCCCAGATCGCAACGGCGACCGGCAGCATGGCCCAGAACAGCGCCGCGGCCAGGCCCGCATGGCCAAGCGCCGTGGCCGGCAGCCCGCCGATGATGAAGCCGACGAAGGTCAGGTGGAACACCGGTGTCACCCCCCGCCCCTCGGGCGGCAGCGCCCAGAGCGCGCGCAGCACCAGCGCGACGACCAGCCCGTGCAATGCCAGGCCCGCCGCCATCAGCGCCGTGGCCGAACCCGGCGCGAAGGGCGCCAGCGCGGCGGCGGCAAGCAGCGCACCGAGCGATCCCGCCGCCAGCCCCGCCCGCCCCGGCAGCACCCGCAGATCCTCGGCCACCACGCCCGGGCGCCGCGCGGCCTTGGCGAGATACCCCGCCGCCGCGAAGGCCCAGAGCGTCACGACCGCCCCGAGCATCAGGTCGGCCGCCTCGGCCGCCCCGGGCACCCGCCGCAGGCCCAGCCCGAGGCCGTAGAGCCCCATGACCGCCGGGAACACCGCCGGCGGCATGCGCGCAAAGGCCGGCAGCCGCGGCGGCGGGAACTGCGGTGGCGGGAAGACGGGCGGGCGGCGGGGGGCTGTCGTCATGGGGATGGGCCTGTGCGCAACGGCTAGACCTGCAGCGCGGCCTGCGACAGGCGGCGGCGGGTCGCACCCCGCTGCAATGGGGGGCATCGCGCCCCCCGCCCCCCCGCGGGATAGTGTCTCCAAGGAGACCGGGGAGTTGCGCACGGCACGGATCAGCGGCGCAGCACCGGAAACCAGTCCTCGCGCAGCCGCTCGCCGGGCTGCATCCCGTGGCCCGGGAAGGGGGGCGAGGTCGGGCCGGGGCGGTCCACATAGCGCGCATCCTCGCCCACGAGGCGCAGGCTGAAGGCGCGGCGGCGGCGGTCGGTGGTGTTGCCGCGCGCGCCGTGCAGGGTGCGGAAGTGGAAGGCCACGGCGTCGCCCGGCGCCATTTCCCATTCCAGGATCGCCATGCCCTCGGCCTCGGGGTCGGGCACCGGGATGTAGTCCTGATCGCCCGGGTAGAAGCCCGCCCCGGACAGCCAGCGCGTCGGCAGGACATCCTTCGGCCAGAGGTGGCTGCCCGCCACGCAGCGCAGGGAAGCCTCTCGGACCGGGTCGAGCGGTACCCAGAAGCTGACGTTCTGCCGCCCTTCGACGAAGTAGTAGGGCCCGTCCGTGTGCCACGGCGTAGGCTTGGCGGTGCCCGGTTCCTTGACCAGCACATGGTCGTGGAACAGCTGCCCCCGGTCGCAGCCCATCGGCGGGGCAGCGGCCCCGGCCACGCCGCTGTCGAAGATCGCCGCGCGGAATTGCGGGATGCGTGCCCAGTTGCAGTAGTCGTCGAAGAAGGCGCCCGCCTCGCCCGGCTTCAGCGTCGGCATGGGCTGGCCCGGAGCCGCCATGTTGGCCGCAAGACCTTCGCGCAGCACCTCCACCCAGTCTGCGAAGAGCCCGCGCACCACCACCGCGCCATCGCGGGCATAGGCCGCCGCCATTGCATCGGTGATCATTGCCACGCCCTCCATCAGGCCGAAACCATCTGGCGCCCCGGCAGCCCGGGGGTCAAGCGCCGTCCGCCGGTTCCTGTCCTGGCCCGAATGCCCCCGGGGGGGCCCGGCACCGGGGCGGGGGGCAGCGCCCCCCGCCGCCTAGCGATAGAGCAGCGACTTGCCCGCATGGAACAGATGCACCTTGCGCGGGTCGCAGCCCAGCCGCACCGTCTGGTGCCGCAACCCGGGGTGGATACCGGGCAGCTTGGCAATGACCGGGGAGGCGTCGCCCTGGCGGCGGAAATAGAGCTGCGTCAGTTCCCCCAGCGCCTCGGTGATCTCGACCTCGCCGGTGTAGGCGGGCTCGCCGTCCGTGGCGATCAGGTCCTCGGGCCGCATCCCCACGTTGACCTTCATCCCCATGTCCGCATCCCGCGTCGGCACCGCCGACCGCACCGTGCCGCCGTTGCCCAGCCGGACGGTCGTCGTCTCGCCCGTTCCCACGATCTCGCCGGCCATCAGGTTCATCGCCGGGCTGCCGATGAACTGGGCCACGAATTCGTTCTGCGGGCGTTCGTAAAGCTCGAGCGGCGTGCCGACCTGGCCGATGCCCTGCCCCACGGTCAGCACCACGATGCGGCTGGCAAGCGTCATCGCCTCGACCTGGTCGTGGGTAACGTAGACCATCGTGCGGTCGGGCATCGCCTCCTTCAGCTGGGCGATCTCGATGCGGGTGGCCACGCGCAGCGCGGCATCGAGGTTCGACAGCGGTTCGTCGAACAGATACACCTTGGGGTCGCGCACGATCGACCGGCCGATGGCGACCCGCTGGCGGTGGCCGCCCGACAGCGCCTTGGGCAGGCGGTCGAGATAGGGCGTCAGCTGCAGCGCCTTGGCCGC
>DAOLBY010000085.1:0-242 GCA_035324325.1 Paracoccaceae bacterium | reverse complement strand
ATTGACATCGCCGTCATAGCTGTAAGCCAGCGCGATGGCGACGATATACTGATCGCGATCTTCAGCGCGAAGCTCATGTTGTCGCGCACCGTCATGTGGGGGTAGAGCGCATAGCTCTGGAACACCATGGCGATGCCGCGCTGCGCCGGGGGCACGTCGTTCATCCGCACCCCGTCGATGGTGAAGTCGCCCGAGGTGATCCGCTCCAGCCCCGCGATCATGCGCAGGAGCGTCGATTTCCC
>DAOLBY010000084.1:0-13933 GCA_035324325.1 Paracoccaceae bacterium | reverse complement strand
GTGCCCCAGCCCCCCCCGCCAGCGTCCCCACGATCGCCCCGGCCAGCGGCCAGGCCCAGGCCGACCGCGCGCCTCGCGGCACGAAGCCCGGTACCGGCAGCCGTGTCAGAAGCGCCAGCGCCTCGGCCAGGTCCGACAGGGGCGGGGCAATCGGCGGGCGATGCGTCACAGGGGTCGCTTTCGGGCTGGTCCCGGGGCAGCCTGGTGGGTAGCCAATCGCCATCCCGCGGGCAACGGAGATTCCCATGCCGACCTTCACCTCGCTCCAGGCCTTCCGCGCCACCCTGTCGGGGGCCGAACCGCCGGACGATGCGACCGAAGCGATGGCCCGCGCCCGGCAGCGGCAGCTGACCAAGCCGCCCGGTTCGCTCGGCCGGCTGGAGGATCTGGCGGTCTGGTATTGCGGCTGGCGCGCCGACCCGCGGGCGCGGATCGAACGCCCGCAGGTGGTGATCTTCGCAGGCAATCACGGGGTGGCGGCGCGCGGCGTCAGCGCCTTTCCCGCCGCGGTGACGGCGCAGATGGTCGCCAACTTCGCTGCCGGCGGCGCTGCGATCAACCGGCTGGCCGAGGCGGCGGGAGCCCGGCTTTCGGTGGTGCCGCTCGACCTCGATCGCCCGACGGCGGATTTCACCGAAGGCCCCGCGATGTCGGGCCGCGATGTGATCGAGGCGCTGTCGGCGGGCTGGGACGCGGTGGACCCTGCGGCGGACCTGCTGGTGGTCGGCGAGATGGGGATCGGCAACACCACCGCCGCCGCCGCGATGGCCCATGCGCTCTATGGCGGCGAGGCGGCCGACTGGGTGGGCCGGGGCACCGGCGTCGATGCCGACGGGCTGGCGCGCAAGGTGGCGGCGGTGGTCGAGGGCGTGGCGCGGCACGGCAGCCTCGAGACCGGGGTGCCGCCGCTGGAACTGCTGCGCCGTCTCGGCGGGCGCGAGATCGCGGCCATGGCCGGGGCCATGGCGCGGGCACGGGTGGCGCGCATCCCGCTGATCCTGGACGGCTACATCGCCTGCGCGGCGGCGGCCGTGCTGCACGAGACCGTGCCGGGCGCGCTCGATCATGCGGTGGCGGGGCACCTGTCGGCCGAGGGCGCGCATGGCCAGCTTCTGCGGATGCTGGGGAAGGAGCCGCTGATCGACCTCGGGCTGCGGCTGGGCGAGGGATCGGGCGCGGCACTGGCCATCGGTATCCTGTCGGCGGCGCTGGCCTGCCATTCCGGCATGGCGACCTTCGCCGAAGCCGGCGTGTCGGAGGGCTGAGGGCAATGCACGGCGGCGGGGTATTCGGCGAGATCGCGCTCCTGGTCATCCTGGCTGCCGGCATGGGGTTCCTGGGCCTGCTCATGCGCCAGCCTCTGGTCGTGGCCTTCATCGCGGCAGGCATCCTGGCCGGACCCGGGGCGCTGGGCCTCGTGTCCTCGCCCGAGTTCGTGGCGACGCTGGCGCAGGTCTCGATTGCGGTCCTGCTGTTCCTCGTGGGGCTGAAGCTCGACCTCGGGCTGGTGCGCAGCCTTGGGAAGGTGGCGGTGGCGACGGGGCTGGGGCAGGTGGGTTTCACGGCCGTCTTCGGCTTCGTCATCTGCCTTGGCCTCGGGATCGACCCCGTGACCTCGGCCTACATCGCCGTGGCGCTCACCTTCTCGTCCACCATCATCATCGTCAAGCTTCTGACGGACAAGCAGGAAATCGCCTCGCTGCACGGCCGGATCGCACTTGGCTTCCTGATCGTGCAGGATCTGTTCGTGGTCTTTGTGATGATCGCGCTGTCGGCCTTCGGCCTTGGGGCGGGCAACGGCGGCGGGCTTGCGGACGTGCTGCGCCTCGCACTCGGGGGGGTGGCGCTGGTCGGCGGCACGCTGGCTTTCATCCGCTGGGTGGCCGACCCGCTGTTGCGGGCGATGGCACGCTCGCCCGAACTGCTGGTCATCTTCGCCGTAGGCTGGGCCGGGGGGCTGGCAGCATTGTCGGACATGATCGGCTTCGGCAAGGAGATCGGCGGGCTGCTGGCCGGCGTCTCGCTCGCCTCGACCGAGTTCCGCGACAGCGTCGGGTCGCGGCTGGCCTCCTTGCGCGATTTCCTGCTCCTGTTCTTCTTCATCAACCTTGGCGCCGGGCTCGACCTGTCGAGTGTCGGCGCGCAGGTCTGGCCGGCGGTCGTGCTGTCGGTCTTTGTGCTAGTGGGCAACCCGCTGATCGTGCTCGCGATCCTCGGCGCCATGGGCTACCGCCGCCGCACCGGGTTCCTGGCCGGCCTGACGGTGGCGCAGATCTCGGAGTTTTCCCTGATCTTCATGGCCATGGGCATGGCGCTCGGCCATGTGGACGACGCGGCGATGGGGCTCGTCACGCTCGTGGGCCTCGTGACCATCGCGCTGTCGGTCTACATGATCACCTGGTCGCACCGCCTCTTTGCGCAGTTCGAGCCATGGCTCGGCTGGGCCGAACGGCACGACCCGTTCCGGGAAGTGGCAGAGGAGGGGCGCGAGAGCGCCGCGTCGCATGACGTGATCCTGTTCGGCCTCGGCCGCTATGGCAGCCGGATCGGATCGGGGCTGGCGGCGCGGGGCCTGCGCGTGCTGGGGGTGGATTTCGACCCCGATGCGCTGGCGGCCTGGCGCGCGGCGGGCCGTGACGGCGCCTTCGGCGATGCGACGGACCCGGAGTTCCTGGCCCACCTGCCCATGGCGGACGCGCGCGCCGTCGTTTCGGCCGTGCCACGCGACGGCGGGCCGCTGACCGAGGCGAACCCGCAGGTCGCGCTGGTGCAGGGGCTGCGCGCGGTGGGCTTCGGAGGTGTGATCGCCCTGTCGGCCGACGGGGCGAGGCAGGCCGAGGGGCTGCACGCCGCCGGGGCCGATCTGGTGCTGACCCCCTTCTCCGATGCCGCCGACCACGCGGTTGAACGCCTGGCGGCGGCGGTCACAGAGGCAGCGGCGCGTCGGGCTTGACGCGCTCCATCACGATCTGGCTCTGAACCCGGCTGACCGCCGGGTGGGGCAGGAGCACCTGCTGCACCAGCCGGTTCAGCGCGACAAGGTCGGCACAGACGACGCGCAACAGATAGTCGGCCTCGCCCGTCAGGGTCCAGGCGCCGGTGATTTCGGGCTGCGCGCGCGTCATCCGCACGAAGTCGCGGGCATTCTGCTCCGTATGGGTGGCCATGACGACGCGGATGAAGGCCTCGACCCCGAGGCCCAGGCGCACGGGGTCAAGCTCGGCCCGCGTGCGAAGGATGTAGCCCTCGGCCTCCAGCCGCTGGCGGCGGCGCGCGGCCTGGCTGGCGGACAGGTTCAGCCGCGCCCCGAGGTCTTGCGCCGTCAGCGTCGCATCGGCCTGAATCGCGGCCAGAAGCTTTCGGTCGGTCGCATCGATCATGCGAGAATGATGCACCGTTCCAGCCATTTCCGTCAATGGGGCGCATGAATATCGGGCATGGCGCTGAAGATCGCGCCAAATATGCATGCAAGATGCGCTATTCTGTTGAGGACAGGATTGCAGGAGAAAACTATGGGCCCCTTCCCCCACACCGCCCCGCCCGCCGCCATCGGCCCCGAGAACCCCGCCGGCACCGACGGCTTCGCCTTTGTCGAGTTCGCGCATCCCGAGCCTGCGAAGCTGCGCGAGCTGTTTGCCATGATGGGCTATGCGCTGACCGCGCGGCACCGCACCCGCGCGATCGAGTTGTGGCAGCAGGGCGACATCACCTACATCCTGAACGACGATCCCGGTAGCCATGCGCGCGCCTTCGTCGAGGAACACGGGCCCTGCGCCCCCTCGATGGGCTGGCGGATGGTTGATCCGGCCCGGGCGCTGGCCCATGCGGTGTCGAAGGGTGCGACCGAATACACCGGCGCGGGCAAGGCGCTGGACGTGCCCGCCATCGTCGGCATCGGCGGATCGCTGATCTACTTCGTGGCGCGCGACGGGGCGGGGCCCTGGGACGGCTTCGACTTCCTGGCAGATGCGGCGCCGAAGGGGGTGGGCTTCCACTATCTCGACCACCTTACCCACAACGTCCATCGCGGCAACATGGACACCTGGTTCCGCTTCTACGAGGGCATCTTCGGCTTCCGCCAGATTCGCTTCTTCGATATCGAGGGGAAATTCACCGGGCTCCTTTCCCGCGCGCTGACCTCGCCCTGCGGCCGCATCCGCATCCCGATCAACGAGGACCGTGGCGAGACCGGGCAGATCGTGGAATACCTGCGCCGCTACAAGGGCGAGGGCATCCAGCACATCGCGGTGGGCACCGACGACATCTATGCCGCGACGGACGCCATCGCCGCCCGCGGGCTTAAGTTCATGCCGAAGCCGCCGATGGCCTATTACGAGGCCAGCCACGAGCGTGTGAAGGGGCATGAGGAGCCCGTCGAGCGCATGGCCCGCCACGGCATCCTGATCGACGGCGAGGGCGTGGTGGACGGCGGCGAGACGCGCATCCTGCTGCAGATCTTCTCGCGCACCGTGATCGGTCCGATCTTCTTCGAGTTCATCCAGCGCAAGGGCGACGACGGCTTCGGCGAGGGCAACTTCAAGGCGCTGTTCGAATCGATCGAGGCAGACCAGATCGCCCGCGGCGTGCTGAAGGCCGGCTGACGGCGCCGGATCGGCCGGGGAACGGGGGGGCGGGGCACTGCGCCCTGGGGCCGTTCGGGCCCTCGCCCCCGGGACATTCGGGCCAGGATGAGCGGCCGGGGTTGCCCGGAGGCGGGCCCGGTGCGGCGGATGCGCGGGCGACATCGTGCTCTGCCCAGATCTCCGCCCCTTTCATCCGCCCCTTTCATCTTCACCCGGGGGCCCCGGGGGGGGGCGAGAAGCCCCCCGTCCGCCCGTCCCGCAGCGAGCGGCCAGGGTCAATAGATGTAGCGGATCTGGTCGGTCCAGTATCGTTCGATCCGGCGCAGGCTGGTGTTGATGTCCTCCATCCCCGCCGCCGTGACGATGCCGCGCCGTTCCAGCCCCTCGGCGTGGCGGCGGAACAGGTCGGCCACCAACCCGCGCACGCGGCGCCCCTTTTCGGTCAGCCGGACGCGGACCGACCGGCGGTCGACCTCGGACCGCTGGTGGTGCATGTAGCCGAGGTCGACCAGCTTCTTGAGGTTGTAGCTGACGTTCGAGCCCTGGTAGTAGCCGCGCGACTTCAACTCGCCTGCAGTCACCTCGTTCTCGCCGATGTTGAACAGCAGCAAGGCCTGAACCGGATTGATCTCTTCCAGCGCCAGGCGCTCGAACTCGTCCTTGACCACGTCGAGAAGCAGCCGGTGCAGCCGTTCGACCAGCGACAGGCTTTCCAGGTATCCCGTCATCAGGGCCCGTTGCGAGCCGTCCAGAACTTCTTGCTGCATGTCGCCTCCGGCCGTTGCATCCGGGGAGCAGATTCGGCACGAAGGGAAAACATTCCGTAAACTCTTGCCGAACTCGCGCAGAACTGTCGGCGAATCCGTGCCGATCTTGCCTGCAATTCCGGTCGAATGCGGCGGTTCAGGCGCCGCCCGGCCGCAGGCGGGCCAGCGCGAATGCGGCGATTTCGGCCACGAGGGGCGCATGGTCCGCCGGCGCCGGACGGCCGGCTACGAACCATTGCGCAAGGTCCTGGTCGGCCTCGTCCAGCAACGCGTCGAAGGCCAGAAGCCGTGCGGGTTCGAGGTCCGCCAGATGCGCATCGGCCCAGGGGCCGAGGATCAGGTCCATCTCGCGCGTGCCGCGGCGCCAGGCGCGCATCGACAGGCGCTTGCGACGCGTCTCGTCCGGCTCGGCCGCGGTCATTCAGCCTCCTGCGCCAGCAGGACACGCAGGCGCTTCTCGGCCCGGCCGATCTCGGCTGACAGCGCCTCGGTCGCCGCCCGCATCCGCGACAGGTCGGCCAGGACGCGCTGCGCCTCGGGCGCCAGCAGGGTGCGGTCGGCCGGGCGCTCCAGCCCGTCGCCCTCGCCGGTCAGCAGCCAGCGGATCGACACGCCGAGCATGCCCGCCAGCATCTGCACCCGGTTCGCGCGCGGCTCGGCGCGGTCGTCCTCCCAGGCCTGCACGGTGGTCAGTCGCACCCCCAGCCGGCGTGCCAGATCCTCCGCCGACAGGCCCGCGGCTTCGCGCGCGCCGGCCAGGCGGTCGCCGAAGGTGGCCGACTGCGCGCTGAACCATCCGGTGTCGTCATCGGTCATCTTGCCTCTCTTTCCGTCGATACCGCTTGAACGCCGATGTCCTGAACCCTAAGAGCACCAGCGCCGAAGGTCCACCCGAGAGGTCCCGCGCCCATGGCTTTCCTGTCCGACACGCTTGCCCGCGTGAAGCCCTCGCCCACCATTGCCGTCACCAACAAGGCCCGCGAACTGGCCGCCGCCGGGCGCGACGTGATCGGCCTCGGTGCGGGCGAGCCCGATTTCGACACGCCCGCCAACATCAAGGCGGCGGCCAAGGCCGCGATCGATGCCGGGCGCACGAAGTACACCGCCGTCGACGGGATCCCGGAGCTCAAGGCCGCGATCTGCGCCAAGTTCGCGCGGGAAAACGGGCTGAGCTACACACCGGCACAGGTGACGGTGGGCACGGGCGGCAAGCAGACGCTCTACAACGCCTTCGTGGCCACCCTGAACCCGGGCGACGAGGTGATCATCCCCGCGCCCTACTGGGTCAGCTATCCCGACATGGTGGCGCTGGCCGGGGGCACGCCGGTCTTCATGCCCTGCGGCATCGAGAGCGGGTTCAAGCTGACGCCCCGGCAGCTGGAGGCGGCGATCACGCCACGGACCAAGTGGTTCATCTTCAACTCGCCCTCCAACCCGACCGGTGCGGCCTACAGCCGGGCCGAGGTGAAGGCGCTGACCGACGTGCTGCTGCGCCACCCGCAGGTCTGGGTGATGTCGGACGACATGTACGAGCATCTGGTGTTCGACGGCTTTTCGTTCGCCACACCGGCGCAGGTGGAGCCGGCGCTCTACGACCGCACGCTCACCTGCAACGGCGTCTCCAAGGCCTATGCGATGACCGGCTGGCGCATCGGCTATGCCGCGGGTCCTGCGCATCTGATCAAGGCCATGGGCACGGTCCAGTCGCAATCCACCTCGAACCCGACGTCGATCAGCCAGTATGCTGCGGTCGAGGCGCTGAACGGGCCGCAGGACTTCCTCGTGCCCTTCCGCGAAGCCTTCCAGCGCCGGCGCGACCTGGTGGTGGGCATGCTGAACGACGCGCAGGGGATCGTCTGTCCGAAGCCGCAGGGGGCCTTCTACGTCTACCCGGACATCTCGGCCCTGATCGGCCTGACTTCGGCCGGTGGCGCGAAGATCACCGACGACGAGGCCTTTGCCACCGCGCTGCTGGAGGAGACGGGGGTCGCGGTCGTGTTCGGCGCGGCCTTCGGCCTCAGCCCCAACTTCCGCATCAGCTATGCCACCGCCGACGAGGTCCTGCGCGACGCCTGCGCGCGTATCCAGACCTTCTGCGCGGGGCTTCGCTAGCGCGCGGGCAGTTGCGCAGCGCGGGCGCTCCGCGCAATCTGCGGCCGGCCGGCAGGGGGACTCGATGGCAGCGGATCTGCCCGACTACTACTTTCGGGTGCGCGAGAACGGCGCCTTCGTGTTCCGCGTGGACGCCGAGAACCGCCAGCGGCGGATCGAGATGGAGCAGATTGCCGCCGTCAATGTGAAGAACGGCGAGATCAAGCCGCATGGCGATCGCAAGCTGACAGCGGCCGACCGCGCGGCGATCGAGGCCTGGCTGAAGGAGCGTCAGGCGCTGCTGGCCGCGCGGGAGGTCGACGACATCCTGCGCGCCGTCGATCATCTGAACCTGACCGCGCAATGGGTGCAGGCACGGGCGACCGATGCGCAACTCGACACGGTGACGGATGCGCTGCTGCTGGCCATGCACGACCTGCGCTCGGTCTTGGTGCGGCGCAAGGCCGAACGGCTGACGCGTGGCGGTGGCGCGGGGTCACAGGACGACTGACCGCGCGGCCCTGCGCAGCGCGACCCCACAGGGCGGTGCAAGGCTGGTCAGGCAGGCCCGCGCCGAAGGTCAGGGTGACGACCGGCGCCGACCATCCCACGCAACGGGACGGCGGGTGCTGTTGCAGAACGGCGTGCCGAGGCGTGCCGTGCCTTCTTCCTTCAGGTCAATCCACGCCGACGACCTCGGCAGTCCCGAAGGCGTCGAAGCGGTTCGGGATGGGACAGGCAAGCGCCGGTGATCTGCAACCCCGCCACGCCCCCTGGCTTCCTGTTGACTTCCGACGCGTCGAGGCGACGGGCCCGCTTCGCTTCGGGACGGCTGTCTGGCCCGTCATGGAACTTTCATTGGACGACCATCGATATTTCCGACAATCCAAAAATATGGAAAAGAATCGCGCCGCTCATGCCTTCGCGACGCTCGGCCATCCTGGCCGGCTGGCAGTCTTTCGCCTGTTGATGCGTTTTGCCCCGCAGGGCGTGCGACCGACCGAGATCGCCGAGGCGCTTGGCCTGAAGCAGAACACCCTGTCGCATCACCTGTCCGACCTGACGGCCTCCGGCCTCGTCGCGGTCGAGCGGCGGGGTCGGTCGCTATACTATGCGGTCGATCTGGACGCGACCGAAGGGTTGATCGGTTACCTCGCGTTCGATGTCGGCCGGGCCCGGCCCGATCTGCTTGCACCCTTTCTCTCCGTTCAAGAGGACGCCACCCAAATGACAGTCCCCCTTCGCGAAACGGGTTTCGACGTGCTGTTCATCTGCTCGGGCAACTCGGCTCGCTCGATCTTTGCCGAGGCGCTGCTTCGCGATCTGGGGAAGGGCCGGTTCCGGGCCTTCTCGGCCGGAACGCGCCCGGGTACCGAGCTGAATCCCTTCGCGCTGGAGATCCTCCTGCGCAACGGCCACGACACCTCCGGCCTGCGATCCAAGCACATCGCAGAATTCCAGGAGCCCGCTTCGGTCGTGATGGACTTCGTCTTCACCGTCTGCGACACGGCAGCGGCCGAGGAATGCCCGCCCTGGCCCGGCCAACCGATTACCGGCCATTGGGGCCTGCCAGATCCGGTGAAGGCGACCGGGACCGAGGCCGAAAAGGCGCTTGCCTTTGCCCAGACCTATGCCGCCCTGCGCCGCCGCATCCAGGCCTTCGTCGAACTGCCCTTCGCCAGCCTCGGCCGGATTTCCCTGCAGGCCCGCGTCGATGCCATCGGCGCCGACACGCCGGCCAGGGCCTGACCGCCATGGCCCGCATCGCCCTGAACGGCCTCGGCCGGATCGGTAAACTTGTCCTGCGCGACTTGATCGACACAGGCGCCGAAGGGGAGCTGGTGCTTCTGAACGACCCCGTGGGCGATGCCGAACAGCACGCTCTGTTGATGGAGTTCGACTCGGTCCACGGCCGCTGGCGCACCCCGGTCAGCCATGCTGACGATGCGCTGGTGCTGAACGGCCAGTCGATCCGCCTGACCCACGAAGAGCAAATCGACGCCCTGCCTCTGGCCGCTCTGGGCGTCGATCTTGTGATCGACTGCACCGGCGTCTTCAGGACCGCGGCCAAGGTTGTGCCCTACTATGATGCGGGCGTGAAGAAGGTTGTGGTCAGCGCGCCGGTCAAGGACGGCGGCGCGCTGAACCTGGTCTGTGGCGTGAACCATCACCTTTACGATGGCAGCCAGGCGCTGGTCACGGCGGCCTCCTGCACCACCAACTGCCTCGCGCCGGTGGTGAAGGTGATCCACGAAGCGATCGGCATCCGGCACGGGTCGGTCACCACGATCCACGATGTGACCAACACCCAGACCATCGTCGACCGTCCGGCCAAGGACATGCGCCGCGCCCGCTCGGCGTTGATGAACCTGATCCCGACGACCACCGGCAGCGCCACCGCCATCACCCTGATCTACCCCGAACTCGAGGGCCGCCTGAACGGCCATGCGGTGCGGGTGCCGCTCCTGAATGCCTCGCTGACCGATTGCGTGTTCGAGGTCGAGCGCCCCACCACCGTCGACGAGGTGAACGCCCTGTTCCGCGCCGCCGCCGACGGCCCGCTGCGGGGCATCCTCGGCTTCGAGACGCGCCCGCTGGTGTCCTGCGACTTCACCGGCGATCCGCGGTCCTCCATCGTCGATGGGCCGTCCACCATGGTCGTCAACGGGACGCAGGTGAAGATCTACGCCTGGTATGACAACGAATGGGGCTATGCCTGCCGCCTGGCCGACATCGCCCGGATGGTGGCCGGATCGCTGTGACGGCGCCGAACCCCTTGCGCGCCTATGCGGCGGTGACGGCGGCCTACTGGGCCTTCATGCTGTCGGACGGGGCGCTGCGAATGCTGGTGCTGCTGCATTTCAATGCGCTCGGCTTCGCGCCGATCCAGCTGGCCTGGCTGTTCCTGCTCTATGAGGTGGCAGGCATCATCACCAACCTCGCGGCAGGCTGGCTGGCCGCCCGGTTCGGGCTGGCAGCGACCCTTCTGGGCGGGTTGGTCCTGCAGATCGGGGCGCTGGTCGCCCTGGCGCAGCTGGACCCGTCCTGGGGCATGGCGGCTTCGGTTGCCTTCGTGATGGCGGTGCAGGGCGTCTCGGGCGTGGCCAAGGACCTCGCCAAGATGTCCTCGAAGTCCGCCGTGAAGCTGCTGGCACCCGGTGAGGACGGCGGCCTCTTCCGCTGGGTGGCCCTGCTCACGGGGTCGAAGAACGCCGTGAAGGGGCTCGGCTTCTTCCTCGGAGCGGCGCTTCTGGCCCTGGCGGGGTTTCAGGCGGCGGTCTGGGGCATGGCGGCCGTGCTGGCGCTGATCCTGCTTGCCGTCGTCCTGTTCCTGCCCCGCGGCCTGCCGGGGCGGATGAAATCGGACGAGGCCTGGGGTGGCTGGCGGTCCGGGGATCCGCGGGTGAACCGCCTGAGCCTCGCCCGCATGTTCCTGTTCGGTGCGCGGGACGTCTGGTTCGTCGTCGGCATTCCGGTCTATTTCCAGTCCGTCCTGTCCGACGGAACGGCGGACGGCCGGCGCGAGGCCTTCTTCCTGATCGGTGGCTTCCTCGCGCTCTGGATCATCGCCTATGGTGCGGTGCAGGCCATTGCGCCCCGGATTCTCGGCGGCAAGGGTCAGCCGGAAGCCGAGACGACCCGAAGGGCCATCCTCTGGGCCGGGCTGCTGGTGCCGATCCCGCTCCTGCTGGCCGGGGCGGCATGGGCGGCAGATGGTCCCGCGCCCTGGCTGACAATCACGCTGATCGGCGGCCTGCTGCTCTTCGGTTTCGTCTTCGCGGTCAATTCCTCGGTTCATTCCTACCTGATCCTCGCCTTCGGATCGGCCGACCGGATCACGCGGGACGTGGGATTCTACTACATGGCCAATGCCGCGGGCCGGCTGATCGGCACCCTGCTCTCGGGCGTCAGCTATCAGATCGGCGGGCTGCCGCTTTGTCTCGCCACGGCCGGAGCCATGGCGCTGGCCAGTTGGCTGGCAGCGCGTCGCCTCATGGACATCTGATCGCGCAAGCACTGCGGGGCCGCAGTGGCACGGCCGGCGGCGATGTGATCGGCCGCTGCCGATCGCGCGGGGATGCGATGGGGTGCCCAGGGCGGCCCATGGACCTGCACCGGTTCCGTTCCGGCCGGGTGCGCGTGCCATGTGGCCCATGGTTCGAAGGCCAAGGGTGATGTCCAGCCGAGGGTCGAATGTATGTTGCGCGGGCCGGAGAAGCCGTTGACGTATTCGAAGAGGGCGGCTTTGCCGTCTCGGAGGGATTGCCCGTTGCGGCGCCAGACCTGTTCGGCCTTCAGCGACTTGAAGAGGCTTTCAATGGCGCAAGTGCCGAAACACATGCCCTTGCCGCGCATCGACACCCTGAACCCGCTCTGGTGCAGCAGCTCTTTCTGGTCGTGCGCGCAGCAATGCGTATAGCGACCCGTGTGATGGATGCAGCCCGGCGACGGCCGACGGATCGCAGTGGCCATCTTCAGGGCCGGCAAGGCCAGATCCTGCTTTGCAACGCCTCCACTCATTGGATCGCTGCCCCGGTATGGTGGTGGTTCGATAGCCGGGAGAGGGTCGCCGCGTCTGCCTTGAGGGTCGTTCCTCGTGCATGAGATTGGCGCCCTCGACCGGCGTTTAGGGCTCGAACGGTATCCCGGGGTCGTGTCGGCTCGCCCCGGGATGCGATCAGCCTTCCGCTCAGCCCGCGGCCCGGCCGGATGCGCCAAGCCCGCGGATCACCGCGCGCGCCGCCTGCATGACGGGGCCTTCGGTTTCCCTCAGGATGGCGATGCGGTCGAAGCGGGCGGTGTCGCGGGCCACAGCCTCGCGCAACGCCGCGCCGAAGGCCATCCTCAGTTCGGTCCCGATGTTGAACTTTGCGATGCGGCTCTGTGCGGACAGCTGGGCCCGCTGGGACGCGGGAACGCCGGGTCCGCCATGGATGACCAGCGGAACCGTCGTCACCGCCTCGATCGCGCGCAGGCGCGAAAGGTCGAGTCCATGCCCCGGACCCTGTTGAAGATGCAGGTTGCCGATGGAAATGGCCATGGCGTCGACACCGGTCTCCGCGGCAAAGCGGGCGGCCTCCTCCGGCTCGGTCCCGGCCGACGCCGCCCCCCCGGCATAGCCGACGAAGCCGATTTCGCCCTCGCACGAAACCCCGGCCGCATGCGCCAGATCCACCACCGCCGCGGTCGCCTCGATGTTCTGCCGCAGCGGCAGTCTCGATCCGTCGAACATCAGCGAGGTGAAGCCCGCATCCAGCGCTGCCCGGCATTCGTCCAGCGAGTTGCCGTGATCCAGGTGGGCCACCACCGGCACGCTCGCGCCCTCGGCCAAATGGCGGAACATGCGCCCGAGCACGGGAAGGGGCGTGTGCGCCCGGCAACCGGGACCAGCCTGCAGGATGATGGGCGCGCGCTCGGCCTCCGCCGCCTCGACATAGGCGCGCATGTCCTCCCAGCCGAGGCAGACGAGCCCCGGCACGGCGTATCCGCCCTGCAGTGCCGGGTGCAGCACGTCGGACAGCGTCACCAGCGTCATCGGAACTTGGCCACCATGTCCATGATGCCGGGAATGGTGTGCAGCTGCGCGGCATGGGTGGGCTGGAAGTACTGCTTCAGGCTGCGCTGGCTCTGACCGCCAAGGATCGTGAAGTAATACATCTCGTAGCCCGGCAGGACGCAGCAGGGGTGGTAACCCCGGTCGATCAGAACGGTGGACCGGTTCATGATGTGGTAGGCATCGCCCGGCTCGTTGTCGGTGCGCTGCAGCATCTGGAGACCCGACCCGTAATCCGGCCGGAAGCGGAAATTGTAGCATTCGTCGTGACGCGTCTCGTCCGGCAGCCGGTCGGTGTCGTGCTTGTGGCTGGGGAAGCCAGACCAGCCCCCCGCGCCGACGGTGAAGAGTTCGGACACCAGCAGACGGCCCACGCGGTCATGATAGGCGGCGCCCAGGATATGCTTGATCTTGCGATGGGTCTTCGTGTCGTCCGATCCGTACTGCACCGTATCGATGTCCGCCGCGCGCACCGCGAAGGGGCGCAGCGTCTCGGCGAACTTCGCCCCGGCGATGAAGATCTCGGTGTCGGTCAGCGCGGTGATGCGTGCGCCGGTGTCCTGTGGAACATAGACACCCTCCGGCTCGCCGTCCCAGACGTCGGTGCCCCGGTTGCCGATGGCGGCAAACGTCTCTCCTGCGGTTTCCACCGTCACCGTGCCGGTCGCCGGCACGACGCAGGTCTCATAGCCCCGGGTGCGGTAGTCGAAGGGTTCGCCGGCCTTCAGAAGGACAATGTTGAAATAGACCAGCGGCACCCGCGCATCCTCGCGGTCGACGATGGGACGGTTCCGGTTGTCGTGCGGGGCGATGTGCATCGGTGGTCCTTTCAGGCGGCGGTCGGGCCGCTGTGGTCGGCGAGGAAGGCCTCGAGTTCGGCGCGGCTCGGCATGGCAGGGGCGCAGCCGACGCGGGCCACCACCATCGCGGCGGCGGCC
>DAOLBY010000083.1:2163-13944 GCA_035324325.1 Paracoccaceae bacterium | reverse complement strand
GCGGTCTTCGCTGCTCCCTTCACCGCGGGCGCGCCAACCGGGACACCCGCCAAGGCTGACGAACCACCGCAATCCTTGCGAACAAGCCAAGAACACGGGCTTTATTCCCGCGCGCCATCCGCTATGATTGGGGCATGAGCCTGCCCTCGCCCCAATCCCTGTCATCCCTTGCCGCGGCGGCCCGGCCCACCCCCTGGCTTGCCGGGCTGAACCCCGCGCAGCGCGCGGCGGTCGAGGCGCTGGATGGCCCGGTGCTGATGCTTGCGGGCGCCGGCACCGGCAAGACCCGCGCGCTGACCGCGCGCATCGCCCATATCCTCGCCCAGGGCCGGGCGCGCCCCGACGAGGTGCTGGCCGTGACCTTCACCAACAAGGCCGCGCGCGAGATGAAGCTGCGGCTGGGCGCGATGCTGGGCGATGTGGCCGAGGGGATGCCCTGGCTCGGGACCTTCCACGCCATCTGCGTGAAGATGCTGCGCCGGCACGCCGAACTGGCCGGGCTGAAGCCCGGCTTCACCATCCTCGACACCGACGACCAGCTGCGCCTGATGAAGCAGGTCATCGCCGCCGCCGGGATCGACGAGAAGCGCTGGCCGGCCCGGCTGCTGGCGGGGCTGATCGACGGATGGAAGAACCGCGCGCTGACGCCCGCGCGCGTGCCCGGGGCCGAGGGCGCGGCCTTCGACAACCGCGGAACCGAGCTTTACGAGGCCTATCAGGACCGGCTGCGCAGCCTGAACGCCTGCGACTTCGGCGACCTTCTGCTGCACATGGTCACGATCTTCCAGGCGCATCCGGACGTGCTGGCGCGCTACCAGCGCTTCCTGCGCTTCATTCTGGTGGACGAGTACCAGGATACCAACGTGGCCCAGTACCTCTGGCTGCGGCTCTTGGCGCAGGGGCACCGCAACATCTGCTGCGTGGGCGACGACGACCAGTCGATCTATGGCTGGCGCGGCGCCGAGGTTGGCAACATCCTGCGGTTCGAGAAGGATTTTCCCGGCGCGCAGGTGATCCGGCTGGAACAGAACTACCGCTCCACCCCGCGTATCCTGGCCGCCGCCTCGGGTCTGATCGCCGCGAACGAGGGGAGGCTGGGCAAGACGCTCTGGACCGAGGCCGAGGGGGGCGAGAAGGTGCGCCTGATCGGCCACTGGGACGGCGAGGAAGAGGCCCGCTGGATCGGCGAGGAGGTCGAGGCGATCCAGCGCGGCAGCCGCGGCCTTGGCCCGCATTCGCTGGACGCCATGGCGATCCTCGTGCGCGCCAGCCACCAGATGCGCGCCTTCGAGGACCGCTTCCTGACCATCGGCCTGCCCTACCGCGTGGTCGGCGGCCCGCGCTTCTACGAGCGCCAGGAAATCCGCGACGCGATGGCCTATTTCCGCCTGGCCGTGAGCCCGACCGACGACCTGGCCTTCGAGCGCATCGCCAATGTCCCCAAGCGGGGCCTGGGCGAGAAGGGGATGGCCGAGATCCAGCGCGCCGCGCGCGCCACGGGCGTGCCGCTGCTGGAAGCGGCCCGCGGGGTGCTGGCGCAGGGCCTCGTGGCGGGCCGCGCCGCGGCGGCGATGCGCGCCTTCGTGGACGGCGCCGACCGCTGGCACGCCGCCACCCTGCGGGAGGGGGAAAGCCATGTCCGGCTGGCCGAGACGATCCTGGACGAGAGCGGCTACACCGCCATGTGGCAGGCCGACAAGACGCCCGAGGCCCCGGGCCGGCTCGACAATCTCAAGGAACTCGTGAAGGCGCTGGAGCAGTTCGAGAACCTGCAGGGGTTCCTCGAACACGTCGCGCTGATCATGGAGAACGACACCGAGGAGGCGGTCGAGAAGGTCACCATCATGACGCTGCACGCCGCCAAGGGGCTGGAGTTTCCGGTCGTGTTCCTACCGGGGTGGGAGGACGGGCTGTTCCCCAGCCAGCGCAGCATGGACGAGAGCGGCCGCAAGGGGCTCGAGGAGGAGCGGCGCCTGGCCTATGTGGGCATCACCCGGGCGGAGGAGCTGTGCACGATCAGCTTCGCCTCGAACCGCCGCGTCTATGGCCAGTGGCAGAGCCAGATGCCCTCGCGCTTCATCGACGAGCTGCCGCGCGAGCAGGTCGAGGTGCTGACGCCCCCGGGGCTGGCGGGTGGGGGCTACGGGGCGGCGGCGCCCTTCGCCTCGACGCTGGAGACCCGGGCGGCGCGGGCCGATGTCTATGCCTCGCCCGGCTGGCAGCGCATGGCCGCACGCGCCGCCGACCGCCCCGTTGCCCAGCCGCGCGAGGCGCGTCATGTGGTGATCGACCTTGCCGCCGTGTCGCCCTTCGACGAAGGCGACCGGGTGTTTGCCGACAAGTTCGGCTATGGCACCGTGGCGGTGGCCGAGGGCACCCGCGTCGTGGTCGATTTCGACAAGGCGGGGCGCAAGAACATGCAGGCGGGCTTCCTGCGCCCGGCGGCCGGGGCGGCGGACGACCTGCCGTTCTGAACCGGGCTCCGCGATGCGCCGCACGGGCACCCGGCCCGATGTCAGCGGCGTCCCGCGATCCACAGCCCCAGTGCCATCCCGAGGGCGGAGGGCGCGAGCAGGATCAGAGCCATCAGAAAGCGGGCGAGGCCCTCCATCCCCGGGGCATCCCGAGCCGTCAGCGTGACCCAGGCGGCGGCCGCCGCCAGCCCAAGGGCCAGCGCCACGGCGACCCAGCGGAACGGGCGCCAGCGGTGCCCGAGTCGGCCGAGGCTCCAGCCGGCCAGCGCCGCCACCGACGCCGCGAACAGGGCGACGGCCAGCGCGCGCATCTCAGCCTGCCCGGCGGCGCACCGCCTGCCACAGACGGACGAGGGGCCAGCGCAGAAGGCTCGCCCCCGCCGCCATGACGACGAGCCCCCAGAACGGGCCGGAGGTCCAGGTCACCCAGCCGAGGATGGGAATGCCGGTCGCCAGCAGCACCACCGCCTGCGGCCAGTGGTTGCGGCGCGACGGGATCATGGCCGCGATTTTGGCCGCGATGGCCCAGAGGCAGGCAGCGGCAAGGGCCGAGGTCATGGCCGCCGCTCCAGCTCCGGTGGCAGGGGTGCGGGCCGGCCCAGCGCGCGGCGGGCAAAATAGATCAGCGGGTTGCGGAACATCGACAGGAAGGCCAGCAGGCCCCCCACGCCCCAGAGCCAGCCGTGCGCAAGGCCGATCCAGACGATCAGGACGGGCGCCGAGATCAGAAGGGCAATGCCCGGCACCATCTGCCGCCGCATCGGCAGGAAGGCCGTGGCCGTGGCGGCCAGCGCCCCGACGATGGCGGCGATCAGGGGGGTGGTCATCGGCGCGGTCCCCTGTCCGGCGCCCGGATTGCAACGGGCACCTCGCCTTCCCCACGAGGGGAAGGGGGCGCTGTCCCGACGATACGGGTGGGGGGAACCCGACCGGCCGCGCGGCCCCCGCTCCCGGTCGCTCGCCCCTTGTGGGCGAGGGAGGCGCCGAAGTGCGGGCGCAGCGCCGCGGGGACGCGCACGCCGGTCACGCCGCCGCCCCCATCAGACGGGCGGGCAGGTTGCCGGCCCAGGCCGAGATCGTGCCCGCGCCGAGACAGACGACGATGTCGCCGGGCCGGGCCTGTTCGCGCACCAGGCGTTCCAGATCGCCCTCGTCCAGAAGCGCGCGGGCATGGCGGTGGCCATGCGCGATCAGGCCCGCCACCAGGTCGTCGCGGCCGGCGCCGGGGATCGGTTCCTCGCCCGCCGCATAGACCTCGGCAATGGCCACCACGTCGGCCTCGTTGAAGCAGGTGCAGAAGTCGTCGAACAGGTGGCTGAGGCGCGTGTAGCGGTGCGGCTGGTGGACGGCGATGATGCGCCCGCCGGGATTTCCCTCGATCGCGCGGCGCGCGGCCTTCAGGACGGCGGCGATCTCCACCGGGTGGTGGCCGTAGTCGTCGATGATCGGAATGCCGCGCCATTCGCCGACCTTGGTGAAGCGGCGATTGACGCCCGCAAAGCCGGCCAATGCGGCCCGGATCTCGTCCTTCTTCATGCCGAGGTGGCGCGCGACGGCCACCGCCGCCAGCGCGTTCGATACGTTGTGATCGCCCGGCATGGGCAGGGTGCAGCCCTCGATCATCGCCCCTTCGCCTTCGTGCTGGAGGAGAACGTCGAAGGCAGGGAAACCATTCCGGTAGGTCAGGTTGACCGCCCGCACGTCGGCCTGCGCGTTGAACCCGAAGGTCACCACGCGCCGGTCGGTCACGCGGCCCACCAGCGCCTGCACCTCGGGGTGGTCGGTGCAGCAGACCGCAAGCCCGTAGAAGGGGATGTTGGACACGAAGTCGAGGAAACCCCGGCGCAGGTTCTCGATCGTGCCCCAGTGCTCCATGTGCTCGGGGTCGATGTTCGTCACGATGGCGATGGTGGCGGGCAGGCGGTTGAAGCTGCCGTCTGACTCGTCCGCCTCGACCACCATCCATTCGCCGGCGCCCGCGCGCGCGTTCGAGCCATAGGCATGGATCACGCCGCCGTTGATCACGGTGGGGTCGAAGCCGCCCTTGTCCAGCAGCGTCGCCACCATCGTCGTCGTGGTCGTCTTGCCATGCGTGCCCGCGACCGCGATGTTCGACCGCAGGCGCATCAGTTCGGCCAGCATCTCGGCCCGGCGGACCACCGGCAGCTTGCGGCGCCGCGCCTCCTCAAGCTCGGGGTTGCCCTTGCGGATCGCCGAGGAGACCACGACCACCGCCGCCTCGCCGAGGTTCTCGGCCCGCTGCCCCTCGAACACTGTGGCGCCCAGCCCCTCCAGCCGGTCGGTGATCTTCGAGCGTTTCGCGTCGGACCCCTGCACGCGGTAGCCGATGGTCAGCAGGACCTCGGCGATGCCCGACATGCCGATGCCGCCGATGCCGACGAAATGGATGGGGCCGAGTTCCAGCGGCAGCTTGGTCGCGTTCATGGGGCAGGGTTCCCGGGGACTGGGGCGGCCTGGCCCGACAGGCGCAGGACCAGGTCGACAAGCGCCTCGGTGGCATCGGGCCGGCCAAGGGCGGTGGCATTGGCGGCCATGCGCTCGGCCGCGGCGGGGTCGGTCAGGACGGCCGCGATGTGCGCCGCCAGCGTGGCGGCGTCAAGCGCGGATTCGGGGATCAGGATCGCGGCCTGCCCCTCGACCATCCCGCGGGCGTTCGCGCTCTGGTGATCGTCGGCAGCGGCGGCATAGGGGATCAGGATGGCAGGTCGCCCGATGGCGGTGATGTCGGCGACCGAGGAGGCGCCGGCGCGGCTGACGACCAGTTGCGCCTCGGCCAGCCGGCGCGGGATGTCGGCGAAGAACGGCTCCACCTCCGCGCGCACGCCCGCGATGGCGTAGGCCGCGATGGCGGCCGCGGCGTCCTCGGGGCGGGCCTGTTGGGCGATGCGCAGCCGGTCGCGCAGCCCGTCGGGAAGGGCCGCCACAGCGGCCGGGATGACCTCGGAGAACAGCCTGGCACCCTGGCTGCCGCCGATGGCAACCAGGCTCATCGGGTAGTCGCCCGGAGGAATGTAGCTTGCGCCCGCCCGGTCGCGCACCGCGGCGCGCACCGGGTTGCCGGTGTGGACGCCTTGCGCGCCCGCCGGCAGCGCCGTGGGCCAGATCCCGCAGGCCACTGCCTGCACGCGGCGCGCGAAGATGCGGTTGACGCGGCCGAGAACGCCGTTCTGCTCGTGGATCATGCGCGGGATGCGCAGTGCCGTCGCCGCGGCCAGCGCAGGGATCGTCGGGTAGCCGCCGAAGCCCACCACCAGCGCCGGCCGGTCGCGCAGCATCCGCCAGGCCGCCGCCAACGCCCCCGCCGCCAGCCGGAACGGTACCGCGGCCCGCGCCAGAAGTCCGCCCCGGGCGAAGGTCGCCGCCGCCACCTTCTCCACCCGCACGACATGGGGAAAGCCGCCCGCGTAGCGCGCGCCGCGGTCGTCGGTCGAAAGCTTCACCCGCCAGCCGCGCCGCACCATCGCCTCGGCCAGCGCCTGGGCGGGGAACATGTGCCCCCCCGCGCCCCCCGGCGCGATCCAGAGAGGCGGCGCGCCCGGTTCCCCCCCGCCGCCCCCCCCGCGAACAGGCCGCCCACCTCCGCCTGCGGCCGTGCCCGTGTGAGCGACAGAAGGAATCCCGCGGCCAGCCCCGCCGCGATGACGGACGACCCGCCGTAGCTGACGAAGGGCAATGTCATCCCCTTGGCCGGCAGCAGCCGCACCGCGACGCCCATGTTGATCAGCGCCTGCACCCCGAAGGCACAGGCGAGGCCCGTCCCCGCCAGCCGGATGAAGGGATCGCGCTCGCGCAGCAGCCTGCCGAGCGAGCGCACGACGATGGTGGCGTAGAGCAGGATGATGACGGCAACGAGGACGAGCCCGTATTCCTCGGCCGCGACGGCGATGATGAAGTCGGTATGGGCGTCGGGCAGCGACCACTTGACCTGCCCTTCGCCGACGCCGACGCCGAAGAACCCGCCTTCCTGGATTGCGTTCGTGGCATAGCCGAGCTGCGTGCGCGGGTCTACGTCGGGGGCCAGGAAGCCGTTGATGCGACGCGCGAAATGCTCCGACATCGAATAGGCGGCGACACCGCCCGCGCCGACCAGCCCGGCCACCAGCAGGATCAGGAGCATCGGCGCCCCACCGACGAAATAGACCACGCCCCAGGTGAACAGCACCAGCGCCGCCTGTCCGAAGTCGGGCTGGATGGCGAGAAGGCCCACCACCGCCACCGCCAGCGCGAAGGAGATGCTGCGCCCCGGCGGGCCCATCGGTTCCTGCGCCGCCGCCACCAGCCAGGCGGTCAGCACGACGAAGCCGGGCTTCAGGAACTCGGACGGCTGGACCGAGGCGAAGCCGAGGCTGAACCAGCGCACCGCGCCCTTGCCGAAATCGGTGCCGAGAACGGGCAGACGCGCCAGCGCGGCGAAGCCGCCGACAAAGAGAAGGACGCCGGGGCGCCCCCCCAGCGCCGGCGGTGCCACCGCCACGACGGCCAGGCCCGCCAGGGCAGCGCCGCCGAACACCGCCTGCCGCTGCACATAGTAGAAGGGGTCAAGCCCGTTGCGCTGCGCCAGCGGCACGCTGGCAGCCAGTCCGAGCAGAAGCCCGATGGCGAAGAGGGCGAAAACCGCGGTCATCGACCAGCGGTCAATGGTGCGCCACCAGCGCGGAAGAACGGGGTCCACCACCCTTGAGGGCATGGACCCATAGACCATCTCCGTCATGGAACTGCCGCCCCTCTGCCCGTCGTCGTCTGCCTGCCTCTTGCGTCCGGTGTTCGCCCCGGATCGCCTGGCGCGGAGTCTAACCCGAAATGCGCGGCACAGGCCAGCAAAAAGGCGGGGCCGGACTTGGCGGCGCGACGGGGCGGCGGCTATGGTCGGCGGGCGCGTGGGCAGGGAGCGGCATGCATGTCGGACAGCGATTTCACCATCCGGCCGGAGGGAGAGGCGGCGGTCATTGCGCAGATGAGTTTCGGGGCCAAGCCCGAGGCGCTGCGCCGCGCGCTGACGGATCCCGAGATGCTGGCGAAATGGATGGGGGCCCCCGAGGCGCCGCTGAAGGTCTGCGAGGTCGATGCCCGCCCCGGGGGGCGGTTCCGGCTGGCCTGGGCCTTTCCCGACGGCACGCAGGCCTGGTCGGCCGGCGTGTTCGAGACGCTGGCCGAGGACCGCATCGGCCATACCGAGGCGCATCGTCCGGACTGGACGGGGGGCGAGACGCGGGTCGTGAAGCAGATTCGCGCGCATGAGGGGCGCACCTGGCTGCGCCAGGCGACCCGGTTCTCGGGCCCGATGGCGCGGGGCGCCGCGCTCGGCTCCATGGCGCCGGGGGTGCAGGCATCCTGGGCGCGGCTGGCCGAGGTGCTGAAGGGCTGAGGGGCGCGGCGCGCGCTGCACCCCCGCCGCGCGCGGGTCCGGGTTCCGCCGCGGTACCGGTGCCGGTTGGTTCGAAGCAACCGGCGCGGGGGCGCGGCGCTGGTCAGGGCAGCGCCGCCACCAGCGCCGCGAAATGTTCGCCCCGCTTCTCGAAATTCGGATACTGGTCGAAGCTCGCCGCGGCGGGGGCCAGCAGCACCACATCGCCCGGTTCGGCCTCGGCCGCGGCGCGGGCGACCGCGCGCTCCATCGTCTCGCAGATCTCGTGCGGGGTCCGGCCCAGTTGCAACGCGAAGTCGCGCGCCGAATGGCCGATCAGATAGGCCTTGGCGACCGATCCCAGATGCGGCGCCAGCGCGGCGATGCCGCCGTCCTTGCCGAGCCCCCCGGCGATCCAGCGGACCCGGGGAAACGCCTGCAGGGCCTTGGCGGCGCTGTCCACATTGGTCGCCTTGCTGTCGTTCACGAAGCGCACGCCGCCACGTTCGGCCACCGTCTGGCTCCGGTGGGGCAGGCCGGCGAAGCCTGCCATCGCGGCCTCGATCGCCTTCGGCCCGAGGCCGAGCGCGCGGGCTGCGGCATAGGCGGCGCAGGCGTTCTGGTGGTTGTGCGCCCCCGGCAGCCCCCCCATCCCCCGCAGGTCGATCGACGCCACCTGCTTGCCGCGCCGCCATTCCGCCAGGAAACCCTTGCGCGCAAAGACCGACCAGCCGAAGCCGTCGAGCTTCTGGCCCGACGACACCCGGATCACCCGGTCGTCACCCGCCCCCTGCGCCATCTGGCCGGCGAGGAAACGTCCCTCGACCTCGTCCACGCCCACCACCGCGCGGTCGGGCCCGCCCTCGGCGAACAGCCGCCGCTTGGCCGCGAAATAGCCCCCCATGCCGCCGTGCCGGTCGAGGTGGTCGGGCGAGAGGTTGGTGAAGACGGCCACATCCGGCGTCAGCGCGCGCGCCAGTTCGGTCTGGTAGGACGACAGTTCGAGCACCACCACCTCGCCGTCGCGGGCGGGGTCGAGGTCGAGCACGCCGCGGCCGATGTTGCCGCCCATCTGCGCGGGGCGACCGCATTCCGCCGCAATGTGGTGGATCAGCGCGGTGGTGGTGGACTTGCCGTTCGATCCGGTGACGCAGATCACCCGCGGCACCTGGTCGAAACGGTCCCAGTCGGGCGTCGCGAAGGAACGGAAGAACAGCCCGATGTCGTTGTCGACCGGCACGCCCTCGGCCAGCGCGCGGGCGACCGCCGGGTTCGGTGCGGGATAGAGGTGCGGGATGCCGGGCGAGACGATCAGGCTTGCCACCCCGTCGAAGGCGCCGTTGCGCGCGGGGTCGTGCGGTGCAAAGCCCTCGGCCGCGGCCCTGTCGCGCGCCTCGGGGCTGTCGTCCCACACGAGCGGCAGTGCCCCCCCGGCGGCCAGCGCCCGCGCGGTCGCAAGGCCCGACCGTCCGAGCCCCAGCACCGCGACGCGCGCGCCCTCGTAGCCCCTGACCGGAATCATCGCTGCGCCTCCGTGCGACTGCGCGCCGGACAGTGCCCCGGGCCGGGGCGCGCGCGCAAGGTGGCGCCGTCGGTCGGGGGCTGCCTGCCCCCCACCCGCGCCCCCCGGGCGTATTCGGGCAAGCTGGAAGCGCGGGTGCCGAAGGCTTCAGGACCGCGCGGCGAGTGCCCGGAGCGCGGAAAGGCCGCGGTCGGCCAGCGGTTCGGGCAGGAAGATGTGGTCGTGGTGAAAGGCCGCGACCACATTCGCGGGGATCGCCTCGGCTTCGAGCGCGGCGGCGACGGCGGCGGTCAGTCCTACGGCCTCGAGCGCCGACCAGACATGCAGTGTGATCTGCGCCATGGGCAGGGTGCAGTCGAAGCCCTCGGCCCTGGCGGTGTCGAAGGGCAGGATCAGGGTCGTTCCCTCCTGCTCGCGGAAGGTGCCGAGCGCGAGCGGCGCGAGACGCGCGGCACGGGCCGCGTCGGGCGTGGTTGCGAACACCCACAGGCCGGGCGCGCGCGCGGGCGACAGGCCTCTCAGCAATGCGGCGGGGTCGCGGACGGGGCCTCCGGTTCCGGTCATGCGCGTTACCACGGGATCGGGCGGCGGTTGCGGAAGAAGCCGCCCGTCGGCCCGTCCTCGGCCAGCAGGGCGAGCCAGAGGGGCGTGTCGGCGCCTTCGTCGGGGCCGAGGGGCGCGCCGGGGCCGCCCATCCGGGTCGCGACCCAGCCGGGGCAGGCGGCATTGACCTTGACGAAAGGGGGCACGTCGCGCGCCAGGACCCGGGTCAGCGCGTTCAGCGCGGCCTTGGCGACGCCATAGGCGCCCGGGCCCCCGAGCCCCTCGGCATGGGCGCCCCAGCCCGAGGAGAGGTTGACCACCCGCCCCCAGCCCCGCGCCTGCCAGTGCGGCAGGTTCAGCCGGATCAGGTCGAGCGGGGCATTCACCATCACCTCCATCGCCTCGGCAAAGTCCGACCGCGGCGACAGGAGCGGCGTGTCGGACAGGATGCCGGCATTGTTCACCAGGATGTCGAATCCCCCGGCCTGCGTCATGGCCGCGAAGGTGCTGTCCGGGTCGGCCAGGTCGAGATGCAGGAAGGCGGCGCCCAGGTCGGATGCCGCGGCCCTGCCTGCGGCCGCGTCCCGTGCGCCGATGGTAACGCGGCAGCCTGCAGCGCAAAGGCCCGCGGCGATGGCCCGCCCGATGCCGCGGTTGCCCCCGGTGACGAGCGCTGTGGGGTGCAGGGGGCGCGGATCAGCCACGGTCCGTGACAAGCCGCAGGCCGAGCGCCACAAGGATCGCGCCGCCTGCCCGGTGCAGCCAGACCTGTACCCGGGCCGAGCGCGCCAGCCCCCGAGCCACCGCCGCGGCCGCGATCACCGCCACCAGGTCGGCCGCCGTGAACATCGCGTTCACGATGGCGCCAAGGATCAGGAACTGCGCCCAGAGCGGCAGGCCGGCCGACGGGTCCACGAACTGCGGCAGGAAGGCGAGGAAGAACAGCGCCGTCTTGGGATTCAGCACCTCGACCGCGACCGACTGGCGGAAGGCCGCGGCGGGGCTGCGGCGGGGCAGGGACGGGGTGCCTGCGCCGGTCTCCCGCACGCGCAGCATCTGGATGCCGAGCCACACGAGATAGGCCGCGCCCGCCAGCTTCACCGCCAGGAACAGCGCCGGCACCGCGTGGAACACCGCCGACAGGCCGAGCGAGGCCGCCACCACATGCACCCAGCCGCCGAGGTGGATGCCGAGCGTCGCCATCAGCCCCGCGGCCCGCCCCCCCGCCAGCGTGCGCGCCGCGGCATACATCATCGCCGGCCCCGGCATCGCGGCGAAGATCAGCGCTGCGAGCAGGAAGGCGGCCATCAGGTCGGCGTTCGGCATCGTCGGGCTCTCTGCAGGAAGGACGGGCGACCATGCGTGCGGCGGCGCGGCACTGTCAACGGGACAGGATCGGGCTTGATCGGAGGGCGCTGGCGTGGTCCCATCCGCGTCATGCTGCGGGTGTCCATCCCTGTCCTGATGACTGCGCTCGCCGCCGGGCCTGGGGCCGCGCAGGTCACCGAGATCCGCGGCGACATCTACTATCGCCTGCACACCACGCTGCAGGGCGAGGAACGGTCGCTGGCCGTGGTCAACGGCGGGGTGCGCAACGATGCCGCAAGGCTCGACCCGGCGGCCGAGGTTCAAAGCCAGTTCTGGCGCATCGTCGTGTCGGGCGACGGCTTCGCGCGCATTACCACGATGTTCCGCGGTCCCTGGATCTGCCTCGACGTGGTGACCGAGGGCGGGTTCCTGAAGGGCGGCGCCGAGATGAGGCGCTGCGACGGGGCGCCCACGCAAAGCTGGCGCTTCGTGCGCGAGGACAACGCCTTCCGGCTGCTGAACGCGGCCTCGGGGACGGAGCTTTGCCTCGAATCCCTGACCGGCGGGGG
>DAOLBY010000083.1:0-2080 GCA_035324325.1 Paracoccaceae bacterium | reverse complement strand
ATTTCGGCACCCAGTTCTGGATGCTGGTTCCGACCGCGCACCGGGCGGAATAGGCGCGCGCGGGCGGGGCGGGGACGATTTCCGTTCACGGAAATCGTGCCGGAACCTGTAACAGGTTCCGAACCGGAGTTTTCCGCGAAAACTCCGGGCGCCGGTCGGGCTGGGCGTGCCGGGCTTGCGGGTGCGGCGCGGCGGGCCTAGGAACGCCTCATGCGCCCTCTGCCCCCCACCCGCGGCCCGCTCACCGCCGCCAGGCCGCTGTCCGACCTCACCTGGCTGCGCGTGGGCGGGCCGGCGGAGGTGCTGTTCCAGCCGGCGGACGAGGAGGATCTGGCCGCCTTCCTCGGCGCGCTCGACCCCGCGGTGCCGGTGTTCCCGATGGGCGTGGGGTCGAATCTGATCGTGCGCGACGGCGGGCTGCGGGGCGTCGTGGTCCGGCTGGGGCGGGCCTTTGCCGGCATCGACATCGACGGGGAACGGGTGACCGCGGGGGCCGCCGCGCTTGACGCCCGGGTGGCGCAGGCGGCGGCCGGGGCGGGGCGCGACCTGACCTTCCTGCGCACCATACCGGGCACCATCGGCGGGGCGGTGCGGATGAACGCGGGCTGCTACGGCGCCTATGTCGCCGACGTGCTGGAGGAAGTGCGCATCGTCACCCGGGCGGGAGAGGCCGTCACCCTTCCGGCCGCCGACCTGAACCTGCGCTACCGCGCTTCGGACCTGCCCGCAGGCGCCGTCATCACCGCCGCCACCTTCCGCGCCCCCGCGGGCGAGCCCGCGGAACTGGTCGCGCGCATGGCCGACCAGATCGCGCGGCGCGACGCGAGCCAGCCGGTCAGGGACCGCACCGCCGGGTCGACCTTCCGCAATCCGGCCGGCTTTTCCTCGACGGGGCGCGCCGACGATGCCCACGACCTCAAGGCCTGGAAGCTGATCGACGCGGCGGGGATGCGCGGCGCCCGCCGCGGGGGGGCGCAGATGGCGGCCATGCATGCGAACTTCCTGGACAACACGGGGGGGGCGACGGCCGCCGATCTGGAAGGACTGGGCGAGGACGTGCGAAAAAGGGTTTTCCAACACAGCGGCATCACGCTAGAGTGGGAAATCATGCGGGTCGGCGAACCGGCCCCGGACGACCACGAATAACCTCGAATAACCACGAAGAGGGCGGTCAACGCCCGAACAGGCAAGATATGGCGGGCGGGTCGAGCAGGACAGCCCCCAAGGTCGCGGTTCTGATGGGTGGCCCCTCGTCCGAGCGGGAGGTCAGCCTGTCATCCGGGCGCGGTTGCGCCCACGCGCTGCGGGAGGCGGGGTACGAGGTGGTCGAGGTCGATGCCGGCCCCGACCTGGCCGTGCGTCTGGCCGAGGTCCGGCCCGACGTGGCCTTCAACGCGCTGCATGGCCGCTGGGGCGAGGATGGCTGCGTCCAAGGCCTGCTGGAATGGCTGCGCATCCCCTACACTCATTCGGGCGTGCTGGCCTCGGCGCTGGCCATGGACAAGACCCGCACCAAGGACATCTATCGTGCCGCCGGCCTGCCGGTGGTGGAAAGCCGACTGGCCGGCCGGGACGAGGTCGGGGCCGGGCATGTCCTGACGCCTCCCTATGTGGTCAAGCCCAACAACGAAGGCTCCTCGGTCGGCGTCTATCTGGTGCATCCGGGGTCGAACGCACCGCGGCTGGCCGCCACGATGCCCGAGGTGGTAATGGTCGAGGCCTATGTGCCCGGCCGCGAACTGACGGTGACCGTGATGGGCGACCGCGCGCTCTGCGTCACCGACATCCTGACCGACGGCTGGTACGATTATCGGGCGAAATACGCCCCCGGCGGGTCGCGCCACGTCTGCCCTGCCGAGATCCCCGAGGACATCGCCTCGGCCTGCCGCGATTTCGCCCTGCGCGCGCACCGGGCGCTCGGCTGCCGCGGCGTCAGCCGCACCGATTTCCGTTGGGACGAGACGCGGGGACTGGCTGGGCTTGTGCTGCTCGAGACCAACACCCAGCCGGGGATGACCCCCACCTCGCTGTCGCCCGAACAGCCGGCGCAACAGGGCATCCCGTTCCCGGCGTTCTGTGA
>DAOLBY010000082.1:12374-14209 GCA_035324325.1 Paracoccaceae bacterium | reverse complement strand
ACACGCCGCCCTCGCCGTGACCGACGCGCAGACCGGCACCCCGGCGATCAGCCGCATCGCCTTCGGGCTGGACGATGCGGACGTGCCGCTGGCGCTTGTCTCGGCGCTGGCGCCGCATCGCGCCGCGCTTGAGGTCCGACCGGACTGCGCCTTCATGGTTGGCGAACCGGGCGACAAGGGCGACCCGCTGACCCACCCGCGCCTGATGGTGCAGGCCCGCGCGAGCTTCGCCGACCCCGCCGAACGGCCCGTCCTGCGCGTCCGCTGGCTGGCGCTGCACCCCAAGGCCGCGGTCTATGCCGACCTGCCCGACTTTGCCTTCGTCCGGCTTGTTCCGGTGGCGGCCACGCTGAACGGCGGCTTCGCCCGCGCCTACCGCCTGACGCCGGCCGACCTGCGGCCATGACGAAAGGGGGCAGGCCCCGCGGCCTGCCCCCCCTATGGCCCCGGGCGGGCCTGCGACGCTCAGTTCGGGTTGTCGCAGCGCACCGTCACATTGGCCCGGCCCTTGGCCGCCACCGTCCAGCGCAGATGCGCCTGCCCGCTGCCCGTGCCCTGTTCCGACAGCGTCCAGGGCATCTCGGTCACCGCGGCATTGGTGGCGGTGGTGATCTGCCCGTCGGCCACCACCGCCGTGATGTTGCGCGCCCGCGACCCGAAGGGCAGCAGGGCCGCGCTGTCGATCACCCAGGTGGTGGCGGCGGTGTTCTGCTGGTGGCGGATCACCACCGGCGACTGCGCGATCTGGCCCACGCCGTTGAAGGTGTTGGCCTCGAACATGATGTTGCGGTAGCGCGTGAAATCGAGCGTGGCGAAGGTCGTGTCCACCCCGTCGACGCGATCGATGCTGGTGTTGACGGTGCGGAAGACGTTGTCGTTGGCCATGAAGCCGTTGATGAAATGCCCCGCGCCGTAGGGCGCCATCACCAGCCAGCGGAAGGACGGCGCCACGTCGTTCACGGTGAAGATGTTGCCGGTCAGCGTCAGCCCGCCGAACGAAAAGCCCGAGGTGTAGGTCGGGAAGGCGTCGTGCTCGTTGTTCCACTCGATGAAGCAGTTGTCGATGTAGTTCGCGGTGACCGTCGACTTCACGTTGGCCGAGGCGAAGATGATGCCGGCCCGGCGCACCCCGAGCGGCTGGTCGTCGCCCTGGAAGAAGTGGTTGCCGGTGATGATGTTGCCCGACCCCGACAGCACCGCAAAATGGGCGAAGCGCACGATGCGGTTGTCGCGCAGCTTGGCGTCGTTGGCGTTGACGTTCAGGCAGATCGAGGTGCGGTCCTGCGCCGGCAGCGGCTGTTCGTTCGACAGGAACTGCGTCTCGTCCACGATCAGGCCCTGGCAGCCCGTGCCGATCGAGGTGATGGCGCGGTCGCGCGGGCGGTTGATGTAGCAGCCCGCCATGCGGAAGATGGTGCCGGCAGGGGGCAGCATGATCGCGCTGGCGTTCCCGGTGCACTGGAACTCCACCCCCACCACCTCGAACCGGCTGAGCGCGGAAAAGCCCGAGAAGTCGAGCATGTAGCGGTAGCGCTCGAAGGTATAGGTGCGCATGCCGGCGGCGCCCCAGAGGGGCCGCGACAACTCCAGCGTGCCGGCACCCACGTTCTTCGACCGCACATAGATCTCGCGCCCGACCCCCGTGCCGACGACACGGGCGCCGACGGGAATGTTCGCCACATTCGCCACCGCGGTCAGCAGCGTCGCGTTGATCCCGGGCGTGTAGGTCGCGACCGAGGTGGCGGTCTGCGTGGTCCAGCCCGGGCCCGCCACCGCCTCGAGCTGACCGTTCGCCAGCACACGCCGCTGCGCCAGCGTGGTCACGCCCGACACCG
>DAOLBY010000082.1:0-12364 GCA_035324325.1 Paracoccaceae bacterium | reverse complement strand
CAGCCGCCACATCGACCGGCTCGGTCAGCTGCACGCGCCGGCCGCCCAGGTCGAAGGTCACATGGTCGGTGAAGTAGAACAGTGCCTGCAATCCGCGCCGGAACCCTTCGGGCTCGGACCCGAAGGCCGCCTCGTAGGTGTCCATGTTGTAGTCGCGCGTGCAGACCAGACGGCGGTCGGCCGGCATCGTCACCGTGCCCTCGAACCGGACCTTGGTGTTGAAGGTGGTATTGGCGTTCAGCAGGTAGGTTCCCGCCGGCACCAGCACCGACCGCCCCATTGCCGCGGCATCCGCCGCCGCGAAGGCCGCGCTGTCGTCCGTGACCCCGTCGCCCCGCGCGCCGAAGTCGCGCACATCCACCCAGTCCATCAGCTTGCGGAGGAAGAAGGAGGTCACATCCTCGATCGCGATGTCGTCGATGCGCACCACGCCCCCGTTCGGGCCGGTCAGGTCCAGACCGAAGTGGCCATAGGCGGGCTGCGTGCCCCAGGCCAGATCCACCCCGGCCCGTGCTCCCACCCCGACAATGGCGCTGACCGTCACCACCTCGCCATAGGCCGCCAGCGCGATCTCGGGGCCGGTCAGCGTGATGCCGGTCACCGCACTGCCATCGGCCCGTGCGGCATGGCCGGCGATGCGCACCGTGGGCAGGTTGCCCGCCACCGCCTTCACCCGGGCCGAGACGCGCAGGTAAAGCCCGGGCATGATCGGCGTCTGGCCATAGCTGCGCAGCCGCTGGACGGTCGTGGTCTTCTGCAGTTCCAGACAGCCCGCGAAATCCTGGTCGGCCGGGACGAAGGCGGCATTGGGCTGGCCGGCATAGCTGGCCGACCCCGGCGTGCCGTTCTCGCGCGACCAGAGGCCGAGGTTCGCCGAGAACGGCGGCGGCATCAGCAAAAGCCCGTCGGTTACTGCCACATTCATCGCGTCTGCCCCTCGCCCTCTCTGTCGCGCGCCCCGATGGCAGGGATGCGCCGCCCGTGATGGGGCAGGGGTTTAGGGTCCGGGACGTTAAGCATGCCTTCCGGATCCGTGCGCCGCGGCCCCGCCGCGCGCAACACGCCGCGGTCAAGGGGTGCGGATCCGCGCGACGATGGCCGCGGCGGCCGCCTCGGGCGTGGCAGCGCCGGACGCCACCGCCGCGGCCCCCTCCGCCATCGCCGCGCGCATCTCGGGGCGCGCCAGCAGCTCTGCCATCAGCCCCTCGCGCAGTTCGGATTCGAACCGCCGCTGCGCCTGCGCGGACCTCAGCGCATCGAAGTGCCCATGCGCGCGGCGCCATCCGGCCAGGTCCCGCATCTCGGCCCAGGCCTCCTCCAGCCCCGTGGCCTCCAGCGCCGACAGCAACCGCGCCTTCGGGAAGCCCTCCGGGTCCTGCGGCCGGCGGCGCAACAGGCGCAGCGCGCCTGCGTAATCCGCGCAGGTGCGGGTGGCCGCAGCCTTCAGCTCGCCATCCGCCTTGTTCACGAGGATCAGGTCGGCCATTTCCATGATGCCGCGCTTGACGCCCTGCAGCTCGTCCCCGCCAGCCGGCGCCAGAAGCAGCACGAACAGGTCCGTCATCTCGGCCACAAGCGTTTCGGACTGGCCGACGCCGACGGTCTCGACCAGGACCACGTCGAACCCCGCCGCCTCGCACAGCGCGATCGCCTCGCGCGTTCGGCGGGCGACGCCGCCCAGATGGCTCTGGCTGGGCGAGGGACGGATGAAGGCGCGCGGGTCGCGGCTCAGCCGCTCCATCCGCGTCTTGTCGCCCAGGATGGACCCCCCGGTGCGGGCCGAGGACGGATCGACCGCGAGCACCGCCACCCGCAGCCCCTGCTGCGTCAGCATCAGCCCGAAGCTCTCGATGAAGGTCGATTTGCCAACACCCGGCGTGCCCGACAGCCCGATGCGAAGCGCCTGCCGCCCCGCACGCGCGACCGCCGCGACCAGTTCCAGCGCCGCCGCCCGGTGGTCGGCCCGCCCGCTTTCCACCAGCGTGATCGCCCGCGCCAGCGCCCGGCGGTCGCCCGCCACCACGCCCGCGGCCAGTTCGCCCGGCTGCATCGCCCCTCCACCCGGCAACATTCCGCGCAATCCGCGGCCACGGCCGCAGGAATGTCAACGCATTGTCATCCCGGGGGCTGCATCTGCCGCAGGAATGCCTACCTCACGCAGACCCGAAAGCCGGACAGATGCCCCGCCAGTCCAACCCCCTGCGCAAGATCGCAACGCTGTTCCTGATCGCGGCGGCCTTCTGCACCTTGATGATCGCGGCCAGCATGCCCGCCCGGTCCGACACAACGGGCGGATCGGCCGCCGCCGCCGACAGGCGCGACGAACATCAGTGGTCGGTCAGCCTTCTGGGCGTCCGCGCCGGCACCGTGCGGCTGTCGGCAGAACAGCGCGGCGGGTCCTACCGCGTCGATCTCGACATGCGCAGCGAAGGGGCCGGCGCCGCCATCCGGCGGGTGCGGTTCGTCGCCGGCGCCGAGGGCCGTATCAGCAGCGGCCGCTATGCTCCTGCGCTCTATGACGAAAACGCCGACACCGGGCGCCGGCAGTCACGCAGTACCATCGAATACCGCCGCGGCATCCCCCGCATCACCGCCTACGAGTCGACCTCCGACCACCGCCTGAACACGCTCGACCCCGCCACGCAGGCCGGCACGCTCGACCCCGCGACCTCGTTCTACGCCATCCTGCGCGACCAGCCGCGGGCGTCGGCCTGCACGGCCGCAGTCGTCACCTTCGACGGACGCCGTCGCACCCAGACCCGGCTGGCCGACCCGCACCCCGAGGGCGAGCGCATCACCTGCCGCGGCGAATACCGCCGGCTGGACGGCTTCCGCCCCGAGGACATGGCCGAACGCAGCCGCTTTCCCTTCACCGTGATCTATGAGCCCACTTCCGACGGCCTGATGCGCGTGGCCGAGGTGCGGGTGCAGACGCTCTATGGCGCCGCGGTCATGAAACGCCGATAAGTCAGGCGTGACCGCCACCGCCGCCCTGCCCATCGACGAGGCCCTGCCCGAGCTTCTGGCCGCCCTGCGCGCCCGGAGGCAGGCGGTGCTGCAGGCCCCGCCGGGCGCGGGCAAGACGACACGGGTGCCGCTCGCGCTGCTGCAATCGGGCCTATGCCCCGGCCGCATCGTCATGCTGGAACCCCGCCGCATCGCCGCCCGTGCTGCCGCCGAGCGGATGGCGGAGGCGTTGGGCGAGACGGCCGGCCGGACCGTCGGCTACCGCATCCGCGGCGAATCGAACGTCTCCGCTGCCACGCGGATCGAGGTCGTCACCGAGGGCATCCTGACCCGCATGGTTCAGACCGACCCTGAACTTTCCGGCACAAGCGCACTCATCTTCGACGAATTTCACGAACGCAGCCTCCAGGCCGACCTCGGCCTCGCGCTGACGCTCGACCTGCGCGCAGCACTCAGGCCCGACCTTCTGCTGGTCGTCATGTCGGCCACGCTCGACGCGGCCCCGGTCGCGGCCCTGCTGGGGGATGCGCCGGTCGTCACCGCCGGCTGCGGGCCCTGAGGGGGGGCGCCCGGGCCGCCCCCGCCGCAGGCACCGCCTTTCCGGTCGAGACGCGCTGGCTGCCCCGCCCCCTCCCGCCCGAATCCCGCTGGGAATCAGAGGCGTTGCGGCTGGTCCTTCAGGCAGCTGACGAGTGTGCGGGCGGCATCCTGGCCTTCCTGCCGGGCGAGGGCGAGATCCGCCGCATGGCCGCCGCCCTCGACGGTCGCCTGCCCGCCGGCTGCGCCGTCCAGCCGCTCTACGGCGCGCTGCCGCTGGCGGCACAGCGGGCGGTGCTGGCACCGCTGCTACAGGGCCGCAAGGTCGTGCTGGCCACCGCCATCGCCGAAACCGCGCTGACGATCCCCGACATCCGCGTGGTGGTCGATTGCGGCCGCGCCCGCCGCGCCCGCTTCGACCCCGCGACCGGGATGGGCCGCCTTGTCACCGAGCGCGTCAGCCGGGCCGAGGCCGACCAGCGCCGCGGAAGGGCGGGGCGCGTGGCGCCGGGGGTCTGCTACCGGCTCTGGGCCAAGGCGGAACAGGGGGCTCTGCCCGCCTATCCGCCGCCCGAGATCGCGGTGGCGGACCTGACGGGCCTCGCGCTTGAGCTTGCGGCCTGGGGTGACTCGGACCTGCCCTTTCTCACCTCGCCCCCTGCCCCCGCACTGGCCGAGGCGCGGGCATTGCTGGCCGATCTGGGCGCGCTGGACAGGCTGGGCGTGACCGCGCATGGCCGGGCCATGGCGGCGCTGCCGCTGCACCCCCGCCTTGCCCACATGCTGCTGGCGGCCGGCCGCCAGGCGGCACCGTTGGCCGCACTCCTGTCCGACCGCGACCCGCTGCGCGGTGCGCCGCCCGACCTCACTTCCCGCCTTCTGGCACTCAGCGACCCCCGCGCCTATGCCGCCCGCCATCCCTGGCCCGCCGACCGCCCCGCGCTCGACCGCATCGGGGCCGAGACCGCGCGGCTGTCACGCCTGGTCCCCGAGGGGCCGGCGATGGCCCCCGGCGCCATGGCTTCGATCGCCTACCCGGACCGCATCGGGCTGCGCCGTCCGGGGGAGGCGCCGCGCTGGCTGCTGTCGGGCGGCCGGGGCGCGGCAATGGAACCGGGCGGCCCGCTGTCGGGCGCACGACTGATCGTTGCGACCGACCTCGACGGCGCAGGCGCCGAAGCCCGCATCCGTCAGGCTGCTGCGCTGGACGAAGGCGACCTGCGCACCCTGTTTGCCGCCCTCATCCGGCGCGAGGACAGGGTGGACTGGTCGCCGCGCGAGGGCCGCGTGACGGCGCGGCGGCAGGACCGGCTGGGGGCGCTGGTCCTGTCCGACGCGCCGTTGCCGGATCCCGACCCGGCCGCTCTGGCCCGCGCCGCGCTCGACGGCCTCAGGGCCGAGGGGTTGCCCTGGGCCCCCGCCGCCGCCCGCCTGCGCGCCCGCGCGGCCGAGGCGCGCGCCGCCGGCCTTGCCCTGCCCGCCATGGACGACGACAGCCTGATGGCCGCGGCCGGGGACTGGCTGCTGCCGCACCTCGCCGGCCTGCGCAGCCGGGCCGATCTGCGCGCGCTCGACCTGACCGAACCCCTGCGCGCGCATCTCGGCCACGCCGCCTGCGCCGAGCTCGACCGCCTCTACCCCGCGCGCTTCGTCACCCCCCTGGGCCGCGCCCTGCCCATCGACTACGACGCTGAGACGCCGGGGATCGAGGCGCGGGTCCAGGAGTTCTTCGGCACCACGCAGCACCCCGTCGTCGGCCCCGACCGCCGGCCGCTGCGCATCACGCTGCTGTCGCCGGGCGGCAAGCCCGTGGCGGTCACGACCGACCTGCCGGGCTTCTGGCGGACCGGCTGGGCCGACGTGCGCCGCGACATGCGCGGCCGCTACCCCCGCCATCCCTGGCCAGAGGACCCGGCCGCGGCCGATCCCACCCTGCGCGCCAAACCCCGCGGCACCTGAGCCGCTGCGCTGGACGATTCGCCCCTGCGATGTCACCCTGTCGGCGATTTCAACCGCAGGGATTTTCCGCCATGGACCATTTCAAGCTCGTCGCCTGGAACATCGAGGATTCCAACCAGCTGATCGGCCCCGACCTTGCGCCGAAACCCTCCGCCGCCGCGCGCCTTGACGCCATCGCCGAGGAAATCGCCGAGATGGCCCCCGACATCCTGCTGGTGGGCGAAGGCCCGCGGGGCGAGGCGCGGGCGCAGGCACTGTTCGACCGCGTGGCGCCCGACCACGCGCTGGTCATCCGCGACGACCCGTCCGGCGCGGCCTATGGGACGAAGGGCAACCAGTGGCTGTGGTTCCTGGTCCGCAAGGCCGCGCCCGTCACCGGGCGGCTCTTGCATCTCGACCGCTGGCGCGCGCTGACCGATCCGGGCTGGGGCGACCAGCGTCGCGGGGCGAAGTGGAACGTCTCCTACCCGATCTTCAACGCAGCGGCGACGAACCTGCACTTCCACGTCCCGGGAACACACGAACACTACCGCCACCCGCAGGTCCTGCTGGCCGAGATTGCCCTGCCCGGCGGGGGCATCGCGCATCTGGAGGTGATCGGCTGCCACCTGAAGAGCAAGATCAACAAGGTTCACCCCAAGGGCGACGCCTATGCCGACGATTTCTTCGACACCCAGCCGGCGCTTGTGGCCGACATCATGACCTCGCGCATCAAGCTGACGACCGAGGCGACGGACCTGCGCCACTACATCGAGGGCCGTTTCCGCGCCGAACCCGATGCCGCAATCGTCGTCGCGGGCGACCTGAACGACGGCCCGGGCAAGGAGCGGATCGAGCGACGGTTCCTGTACCACGACCTCGTGTCGAACCTGCAGGGCGACGTGTTCCTGGCACGGCAGTTTCTCAACCACGCGCTGTTCGACTTCGAGGATGCGGCGCGCTGGTCCTACGACCTCGGGCGCGACCGGCTGGACCCGGCGCGCAACCCGCGCATCCTTCTCGACCACATCATGTTCACGCAGGCGCTGACCGGCCCCGACCGGCCTGATGCCAGCGCCTTCCGCGCGCGGGCGGGCGGCGGAAAGGTGGAACACGATGTCCACCACCGCGTTGCGGCGCGGCGGGCGCGCAGCGCCGCGACCTCGGACCACCGGGCAGTGTCGATGGTCTTCGACCGGCGCGCCGGGCTGGCCTGACGACCCTTCCGCCCGGAGCGCGGCCCGGATAGAAGCGGCGTCGAGGGCAGGGGGCGTACGGGATGGGCGACACAGCCGCGAGGCGCGGCCGCTGGGCGGTGGCGGCGATGTTCCTCGCCAACGGCTTCGTCATGGGGGCCTGGGCGCCGCAGATCCCGCTGCTCCTGCCTCGTCATGGCATCACCGAGGGGACGCTGGGCCTGCTGATCCTCGTCCTCGGGATGGGCGCGGTCGGGGCCATGCTGTTCTGCGGACGGCTGATCGGACACTTCGGCGCAAGGTCGGTGCTGCGCGCCTTCATGCTGGCTGTCGTGCCGGTGCTGCCGGTGGTGGTCTTCGCGCCCTCGGTCGGCGCGCTGGCGATTGCGATGGCCGCCTTCGGCGCGATGATCGGCTGCATGGACGTGGCGATGAACGCCAATGCGGTCGAGGTCGAGCGGCGCCTCGGACGCGCCATCATGTCCTCGAGCCACGGGTTCTGGAGCCTTGGCGGCTTCATCGGTGGTGGCCTCGGCAGCCTGATCATCGCCCGCGCGGGGTCCGAGGTGCAGGCGCTGCTGACGGCGGGCGTGGCGCTGGCCATGGTCCTTGCGGCCAGCCCCTACCTGATGGCGGGCGACCCGCCGGCGCCGCGCGAACAGACCGCACCGCCTGCGCGTCTGCTGCCGCGTGACGGAGCGCTTTGGCTTCTCGGCGCCATGGCGCTTCTGTCGATGGTGCCCGAGGGCGCGGTGCTCGACTGGGCCGCACTTTACCTCCAGCAGGAGATGGGGGCGGGGGTGGAGACGGCGGGGCTGGCCTTTGCGCTGTTCGCCGGGGGGATGGCGGCGGGGCGCTTTGGCGGCGGTGCCATCCGCAACCGCTTTGGCGCGGTGCGGGTGCTGCGGATGTCGGGATTGATCGGCGCGGCGGGCCTCGCGATCGCGGCGGCGGCACCGACGCCGGGCCTCGCGCTTGCGGGGTTTGCGCTGTCGGGCCTCGGCGTCGCCAACATGGTGCCGGTGGTGTTCTCGGCCGCCGGCAACCACCCCGGCCTGCCGGCGGGCGCGGCCATCGCCACGGTCACGATGCTGGGCTATGCAGGCATCCTTGTCGCGCCGGCCTCGATCGGCTTCGCGGCCGAGGCCGTGGGCTTCCGAACCACCTTTGCGGTCCTTGCCGTCCTGCTGGCCGTGGTGGCGACCCTGGCGGGGCGGGCGGCGGCGGCCGATGCGGCACGGACCCTGCCGCCCCTTGGCGCCGGGCGGCCCGCCTGACCGCTCCTCAGCCTGCCGGCGGCGGCGGCACGCCCATGTAGTCGGCCTTGCCCACCTCGACCCCGTTGTGGCGCAGGATCGCATAGGCGGTCGTGGCGTGGAAAAAGGCCTGCGGCAGCACGAAGCCGGTCAGGTAGTCCTGCCCGGTCATCGTCACCTCGCCGCCGCGCATGCGGAAGGTCACGCTGCGCTCCGCCGCGCCGTCGAAGTCCGCAGGGTCAAACCCCGCCAGATAGGCCCGCGCCGCGGCGACGCGGTCACGCAGGGTGGCGAAGGTCGTCTCGGTGTCGGGGAAGGCGCGCGGCTCCTGCCCCGCAAGGCGCGCGGCGCCACGGGCGGCAAAGTCGCAGGCCAGCTGCACCTGCCGGGTGAAGGGGAACATGTCGGGGTAGAGACGGAAGGCGAGCAGCGCCTCCTCCGGCACCTTGCGGGCGGCGCAATGCGCCTGCCCCTTGGCCAGGCTCTGGTCAAGACCCGCGAGCATGCGCTCGAGCGGCGGGACGGTGAAGGAGTGCAGCGACATCGCCTGGGCTCCGGCCGGAATGGCCGGCCCGTTCTGCGCCGGGACCGCCCGCTCATCAAGCCCTTGCGGGCTTTCTTCGCGAGGAAAGCCCGCCAGGGCTTGACGAGCGCGCCGCTGCGCCCGCCCTACAGCCCGAGGCACCAGCGCATCACCGCCTTCTGCGCGTGCAGGCGGTTCTCGGCCTCGTCGAACACCACCGAATGCGGACCGTCCATCACCGCGCTCGTCACCTCATCGTTGCGGTGCGCGGGCAGGCAGTGCATGAACAGCGCGTCCGGTTTCGCCCGCGCCATCAGCGCCTCGTTCACCTGGTAGCCGCGCAGCTGGTTGTGGCGGCGTTCCTTGGCGCTTTCGGGGTCGTGCATGCTGACCCAGGTGTCGGTGACGACCAGATCGGCGCCCGCCACCGCCTTGAAGGGATCGCGCTCGATGCGCATCTGCACGCCCCTGGACAGGGCGAACTTCACCCAGGCCTCCTCGGGGTCGAGCGGCGGCGGGCCGGTGAAGGTGAAGTCGAAGCCGAACTGCCCGGCGGCATGGATGAAGCTGGCGCAGACGTTGTTGCCGTCGCCCGACCACACCACCTTGCGGCCCGCGATGGGGCCGCGGTGTTCCTCGTAGGTCATGACGTCGGCCATGATCTGGCAGGGATGGGTGCGGTTCGTCAGCCCGTTGATCACCGGCACGGTGGCGTGTTCGGCCATCTCGTGCAGCGTCGCCTCCTCGAAGGTGCGGATCATGATGAGATCGACATAGCGCGACAGGACGCGCGCCGTGTCGGCGATGGTCTCGCCATGGCCAAGCTGCATTTCCTTGCCCGAAAGCACCATCGTCTCGCCGCCCATCTGGCGCACGCCCACGTCGAAGCTGACGCGGGTGCGGGTCGAGGGTTTCTCGAAGATCAGTGCCACCATGCGGCCCCTGAGCGGCTGTTCGTCGTCGCGCGCACCGCGGGGGCGGTCGCCGCGGGCCGACTTCATGGCCCGGGCGGCATCGATCATGCCGCGCAGGGCGGTCGCTTCGGTGGTGTGGATGTCGAGGAAATGGTTCATGGCGGCTCTCGGGTGGAGGGGCGGGGGGCTTCACGCCCCCCCGGGCCCCCCGTGGGGTATCTTGCCAAAGACGAAGGTCAGGCGGCCTTCGGCTCCAGATCGGCGGCAGCGGCGTCGAGCCGTCGCATTGCCTCGGCGATGTCCTCGTCGGGGATGTTGAGCGCCGGCAGCAGGCGCACGACATTGTCGGCGGCCGCGACCGTCAGGACGCCCGCGCCGTAGCCGGCCTTGACCAGATCGGCCGGCGCGACCCGGCACTTCAGGCCCAGCATCAGCCCCTGCCCGCGCACCCCCTCGAACAGCCGCGGATGCGCGGCGACCAGCCCCTCGAGGCGCTGGCGGAACAGCGCGCCCTTGCGCGCGACCTCGGCCAGAAAGGCGGGGTCGGCCACCAGGTCGAACACCGCCGCGCCGACCGCGCAGGCCAGCGGGTTGCCGCCATAGGTCGAACCGTGGCTGCCCGCGGTCATTCCGGCACCCGCGGCCTCGGTCGACAGCACCGCGCCCAAGGGAAAGCCGCCGCCGATACCCTTTGCCACCATCATGATGTCGGGCGTCACCCCGGCCCACTCATGGGCGAACAGCCGTCCGGTCCGGCCCATCCCGCATTGCACCTCGTCCAGCACCATCAGCGCGCCGGTCGCGTCGCAGAGGTCGCGCAGTCCCTTCAGGCAGGCGTCGGGCAGCAGGCGGATGCCGCCTTCGCCCTGGATCGGCTCGACCATCACGGCGGCGGTACGGTCGGTCAGCGCCGCGCGCAGGGCGTCATGGTCGCCGAAGGGCAGGCTGCGGAAGCCCGGCATCAGCGGGCCGAAGCCCCTGGTCATCTTCTCGGATCCCGCCGCCGCGATGGCGCCGGTCGAGCGTCCGTGGAACGCCCCCTCGAAGGTCAGGATCTCGATGCGGCCGGGGTCGCCCTTGGCGTCCCAGTACTTGCGGACCATCTTGATCGCCAGTTCCGCCGCCTCGGTCCCCGAATTGGTGAAGAACACGCGGTCGGCGAAGGTGGCTTCGGTCAGCCGTTCGGCCAGCGCCTCCTGTTCCGGGATCGTGTAGACGTTCGAGACATGCCAGAGCCGCCCGGCCTGCGCCGTCAGCGCCGCCACGAGTGCCGGATGCGCATGGCCGAGCGCGTTGACCGCGATCCCGGCGCCGAGGTCGAGGTATCGCGTGCCGTCCTCGGCGGTCAGCCAGGACCCCTCGCCGCGGGTGAAGGACAGGGGCGCGCGGTTGTAGGTGGGCAGGACGGCGGAGGTGGACATGCGGATGCTCCGGCAGAGAAGGCCCAAGGGGTGCCCGAGGGCGGAACGCGAGTCAACGGAAGGGAAGGGACAGGGCGCAAGCGGGCGCCCGACGCGGCGGGGTCAGCGGCGTCGGCGTCGGATGGGCATGGGTTGCGCGGTCCGGATCATGGGGGCGGCATAGCGCGATGCGGACGCGGCGTAAAGTCCTGCGGTGTGGTGGCGCCTGTGGGGGTGCTTGTGTCGCCCCGCGGCGCCCATGTAAGATGCACGCGCCCGTTCCCGGGCCGCCATCCTGACCGGAGTTGCCGAATGTCCTGGACCGACGAACGCGTCGAGACGCTGAAGCGCATGTGGGGCGAGGGCCAGAGCGCGAGCCAGATCGCCAAGGAACTGGGCGGCGTCACGCGCAATGCGGTCATCGGCAAGGTGCACCGGCTGGGCCTGTCGAACCGCGCCGGCGGCCCCGGCGGACGCGAGGATGAGGGGGACGAGGCGCCTTCCCTCGCCGCGATGCCCGAAGTCGCCCGCCCGACGCCTGACCCCGCCGCGGCACGCCCGGCCGAGGCGCGGCCCGTGCCGCAGCCTGCCCCCGCCGACCGGCCCGCCATTGCGCCCGGGTCGAATGTCACGCCGCTGCCGGTGCGCAAGCCCGTGGCCATCGCCGGCCAGCCGCTGCCGCCGCAGCCTTCGGCCAACGAGATCAGCCCCGAGGCGCTCGCCTCGGTGCGCGAGGTCGAGAAGCGGGCGCGCAAGCTGACGCTGATGGAACTGACCGAACGCACCTGCAAATGGCCCGTAGGTGACCCTGCGACCGAGGATTTCTGGTTCTGCGGCCTGCCGTCCTTGCCCGGCAAACCCTATTGCGAGGCGCATGTGGGCGTTGCCTTCCAGCCGATGAGCGCCCGGCGCGACCGGCGGCGGTGACCGCCGGCGCTGACGCCTACGGCCCCGCCGAGATCGCCGCCCGGGTCGAAAGCGCCGGCGTGGCCAAGGCGCGGATGCCCTTGCGGCAGATGCTGGCGCTGGCCGTACTGGCGGGGGCCTTCATCGGTTTCGGCACGGCCTTCTTCCTGGTGGCGATGACCGGGGCCGACCCAGGGTTCGGCCCGCAGCGGGTGCTGGGGGGTGTGGTGTTCTCGCTTGGCCTGATCCTGGTGGTCGTGGGCGGGGCGGAACTGTTCACCGGCAATGCGCTGATGGTCATGGCCTGGGTCGACGGCCGCATCCGGGCGGGCGAGGTGGTGCGCGCCTGGGCCATCGTCTGGCTGGGCAACCTCGTCGGGGCGGCCGGCCTGGCGCTGGCCTTCGGCGTGGCCGGCCTGGCCGGCGGCGGGATCGGCGCCACCGTCGTGGGGATCGCCGAGGCCAAGGCGGCGCTGACGGTCCCCGAGGCGCTGGTGCGCGGCGCGCTGTGCAATGCGCTGGTGTGCCTGGCGGTCTGGCTGTCGATCGGGGCGCGCACGGCCGAGGGTCGCATTCTGGCCATCGTCTGGCCGGTGGCGGCCTTCGTGGCGCTGGGGCTGGAACATTCGGTCGCCAACATGTTCCTGTTTCCGCTTGCCGCACTGGCGGGTGCGCAGGTGACGGCGGCGGAAGCGGCGGCCAACCTGTTCTGGGTCGGCGTCGGCAA
>DAOLBY010000081.1:0-14440 GCA_035324325.1 Paracoccaceae bacterium | reverse complement strand
CGGTCGCCGCCTGGTACCTCTGGGCCCTGGCGCTCGACCAGTACGCCTCGCGCACCGGCTTTTCCGTGCAGCGCGAGGATACGAGCCCCGCCATCGAGCTTCTGGGCGGGATCACCGATCTGTCCTCGGGCGGGTCGAACGACACCGACATCCTCTACCGCTTCATCCGCTCGCGCGAACTGGTGCGGCGGGGGGGCGACCCACGGGACGCCCCGGGGGGGGTTCCCCCCCCCCCCCCCCGCCCCGCCGACCCGCTGTTCAGCCTGCCCCAAGACCCCACGATCGAGGATCTGGAGGCGCATTGGCGGCGCAAGGTGGACGTGTTCTACGACACGTCCAGCCGCCTGATCGAGGTGCGCGCGCTGGCCTTCGACCCGGCCGACGCGCAGGCCATCGCGCAGGCGGTCCTGGCGGAAAGCACCGCGCGCCTGAACGCCCTGTCGAATGCCGCGCGCGAGGATGCGATGCGCTTCGCCCGGGCCGAACGCGACACCGCGCTCGACCGCCTGCGCGCCGCCCGGCAGGCGATGACCGCCTTCCGCATCACCCGCCAGATCGTCGATCCGGCGGCCGACGTGCAGGGGCGCATGGGGCTTCTGAACAACCTGCTTGCCCAGCAGGCCAGCGCGCTGATCGACCTCGATCTCCTGGCCATCAACTCCGGTACCCGCGATGCGCGCTACATCCAGGCCGAACGGCGCGTCGAGGTCATCGAGACACGCATCCGCGCCGAACGCGCCCGGTTCGGCAGCGATGCAGCGGAGGAGGACGCACGCTATGCCGACCTTGTCGCGGAATACGAGGCGCTGGCGGTCGACCTCGAGTTCGCGCAGCAGAGCTATCTTGCCGCGCAGGCCGCCTACGACGCCGCCCTGGCCGAGGCGCAGCGCACCTCGCGCTATCTGGCCACCTGGCTCGACCCGACGCTGGCCGAACGGCCCGAATATCCGCAGCGCGCCTTGATCCTGGCGATGGTCGCAGGCTTTGCCTTCGCCATGTGGGCGACCGGAGCGCTGGTGTTCTATTCGCTGCGCGACAGGGCCTGAGGCGATGATCCGGCTCGAAGACATCCGCAAGTCCTACCGCGCCCGGGGGGTGACGCGCGTTGTGGCCGACGGGATCAGCTGCACCTTTCCCGCCCGCACAGCCGTCGCCATCTTCGGCCGCAACGGGGCGGGCAAGTCCACGCTCCTGCGCATCATCGCCGGCACCGAGGATCACGAGGGCGGCCGCGTCATCCGCCGGGGTCGCATCTCCTGGCCCGTTGGCTTCGCCGGCAGCTTCCACGGCGACATGACCGGCGCGCAGAACGCCCGCTTCGCCGCCCGGGTCTGCGGCGTGGACAGCGACGCCCTGGTGGACTGGGTGGCCGACTTCGCCGAACTCGGAGCCCACTACCACCTGCCGGTGCGCACCTATTCGGCCGGCATGAAGGCGCGGCTGTCCTTCGGCATCGCCATGGGCATCCCCTTCGACACCTATCTGGTGGACGAGGTGACGGCCCCGGGCGACCGGCGCTTCCGCGACAAGAGCATGGCGGTGTTCCGCCAGCGGCTGGAGACCGCGGGCCTGATCCTCGTCACCCATTCGCTCGACTTTGCCCGCCGCCTCTGCCTCCACGGCGCGGTGCTCGAGGACGGGCGGCTGCATTATTTCACCGACATCGCCGACGCCCTGCGCCTGCACAACGACCTGTCGCAGCAGGTCCGGGCCGATGCGACCGCCTGACGCCCGCACCCCGGAAAGGATCACCATGCCCCACCCGCCCGTCGCCGTCGTGCTGCCCCTGTTCCAGCCCGATGCAGGGTATCTGCGCCGCCAACTCGCCTCGCTTGCGGCGCAGACCCTTCGTCCCGCGCATCTGGTGCTGGTCGAGGCGGATGGCCTCTCGGGTGACCTCGGCCTGGCGCTGGCCCGTGACCTCGACCTCACGGCAGAGGTGCTGCGCAGCCCCGCGCCGCTCGACGCGCCGAACGCCTTTGCGGCAGGGCTGGCGCGCGCGCTCGACCTGACGCCGCCGGGCGGGCTGATCGCCGCCTGCGACCAGGACGATGTCTGGCACCCGGACCGGCTGGCGGCCGGGGCAATCGAGCTTGCCCGCAGCGGCACGGCACTGGTCCATTCCGATGCGCGTCTGGTCGACGGGCAAGGCCGCGTCCTGCACGGCTCGATGTTCCGTTTCGAGCGCCGGCACCGCCGCCCTGGCCTGCGCGGCCTTCTCCTGCGCAACAATGTCACCGGCATGACGACCCTGATGACGCGCGAACTGGTGGCCCGCGCGCTGCCGCTGCCGCCGCAGTCGGGCGTTCATTTCTATCACGACCTCTGGATCGCGCTGGTGGCCGCAGCGACGGAGGGCATCGCCTTCATCGCGCGGCCGCTGGTCGACTATCGCCAGCACGGCGGCAACGTCATGGGCGCGGTGGACCGGCGGCTGTTCGCCGGGCGCTTCGGTTTGCCAGGAACGGCCTTGCTGCGCGGGATGGCGCCGGCCTACGGGCGGTCGCGCTATCTGGCGCATTGCCTCTTTGACCGGATGGTCGACGTGCATGGCGGCGCGCTGCCTGCGGACGTGGCGGCGCGGCTGGCGACGCTGCGTCCCTGGTTCGGGCGCCTCAGCGGGCCGGGCCGCCTGCTGGTCGATGCGGCGGCGCTGGCGGCGGGCGGACACTTTCGGCTGGCGGGGACCTCGGCGGCCTTTGCGGCGGTGGCGGCGGGGCGGGCGGCCTGGGCACTGCGGGATGCCGCGGACCACCTCGACGGCTCCTTCGGACGGTTCGATGACCGGCTCTACGCCCTGTCGCCGGGGCTGAAGCCTTCGCAGGCCCACCCGCCCCAGGCCATGGCCGCGGCGGCCCAGGTGGCCATTCCGGCCGCGGCGCTGGCCGAGGCGCGCACCCGACCTCGGTTCCGGCCGGTGATGGCGGCCCCCCGGCCTGCGGTGCAGGTGCTGGTTCCCACGCTTAACCCGTCCGAGGTCTTCGCGGGCATCGCCACGGCCGTCGACCTCGGCCTCGGCCTCGCCGTCCGCGGGCTGCCGGTGCGCTTCGTCACGACCGACCTGCCGCTCGCCAGTCCCGATGCCTCGCGCCGACTGCTGGTCGGACGGCTGCCGGCGGCGGCATCGGCCGCGGGGGCCGAGGCGAGGGTCGGGCTGGCCTGCGGGGCCTCCGGGGGGGATCTGTCCTTTCACCCGGGCGACCGGTTCGTCGCCACCGCCTGGTGGACAGCGCATCTGGCCCATGGGCTGACCAGTGCGGGCGGGTTCGATGACCGCGCCTTCACCTACCTCATCCAGGACCACGAGCCGATGTTCTATCCCTGGGGCGCCGAACATGCCGCGGCCGAGGCGAGCTATGCCCTGAACTTCCGGCCGGTGTTCAACACCACGCTCCTGCGCGACCATTTCGCCGGGCTGGGGCACGGCTTCGCGCGGCCCGGTGCGCTGTGCTTCCGGCCCTCGATCGATCCCGCGCGTTTCGGTGCGCAGCGCCCGACACGACCAGGCGGGCCGCGGCGCATCGCGCTCTACGGGCGGCCGGAGGTGGCGCGCAACCTCTTCCCGCTGGCAGTCGAGGCCCTGGCGGCCTTCGTGGCCGATGCGGGGCTGACGGCGGAGGCGGTGGAGGTGCTGTCGGTCGGACTGTCGCACGACCCGATCGACCTGGGACGCGGTGTGGTGATGCAGAGCCTCGGCAAGCTGCCGATCGAGCGCTATCCCGAGTGGCTCCTGTCGGTGGACATCGGCCTGTCGCTGATGCTGTCGCCGCACCCCAGCCATCCTCCGCTTGAAATGGCGCTGTCGGGCCTGCGTGTGGTGACGAACCGCTTCGGCGCCAAGGACCTCGGGCGGCTGTCGCCCGCCATCGTCTCGGTCGATCCGACGGTCCCGGGGGTGGTGGCCGGGCTGGCGCGGGCCTGGGCGCTGCCGGAGGTGGCACCTGCCGAACGCCGGGTCGACCTGTGCGCGCTCGGTCGGCCGCTGGAGGACGTGGCGGGTGACCTTGCGGCGCTGCTCGCGCCCGAAAGGCGGGCGGCGGCGGCGGCCTGAGGCTCCCCTCCCTGCAGGACGCGCCTCCCTCCCCCCTCAACATGAGCGGGGGGGCATCCCCGCGCCCGTTGCTGGCCGTCGCTACATCCGCCGCAGCGCCGCGGCCAGCCAGAGGGCGGCGGAAGCGCGGGTGGTCTGGCGGTAGAGGCCGAGGCGGAACAGCGCCCGAAGCCGCGCCAGCGGCCCGGACAGACCGGGCAGGTCGGCGAACCCTGCCAGCGTCGCCCGCGCCTCGGGCGTCAGCCGGTGGGCCGATGCCCCCAGCGCGGCGCGGTTGGCGGCGTTCCAGCGGGCCCAGGTTCCATCGAGCATCCAGCGCAGCCGCCGCGCCCGCGCCCGCAGCCCGAGGTTGGCGCCGATCACGTTGGTACCGTGCTGGCGATACAGAAGCGCCGGGACGTCGTCGAAGGCCACGTGCCCCCCGGCCCCGGTGACAAGCTGGTAGAGCCACCAGTCGTGCAGCGTGACCGCGCCGGCCTCGGCCGCCGCCGCCACGGCCAGCGCGGCGGCGGCGGGGTTCAGCAGGATCGTGTTGCCGGCGGCGACGTTCTGCACGAGCGCATTGCGGAACCCGAGCGGCCGGCACGGCGCGGCCGATGGCTGCCCGCCGCGCAGCCGCGCATCCACCACGATCGTCGGCGCGCAGGCCATGGCAGGCTCCGCGCCGAAGCGGGCCAGCCCGGCCAGCCCGCGCGCCAGACGGTCGGGCAGCCAGACATCGTCCTGGTCGGCGAAGGCCACATGCCCCGGCGCCGGCCCGAGGTCACGCAGCAGCGCCATGAAATGGGCCGCCGCCCCGCGCCGCGGTCCCCGCGTCAACCGCCGCACCCGGCCGGGATGCCGCGCCGCCAGATCCCGCAGCATGGCCAGGGTGCCATCGGAAGTGCCGTCCACGCCCGCGACCAGCGACCAGTCGCGGTGGGTCTGGGACAGCAGGCTCGCGAACTGCGCCGGCAGATGCGCGGCGCCCTCGTGCAGCGCCATCAGGATGGTGACGTGGCCCGCGCCACCCTGCCCCGGGTCAGCCGCCACGCGCGCCCCCGCCGCGGGATGCGCCCGCAAGCGCCGCCAGATACTGGCCGTAGCGGCTCTTTCCGTAGCGGGCGGCGGCAGCCTCCAGCGCCGCGGTGTCGATCCAGCCGGCCTGGAACGCGATCTCCTCCGGGCAGCCGGCCTGCAGGCCCTGGCGTTCCGACAGGGTGCGCACGAAGTTGCCGGCGTCGAGCAGGCTGGCATGCGTCCCGGTGTCGAGCCAGGCAAAGCCGCGTCCCATGCGCCGCACCGTCAGGCTGCCGTCGTCCAGATAGCTTTGCAGCAGGTCCGCGATTTCCAGCTCTCCCCGGGGCGAGGGGCGCACGCGGAGGGCCCGGTCCGGCGCCGTGCCGTCGAGGAAATAGAGCCCCGTCACGGCATAGTTCGACGGCGGCACCGCGGGCTTCTCGATGATGGCGCGCACCCGGTCCTGCCCGCCCGCTCCCGGTTCGAAATCGATCACGCCATAGCGTTCGGGATCGGCGACGTGATAGGCGAAGACGGTGCCGCCGGCCGGCAGGCGGTCGGCTTCGGCCAGCATGTCGGGCAGGCCGTGGCCGAAGAAGATGTTGTCGCCCAGAACCATGGCCGACGGTGCGCCGGCCAGGAAGTCGCGCGCCAGGAGATAGGCCTGTGCCAGCCCGTCGGGCGACGGCTGGACGATCCAGGTCAGCCGCAGGCCCCAGCGTGACCCGTCGCCCATCAGGCGGCGGAACTGCGCCTGGTCGTCGGGCGTGGTGATCACCGCAATGTCGCGGATCCCGGCCAGCATCAGGACGCTGAGCGGGTAATAGACCATCGGCTTGTCATAGATCGGCAGAAGCTGCTTCGAAACGCCCTCGGTGATCGGAAACAGGCGCGTGCCCGATCCGCCGGCCAGAATGATCCCCTTGCGCTGCATGTCCTGCATCCCTTCCGCACCTGCTCCGGCCTCCGCCATAGCAGGCCCTGCGATGCGCCCTCAAGCCGCCCGGGGGCAGGTTATCGGCGGTCAGGTAAACAGGAAGTCACCGGGGTCGATCAGCAGCGGGTCTATGCCCGAAAGGATCACCTCGTGCCCGTCATAGGCGATGCGGGTCGAGGGCAGGCCCTCGTGGACGGTGGCGGTGACGGACAGGTTTGCAAACTTGGCCGCGGCGTTCACCCCGCGCACGGCGACGAACTGCAACCGGTCCAGCCCGTCCTGGAAATCGCCCACAATGTCCACTTCGCCCGCCGTCCAGTTCTGGAACACGAAGGTGTCGGCATTCGCCCCCCCGAACAGCAGGTCGTTGCCCGCGCCCCCGAACAGCCGGTCTGCCCCGCTGCCACCGTAGATCGTGTCGGCGCCCGCCCCGCCCGACAGGAAGTCGTCGCCCGCACCGCCGTAGATCAGATCGTCACCGAGGCCACCGCCGATGCTGTCGTCGCCCGCTTCGCCATGCAGCGTGTCGCGTCCGTCATCGCCGCCGAGGTTGTCGTTGCCCTCGCCCCCGAAGATCAGGTCGGCGCCCGGACCGCCCGACACGGTGTCGGCCCCGGCCCCGGCGTAAAGCGTGTCGTCGCCGTAGAAGCCGCGCAGGTAGTCGCGCCCGGCCTCGCCATGCAGCAGGTCCTGCCCGCGGCCGCCGTTCAGCTGATCGTCGCCATTGCCGCCCCAGATCGCGTCGCCGCCCATGTCGCCGACAAGTTCGTCGTTGCCCTCGCCGCCAAAGATCAGGTCGTTGCCGTCACCGCCGAGCGCGATGTCGTCGCCGTCCTCGCCGTAAAGGGTGTCGTTGCCCGCCTGACCCTTCAGGATGTCGTGGCCGGCGCCGCCGAACAGGAGGTCGGCGCCATCGCCGCCTTCCAGCCAGTCGTCGCCGCCGCGTCCCTCCAGCCGGTCGTTTCCACCGCCGCCGAACAGCGTTTCGTTGCCCGCCCCGCCGGCCAGCGTGTCGGCGAAAGCGCCGCCGAGGAACACCTCGATCCCGTCATACTGATCGCCCGCCGCGAGACCGGAGTTGGACGCGGGGTTGTCGAGGTCGACGCGCACCGCCGCGGTCGCCTCGGCAAAGCTCATCGTGTCGCGGCCATCGCCGCCGAACCAGCGGTTGGCCCCGGTTCCGGCCATGAACAGGTCGTCGCCGGGGCCGCCGTAGACCCAGTTGTTGCCCCCGCCGGCGCGCAGGGTGTCATTGCCCTCTCCGCCGATCAGGGTGTCGTTTCCGCCGCCGCCGGTCAGGCTGTCGTCGCCCGCACCGCCATCCAGCAGGTTGGCGCCGTTGTCGCCCGCCAGCGTGTCGCCGAAGGCGCTGCCTGTCAGCGCCTCGATCCCTGCCAGGGTGTCGCCCGCGGCACCGCCGCCCATGGCGCCGGTGGCGAGGTTGACCGAGACCCCGGTCTCGGCATCAGCCCAGGAAGCGGTATCGAACCCCGCGCCGCCGTCCAGCAGGTCGGCGCCGCTGCCGCCGATCAGCAGGTCATCGCCCGCCCCGCCGAACAGCCGGTCATCGCCGATGCCGCCGGCCAGCGTGTCCGCCCCGCCTTCGCCGCGCAGGGTGTCGTCGCCGGCGCCGCCTTCCAGAAGGTCCGGCCCGGCGCCACCGGACAGGTTCACGCCCTCGGGGGGCGGGTCGAGGTGGATGCGCGTCAGCGGCAGCAGCGGCAGCGCCCGCACCTGCGCCGCGGTCAGAGGCGTCAGGCCGGCGGTCACGATGACCAGCCGTTCGGCGCCGTAGTCGATCACCGCGCCGTTTGCCGTCTGCGTGACGGAAAGCTGGGCGGTGGACCGCAGCCAGGGCCAGAGCGACAGGTCGATGCGGTCCTGCGTGGGGTCGAAGTCGAGGATCGTGTCCTCTTCTCCGTCGGCGGTCAGCACGAAGACGTCGGCGCCCGCGCCGCCGCGCAGGCTGTCGCGGCCCGGCCCGTCGATCAGGATGTCATCGCCCGCACCCCCGTCCAGCAGCCCGGCACCCGAGGCCCGCCAGATCAGGTCATGCCCTGCGGTGCCGGTGACGGTGGGGGGGGCGTGGCGCCCCCCCGCCCCGGGGGGTTGGCGGCGCGCCCGCGCCGCGCCGGCCCCGCCCCCCGCCGTGACCATGGCCTGAATCTCCGACCCCACGCGCATCATCTCGATGGCCGAGACATGCGTCAGCGCGGTCGCCGCGGTGTCGGCCAGTGTGGCGAGGTGCAGAAGCCGCCCGCCGGGCATGAGCGTCAGCAGGCTGATCCCCGCGTCGGCGCCGGCGGCCAGGATGAAGGCGCGGTCCTCGGCCACCAGCACGTCGAGAACGAGCGCCCCGTCGAACCGCGTGCCCAGGTCGTCGATGACGTGATCGACGATACCCAGCCCGCCGTCGCCGTCGATCGACAGGACCGACAGGCTGTTCGATCCCGCGGCGGCGGCCAGGAGGAAGGTCTCGCCCCCCACCGTCACGCTGCGCAGCGCGGAAACCCCCTGCACCGGCAGGCCCTCGGCGATGCCCATGGGTGCGAGCGCCGACAACGCCCCGGCGGCGCCGATTTCCCATCCCTGCACCCCGTGCTCGGCTGTCGATGCGGCATAGAGGAACTGGCGCCCACCGGTGCCCACGACCGCCATCCCGGCGATGCCGCCGGCCAGAAGGCCAGCGGTGTCCGGGTAGAAGGCACGTTCGGTCAGTGCGCGCGGGCCGGTCTGTTCGAACAGCGTGATCCCTGCCCCCGCCGGCCGCGCGACATAGAGGTAGTTCGTGCCGCCGATGGTCAGCCCCACCATCTCGACAGCGTGCTGCGTGGTCAGCAGGCTGCGGCTGAGCCAGGCGGTCAGCGAGGCGGTGCCCTGCATGGCGATGGCCTGGGTCATGGATTCGACGAGGATCGAGCCCACGACGCCCTGGACCGTCATCGTCACCCAGGGGCTGGAATGGGCGGCATGGGCCGTCTCGGTCGGCAGGGTGCCGGTCGCCGCTGCCCAGGTGGTGCTTTCCTGCGCAGTGTAGTTGATGACGCGGAAGGCGGGCGCCGCCGTGGTGCCGGCCGCCACGATCTCCACCTGCCCGGCGGCCACGGCGAATCGCAGCCCGCCAAGCGTCCCGATCACATCGAGCCGCTGCATCCACCCCTGCCCCACGCACGTCCCCACGCGCAGGGGCAACGTGGCAGGCGGAGGTCAACGGGCGGTAAGGCGAAAGTGGCGGCAAAGCGGCATTCGCCGCGAATACCGCGCGTTCGCCCGAGGGGGAGTCAGGCTGCGGACAGGTCCAGCCCCGCCACCGCCGCGCTCAGCGCCACGCGCATCCGCGCCACCAGAAAATCGGTGAACAGGCGGATCTTGGGGTCCTTCAGGCGGCGGTGCTGGGTCAGGCAGGTCAGCTGCGCCGGCAGGGGCGGGGTGGCGCGCGCCACCGGCACCAGCGCGCCCGACCTCAGGTGATCGGCCACCTCGAACACCGGCTTCAGCACGATGCCGCGCCCGTCCAGCGCCCAGGACGTCAGCACGTCGCCGTCGTCGCTCTCGTAGGGGCCCGCGATCTCGAACCGCCGCGGACCTTCCGCCGTCACCAGCGTCCACTGGAACTCGCGCGCACCCGGGAACCGCAGGTTCAGGCAGTCGTGCCGGTCTGCGACGAGCGCAGCGCCGTCGGCCGGCATCCCCCGGCGGTCCAGATACGCAGGCGCGGCGCAGAGGATACGAGGGCAATCGACCACCAGCCGCATCTTCAGCGTGGAATCCTCCAGCAGACCGAGGTGGAAGGCCATGTCGAGCCCCTCGGCCGTCACGTCCACGTTGCGGTCCGACAGCCGCAGGCGCACGTCGATCTGGGGATAGAGGTCCTTGAAGGCGGGCACATGCGGCGCGATGAACCGCCGCCCGATGCCCAGCGGCGCCGCCACGAACACGGTGCCGCGCGGCGACTTTCCGGCGTCCATCACCGCGCCCTCGGCCTCCTCGATCGCGTCGAGGATGCGCAGGGCGCCGTCATAGAACAGCCGTCCGTTCTCGGTCGGTTGCAGGCTGCGCGTGGTGCGGTTGAAGAGTCGCGTCCCGAGGTGCTTTTCCAGTTCCGAGATCCGGGCCGAGGCCACCGCGGCCGAAGTGCGCTGGTCGCGCGCCGCCGCACTCATGCTGCCCAGTTCGTACACACGCACGAACATCCGAAGCGTCGCGACATAGCTCATGCCCGCCCCCGCGATCTTTCGGCACGGATTGAAAGTGATCCGGCATTTGCAGGATTAGCGCGAAAGTCGCCACCGGTATAGCCTTGCGCGAAACGGAGGAGGGCTGGCGCGATGTACGACTGGGTTGTGCTGTGGGAATGGGCCGAAATCGGCGTGCGCTGGCTGCACGTCATCACCGCCATCGCCTGGATCGGGTCGTCCTTCTACTTCATTGCGCTCGACCTCGGGCTGCGCAAGGCGCCCGACCTGCCGCCCGGCGCGCATGGCGAGGAATGGCAGGTCCATGGCGGGGGCTTCTACCACATCCGCAAGTATCTGGTCGCGCCCGAGGCGATGCCCGAGCACCTGACCTGGTTCAAGTGGGAAAGCTATGCCACCTGGCTGTCGGGCTTCGCGCTGCTCGCGCTCGTCTACTACCTCGGCGCCGAGATGTACCTGATCGACCCGAACGTGATGGAATTGCAGGTCTGGCAGGCCATCGGCATCTCGCTGTTCTCGCTGGCCTTCGGCTGGCTGGTCTACGACACGCTGTGCAAGACCTTCGTGAATGCCGACCAGACGGTGCTGATGGCGGCGCTGTTCGTGGTGCTCGTGGGCATGGCCTGGGGCTACACGCAGGTGTTCTCCGGCCGCGCGGCGCTTCTGCATCTGGGCGCCTTCACCGCCACGATCATGTCGGCCAACGTGTTCATGGTGATCATGCCGAACCAGCGGATCGTCGTGGCCGACCTTCAGGCCGGTCGTCGGCCCGACCCGAAGTACGGCAAGATCGCCAAGCAGCGGTCCACGCACAACAACTACCTGACGCTGCCGGTCCTGTTCCTGATGCTGTCGAACCACTACCCGCTGGTCTTCGCGACGCAGTGGAACTGGGTGATCGCGAGCCTGATCTTCCTGATGGGCGTGACCATCCGGCACTGGTTCAACACCAAGCACGCCCGCGCCGGCAACCCGCACTGGACCTGGGGGGTGACGGCGGTGCTGTTCCTGATCGTGGCCTGGCTGTCCACGGCGCCGATGCGCGGCCCTGCGCCGCAGGAGGGCGCCGCCCTGCCCGCCGCCGCCGCCCGCCTGGCCGCAGCGCCCGAGTTCCCGGCCATCACCGACATCGTGCTGGGGCGCTGTTCCATGTGCCACGCGGCCGAGCCGAACTGGGAAGGGCTGTACTGGGCGCCCAAGGGCGTGCTGCTGGAAACGCCCGAACAGATCGCACTCGAGGCGAGGCGCATCTACCTGCAGTCGGGCCTCAGCCACGCCATGCCGCCCGGCAACCTGAGCTACATGGACGACCGCGAACGCGCCGCCATCGTGCGCTGGTTCCGCGGCGAGGGCTGAGCACACCCTACCGCGTGAACCGCCATTCGCTGACCTGTGCCCAGGCCTGCCCCGGGTTCAGCAGGATCGACGGGAACCCGGGCCGCCCCGGCGCATCCGGCCAGAACTGCGGCTCGAAGGCCATCCCCTCGCTGGGGCGGCGGCCGGGGCGCCGCGCGGCGCGACCGTCATAGACCTGCACGCCCGGTTCGGTCGTGGACAGGTGCAGCGTCACGCCCGACCTGCCGGTGAACTCCAGAACCTCGGTCAGGCTGCGCCGCGTATCGGCCAGCGCATAGCAATGATCGAAGGGCGGCGCGCCCGGGCGCAGCACCGGCCCGCGCCGCAGGTCGTAGGGCGTTGCGCCCACGGGCACGACCGGCCCCCGCACCGTTCCGTCGGGGCGGTGCGACAGCACGCGGCCAGCCGCCACCTGCAGGCGGTGGCCGGACCAGGTGTCGGTGCCGTCGAGGTTCCAGTAGCTGTGGTTGGCCAGGTTCATCAGCGTCGGCGCGTCGGTGTCGGCCCGCAGCCGAAGCCGCAGGGTCGCCGGCGCCTCGACCCGCCATTCGGCCGTGATCCGCCGGTTGCCGGGAAAGCCGCCTGCCCCGTCCGGCAGGTCCAGCGTCAGGACCGCCCGGTCCGCCGTCGCCCCGTCCAGCGTCCAGACCTGCCGGTGGATGCCCGCATCGCCCGAGTGCAGCAGCATCGCGCCCGGCGGGGTGAAGCGGTGCTGGCGCCCGGCAATCACCGCCGCGGCGCCGGTGATGCGGTTCGCCACGGGGCCGACAATGGGGCCGTGGAAGGGCATCGCCTTCTCGTAGTCGGCGATGGTGTCTGCTCCGAGCGTGAGGTCATGCGTCACTCCGGCCAGCCGCACCGATTGCAGGATCGACCCGAGCGCGATCACCCGCACCGTCAGGTCGCCTGCGGACAGCCGCACCGCCGCTACTGTCTGCCCCGCCGACGTATGTCCGAAGATGCCGCTGTCCATGCCCAAGGGGTGCCCGGGCGGCCGGCTGCGGTCAAGCGGCGCGTGCCCCGGTCACGAGGATGCGAGGCACTCCGCCAGTCCTTGCGCCAGACCCCGCATCAGGTCGGCATAGAGCCCGGGTCCGGGTTCCAGGGACGATCCCTCGGGGTCGAGCACGGGGCCGAGCCGAGTGCCCGTGGCTTCGGCCAGTTGCGCTGAGAGGCGCGCGTCGTGGTTCGCTTCGGGAAAGACACAGAAGGCCCCGCCGCCGCCGAGCTGCGCACGCAGATCCGACAGGCGCGCCGCCCCGGGCGAGGCCGCATCCCCCAGCGCGATGGAGCCGGCCTGCGTCAGCCCGAAATGTCCCGCGAAATAGCCGTAGGCATCGTGGAAGGTGACGAAGGGCCTGTCCTTCACCGGGGCAAGGATGGCGGCGAGTTCCTCTTCCAGCGCCTCGATCGCTCCGGCGGCGGCCCCGGCATTGGCGGCACAGGTGGCCGCGTTGGTCGGGTCGAGCCGACCGAGTTCCGCCGCGATGAGGCCCAGCCAGACCTCGGCATTGTGCGGGTCGAGCCAGGCATGCGGGTCGGTGCCCGAATGGTCGTGCGCGTGGTCGCCATGCGCATGGTCGTCGTGCGCGTTGTCGTCGTGCGCGTGGTCGTCGTGCGCGTGGTCGCCGTGCGCGTGGTCTTCGTGCGCGTGGTCGTGTGCATCGGCCTTCCCGGTGTGTCCGTGACCATGTCCGGCATGATCATGCGCATGGTCGTGGCCATGGTCGTCATGGTCATGCGCCTCGCCACTCGCGCCGAAGGCTTGCAGATGCGTCCCCTCGGCCTCGAGCAGCGTCAGCCGCGCCGCGCCCGTCCCGGTACCGTCCAGCGCGCGGGAAAGCCACGGCGTCATGCCCGGTCCCATCCAGACCACCAGCCCCGCGCCGGCCAGAGCCGCGGCCTGGCTCGGCCGCATCTGGAAGTCATGCGCATCGGCGCCGCGGTCCAGCAGCAGTTCGGGCGCGCCGAGGTCCCCCATCACCTGCGCCACCAGGGAATGCACCGGCGGGATGTCCGTCACCACGCGCGGCACCTCGGCCGCGGCAGCGCCCGCGGTCAGGCTGGCCAGCAGGAAGGAGATGGTATAACGCATCGGTCTTGCCTTTCCTTGGACTCGCCGCCACCTGATGTATGTTATAGCATCACACGTCAAGAGCCGATGACCCCGACCTCCGCCTTCCACGATCACGACCACGCGCATTGCAGCGCCGATGTGCTGGCGCAGGCCGAGGCCATGGTGGCCGAACGCGGCCTGCGGCTGACGCCGGTGCGCCGCCGGGTGCTGGAGATCCTGCTCGAGGCGCACCGCGCCATGGGCGCCTACGACGTGCTGGAGCGGCTGGCGGCAGAGGGCTTCGGCCACCAGCCCCCGGTGGCGTATCGGGCGCTTGATTTCCTCGTGGAACATGGACTTGCGCATCGAATTCGGCGACTGAACGCATTTGCTGCCTGCATGCATCCGGGCCAGGCGCATGCGCCGGTGTTCCTGATCTGCCGGGCTTGCGACCAGGTGGCCGAGGCGCCGGGCGCCGCCATCCGCGCGGCGATCGACGCCGCCGCGGGCAGCGCGGGTTTCACCGTCGAACGCGCGACAGTCGAGGCACTGGGCCTCTGCCCCGCCTGCCGGGAGGCGGCGGCGTGACGCTGATCGCGGCCGAAGGGCTGACCGTGCGCCTGGGCGCCCGCCCGGTGCTGGAGGGCGTGTCACTGCGGATTGCCCCGGGCGAGATCGTCACGCTGGTCGGACCCAACGGGTCGGGCAAGTCCACGCTCCTGCGGGCGCTTCTGGGCATCGTGCCGGCGACCGAGGGCCGGGTCGTGCGGGCAGCGGGGCTGCGCATCGGCCATGTGCCGCAGAGGCTCGCGCTCGACGGCGCCATGCCCCTGACGGCGCGGCGG
>DAOLBY010000080.1:12133-14445 GCA_035324325.1 Paracoccaceae bacterium | reverse complement strand
GCGGCCGAAGGCGATCGCCGCCACCGCCGCGCGCCCCTCGGGCATGGCGCGAAACACCGGGCGGGCGCCGGCGCGACGGGCGGCATCGGCGAACAGCCCTGCCACTTCCTCGACCTCGGCGCCGGCACCCTGCGGGCCGCCCTCGGCGATCCAGGCACCGCCCTCGATGCGAAAGCCCACGAAAGCGCGCCCGCCGGGAGACAGCATCAGCTGTTCGGCCTGCGCGAGTGCCCGCGCCGACGCCGGATCGCCAGTGGCCGCTGCCACGGCCCAGGCCCGTTCGCGGTCGTCGTCGGCAGCCGGTCCTGGCCGGTAGCGCGGACCGAGCAAGAGCAGTGCCAGCGCGGTAAGACCGACGACAAGGCTGCCCACCAGACCCGCCCGCCAGGCCGTCGGCGCACGGTCATCGAGCGCGAACTGCCACCACAACTCGTGCGCATAGGGCGTCGAGCGGTTGGCGAAGAACAGCACGAAGCCGAAGGCCGCGACGGTCGACAGCACCAATACGATCCATCCGGGCGACAATGCCGCATGGGTCAGCCGCGAATGGCGGTGGAACAGGTGGCGGAAGGGCAGGAGGACCAGCGCGCCGCCCGCCAGCACCGCCGCCCGGCCGATGTCGAATCCGTCGGCCAGCGCCACCACTGCCCCCGCCGCCAGTGTCGGGATGGCGATCAGCCAGGCGCCCAGGCTGCGCCGCACCACGCCCAGCGCCAGCACGATCAGCCCCGCACCCAGCGCCGAGGACAGGAGCGCCGAGCCTTCGGCGAATACCAGCGGCAGCAACGCTTCGGCGGCCTCGGCCGCATCGGACGCGGGAGGGACGAGGGCGGAAAGGCTCATCCACAGGCCCGAGGCGAAGATCATCGCGGCCAGCACGAGCGGCGCCAGCGGCGCTACCGCCGACAGACCGGGCGCCAGCACGGCCAGCCCGCGGCCCAGCGCTGTCTGCGTGCCGGCATGGCCCAGCGTACGCCAGATCTCGTAGACCGCCAGCACCAGCAGCGCCAGCGCGAAGGGCAGAAGGTAGTAGGTGATGCGGAACAGAAGCAGCGCCGCCGCCACCTGCGCGACCGGCATCGAGGCCGGCATGGCGGCGATCATCACCGTCTCGAACACCCCGACGCCGCCGGGGACATGGCTGACGATGCCGGCCATCACGGCGGCGGCGAAGATGGCGAGGAACGTCAGGAAATCGAGGTCGGAGGACGGCAGCAGCACATAGAGCGTCAGCGCCGAGAAGCCGATGTCGGCGGCGCTGAACAGCACCTGCCCGCCCAGCACCCGCAGGCTGGGCGAGCGTACCGCGAACCGCCCGAACCGAATCGAGCCGCCCTTGACCGAGGCCAGCACGATGGGCACCACGATGGCCGCGATGGCCGCAATCGCCGCCAGCCGGACGAGGTCGCGGCCGAAGGGCAGAATCGAGGCCAGCGCGCCGGGATGGACGGCCAGCGCCGCCAGCCCCACAACGGTCGCGGCAATGCCGAAGGACACCGCGGCGAAGGTGGACACCGCGGCCACGTCATAGCCATCGAGCCCCAGCCGGGAATAGATGCGCCAGCGGACCGCGCCGCCCGACACCGCCGACAGGCCAATGGTATTGCCGAAGGCATAGGCCATCAGCCCCCCCGTGACCACGACGGGGATGGGCAGCGGCTTGCCGATGTATCGCAGCGCTGACCAGTCGTAGCCCGCCAGCGCAAGGTAGGCGCAGATCGTGGACCCCAACGCCAGGATCACCACCGACCAGGGCGTCGCATGGACCTGGTCGAGCACCGAGCGCAGGTCCACCGGCGCCAGCAGCCGCTGCATGGCATAGAGGCCCGCGGCGAACAGCGCCGCCGTCACCACATAGGGGGCCAGTGCGCGGGCGAGCGACCAGCGATCGGGGGATGCACCCTCGGGGGCCGCTGACATCTGCGCTGCTCTCCTCGGTCGGGCGGGCCGGGCGGGCCGCGCTTCGGCGCAGAGATAGGCGAAAGGACAAGGGCTTGCCAGAGGGGCGGCCGCCGGTCGGCGGCTCAGGTCGCGGGGGGCAGCGGCACGCGCCCCCCCGGGGTCAGCAGGAAGGCCGCGCGCCCCTCGATGGCAACGGCCGAAAGCGGGCCGCCATAGCCCGCCCCGCTGTCGAGGTTCAGACGGTTGCCATAATGCGTGGCGCGGTCGATGGCGGTGTGGCCATGGACCACAAGCGGGCCGTGGTCGCGCGGATCGTCGAGAAAGCCCTGACGGATCCACAGAAGGTCATCCTCGGACTGCGCCGTGATCGGCATCCACGAGGGTGGCGAACTGGGCGCGGCGGCCGCGGC
>DAOLBY010000080.1:249-12123 GCA_035324325.1 Paracoccaceae bacterium | reverse complement strand
TCGGATGCCCGATGCCACAGCGGCAGCGCGGACAGGAAAGCCAGGTGTTCCGGCGGAACGGCAGCGACGGCCTCGGCATGGACCGCCGCCCCCGGCCGGTCGGCGGGTGATCGCACGCCGTAGGAGGCGAGCGTCGCAGCACCCCCAAGGCGCGGGTGCAGCCAGGAGAGGTCGGGGCGCAGCCGGGGATCCTCGCGCGGGGCAGGCCCGACAAAGAGGCGAAACATGCGATCGTGGTTGCCGACGATCACCACCCAGTCGGCACCGGCAGCGATGCCCGCCATCAGGTAGGCCACCACGCCCGCGCTGTCCGGCCCGCGATCCACCAGGTCGCCCAGATGCACCACCGGCCCCGGTCCGTGCCGGGCGGCATCCGCGGCGATCAGGTCATGCGCAGCGCGCAGCCGGTCGAACTGGCCGTGGATGTCGCCGATGGCGTAGAGGGTCATCGCCTGGTCCCCTGGGCAGCGGTCAGACAGCGAAGGCCAGCGGGCGGACCTGCTGGAACATGCCCGTGCCTTCCAGCGTCTCGACCACCTTCGGGTCGATCGGCTGGTCGAGGTAGAGAAGCGCGATGGCGTCCTGCCCGGGCCCCGACCGGCCCAGCGTGAAGTTGGCGATGTTGACGCCGTTCTTGCCCATGGTCATGCCCAGCAGGCCGATGATGCCCGGCACATCCTCGTTGGTGGTATAGAGCATGTGGGCGCCGATCTCGGCGTCGATGTTGATGCCCTTGATCTGGATGAACCGCGGCTTGCCGTCCGAGAAGCAGGTGCCGGCGACGCTGCGCTCGCGCTTGTCCGTCACCATGGTGACCTTGATGTAGGCGTCGAACACGCCGGTCTTGTCCTGCCGGGTGGTCGAGATCTGGATGCCCTTTTCCTTGGCGACCAAGGGGGCAGAGACGAGGTTCACATCGGGGTTCTGCGCCTTGAGCACGCCCGCGATGACCGCCTGGTTCAGCGCGGCCAGGTTCATGCCCGCCACACCCCCATCATACAGGATGTTGATGGCCTTGATCGGCTCGTCCGTCATCTGGCCGATGAAACTGCCCAGATGCCCGGCAAGCCGGATCCAGGGCCCCATCGTGCCGGCTTCTTCCGCCGTGACGTTGGGCATGTTCAGCGCGTTCTGCACCGCGCCGGTCAGCAGGTAGTCGGCCATCTGTTCGGCCACCTGGAGCGCCACGTTCTCCTGCGCCTCGGTGGTCGAGGCGCCGAGGTGGGGGGTGCAGACGACATTCGGATGGCCAAAGAGCGGGTTCTCGGTCGCCGGCTCGACCTCGAACACGTCGAGCGCCGCGGCGGCCACATGCCCGCTGTCGATCGCGTCCTTCAGCGCCGCCTCGTCGATCAGGCCGCCGCGGGCGCAGTTGACGATGCGCACCCCCCTGCGGGTCTTGGCAAGGTTCTCGCGGGACAGGATGTTGCGCGTCCTGTCGGTCAGGGGGACGTGCAGGGTGATGAAGTCGGCCCGGGCCAGCAAGTCATCCAGTTCGACCTTGGTCACGCCGAGGCTGCGCGCGCGCTCCTCCGACAGGAAGGGGTCGTAGGCCACCACCTTCATGTGCAGACCCACCGCGCGGTCGCAGACGATGCCGCCGATGTTGCCTGCGCCGATCACGCCGAGGGTCTTGTTGAACAACTCGACCCCCATGAAGCGGGACTTTTCCCACTTGCCGGCATGGGTCGAGGCATTGGCCTCGGGGATCTGGCGGGCGACGGCGAACATCATGGCGATGGCGTGTTCGGCGGTGGTGATCGAGTTGCCGAAGGGCGTGTTCATCACGATCACGCCCTTGCGCGATGCGGCGGGGATGTCGACGTTGTCGACCCCGATCCCCGCGCGCCCCACGACCTTGAGCCGCGTCGCGGCCTCGAGGAGTTTCGCAGTGACCTTGGTGGCCGATCGGATGGCCAGCCCGTCGTACTGGCCGATCACTTCGGCCAGCCTGTCCTTGTCCTTGCCGAGCTTCGGCAGGTAATCGACCTCCACCCCCCGGTCGCGGAAGATCTGGACGGCAGTTTCGGAAAGTTCGTCGGAAACGAGGACTTTGGGCATGGGATGTCTTCCTGTGGGCGGGGATAGTGCGCCTGAAGGCGCACCCTGCGGGCTGGGGTAGGGTGCGCCTTCAGGCGCACCGCTAGGTTCACGCGGCCTGTGCCTGCGCCGCGATCTCGGCCCGGAAGGCCCAGTCGATCCAGGGCAGCAGCGCCCGGATATCCGCCGTCTCGACGGTCGAGCCGCACCAGATGCGCAGCCCCGGCGGCGCATCGCGATAGGCACCGAGGTCGAGCCCGGCGCCCGCCTTCTCGATCCGTTTCGCCACGGCCCCTGCAAAGGCTGCGCCGTCCGCGATCCGCGGGTCGGCGAAGCGCAGGCAGACCGAAGTGGTCGAAGCGGTCGCCGGATCCTCGGCCAGGTTGGCGATCCAGGGGTTTGCAGCACAGAAATCCCGGAGAGCCTGCGCATTGGCATTGGCCCGGGCGACCAGGGCCGGCAGCCCGCCGATCCCCTTGGCCCATTTCAGCGCCGCCAGGTAGTCCTCGGTCGCCAGCATCGAGGGGGTGTTGATCGTCTCGCCGGCGAAGATGCCCTCGATCAGCTTGCCCTTTGCGGTCAGGCGGAAGATCTTGGGCAGCGGCCAGGGCGGCGTATGGCTTTCCAGCCGCTCGACCGCGCGCGGCGACAGCACGATCATCCCATGCGCGCCCTCGCCCCCCAGCACCTTCTGCCAGGAGAAGGTGGTGACATCGAGCCTGTCCCAGGGCAGGTCCATCGCAAAGGCGGCGCTGGTCGCGTCGCAGATGGTCAGGCCCCGGCGATCCGCCGGGATCAGGTCGCCCGAAGGCACCCGAACGCCAGAGGTCGTACCGTTCCAGGTGAAGACCACATCCTTGTCGAAGTCGACCTCGGCGAAATCCACGATCCGGCCATAGGGCGCGCGGCGCACGCTGGCGTCGAGTTTCAGCTGCTTCACGATGTCGGTGACCCAGCCTTCGCCGAAGCTTTCCCAGGCCAGAACCTCGACCCCGCGGGCGCCGAGAAGTGACCACATCGCCATCTCGACCGCGCCGGTGTCGGAGGCCGGGACGATGCCGACGCGGTACTCGTCGGGCACGCCGAGGATCTCGCGCGTCAGGTCGATGGCTTCCTTCAGCCGCGCCTTGCCCGCGGCAGCACGGTGCGACCGGCCGAGCGGTGCCTCGGCGAGCAGGTCGAGCGAATAGCCGGGAAACTTGGCGCAAGGGCCAGAGGAGAAGCGCGGGTTTGCCGGCCGCGCGGCCGGTGGTGTCAGGTCGGTCATCTCAGCCTTCCAGCCAAATGCCCTTCGGTGGGGAAGGGTGTCCCACCGCCGCGCTTACGCCCGGAGCACGGCTGGCGCAAGCAGGAAAATCACGCTAGGGCGACGCTTGCCCGCGCGAAAGCGACGCGCGGGGATGGGGAGGTGCCGATGTTTGCCGCCACGCTGATTGCCGCGCCCGACCGTGCGGATCTGTCCCGCGCCATGGTCGAGGCCCTGCGCGACGCCTGGGGCGGCGGGGATGCGCGCTGGCTGGCGCCGGGCCTTGCAGCCGAGTTCGACATGGCCAGGATGCCTTCAAACCGTTGGGAAGTCTGGGAAAGCCTTCAGGCAGAAGGCTTCGACCTTGCCGTGCTGCCCGCCGCAGGGCGGCGCAAGCGGCTGTTGCTCGCCGACATGGATTCGACGATGATCCGGCAGGAGTGCATCGACGAACTGGCCGACGAGGCTGGCGTGGGTGCGCATGTGTCCGCGATCACTTCACGGGCGATGAACGGCGAACTGGCATTCGAGGGCGCGCTGCGCGAACGCGTGGCGCTGCTGCGCGGGCTGCCGGAGGCCGCAATCGAACGCGTGTTCGCAAATCGGATCACGATGATGCCCGGGGGTGCGGTTCTGGTCGCGACCATGCGTGCCGCAGGGGCGCGCTGCGCGCTGGTTTCGGGCGGATTCACCGCCTTCACCGAGCGGGTGGCGGCAGCGCTGGGCTTTCACGAGCATCGCGCCAATACCCTGCATGTGGCGGACGGCACCCTGACCGGCACGGTGGCCGAGCCGATCCTGGGGCGCGAAGCCAAGGTCGCGGCGCTGCGCGACATCTCGGCGCGGCTCGGGATCACGCCGGTCGAGGCCATTGCTGTCGGCGACGGGGCGAACGACCTGGGCATGCTCGGCCTCGCCGGGATGGGGGTGGCCCTGCACGCCAAGTCGGCGGTGGCGGCTCGGTGCGACCTTCGGGTAAACCATGGCGACCTGACGGCACTGCTGTATCTGCAAGGCTACCGCACGGAGGAGTTCGCCGTCTGAGCGCCCTACTGGCCCCAGTCGGCCGCCTGCATCTCGCGCAGGCGGCTCGCCGTGCGTTCGAACTCGAAGGCTCCGGCGCCTTCGATATAGAGCCGCTCGGGCTCGTCCGCGGCAGACGCGACCAGGCGAACCCGCGACTCGTAGAGCGTGTCGATCAGCGTCACGAAACGCTTGGCCTCGTTGTAGTTCGAGGCCGACATCTGCGGAATGTCCTCGAGCATCAGGACCCGAAGCGCGCCTGCGATGGCGAGGTAGTCGGCCGGACCCAGGGGCTGCGCGCAGAGGTCCCAGAAAGTGGCGCGCCCGACCCCGCTGGCAAAGCGGGGCACCTCCACCGAACGGCCGTTCACGTTCAACGCCAGAACCTCCCCTGTTGCGCCGCCTGTTAGGTCGGCCCAGATCCCCTGCATCGCCTCGCGCGCCCGGCCTGCAGGGTGGAAATAGACCTGCGCTCCGGCGAGGCGGTGCTGGCGATAGTCGGTCGGGCTTTCGATCTCGACCACGTCCAGCCGGTCCTTGATCAGCGCGATGAAGGGAAGGAACAGCCCGCGGTTCAACCCGTCCTTGTACAGGTCGTCGGGCGGGCGGTTCGAGGTGGTGACGACGACGACGCCGCCCGCCAGGAGTTTCTGGAATAGCCGGCCCACGATCATCGCATCGGTGATGTCGGTGATCTGCATCTCGTCGAGGCACAGCAGCCGCAGGTCATGCACCAGTCCGTCGGCAAAAGGGGCAAGCGCATCATCGACCCCGCGCTCGCGGGCAGCGTGCATGGCGCGATGCGCCTCTTGCAGGAAGGCGTGGAAATGCACGCGGCGCTTGGCCGGCGTATCGGCCGCATCGTGGAAGAGGTCCATCAGCATCGACTTGCCTCGTCCCACCCCGCCCCAGAGGTAGAGGCCGCGCGGCGGCGCCTCTTCGCGCCGCAGGCGGGACAGAAGGCCGTGACGCCTGGCGCCCTGCGCCTCGGCCCAGTCGCGGAGCGCCTGAAGCCGTGGCAGGATGGCGTGCTGGCCCGGGTCGGGACGCAGCGTGCCCCTGGCCGCGCGGGCCTCGTAGATTTCGGTCAGCGTCGGCGCCATGGTCAGGGTTCTAGCGCCGGCGGCGCGACGCGGAAAGCCCCGGCCCGCGCTCAGCCGCTGGCCAGCACCGCAATGCCGGCGGTCAGGCCGAACAGTGCCAGCGTCAGCACGGACAGGCGGCGGCGGTCGGCGCGGTCTTCGGGCCGGCGCAGGAACCCGGCAAGGCTGCGCAGCGTGGCGCCGACGCCGGGAAAGGGAAGGCCGGTTTCGGCCCCCGCCCGGGCGCGCAGGCGGAACAGGATGCGGAAGGCGACGAAGGCCCAGACCACGAAGACGACCGCCTGCGCGGCCAGCAGGACATAGTGCAGCGTCATTCCTCGCGCTTCCGGTTCAGGCGGCGCAGAGCCGTCAAGGCGGACCAGCCGAAGAAGAGGACCGCCACCCCGAGAACCTCGACAAGCCCCGGGCCCTCGGGCAGGCCATGCACCGCGAGCACCCCGACAACCAGGGCGAACCCGACCGCGCAGAACCCCAGCCGCATCCAGGCCTCACCCCGCGTCATCGCGCGAACGGATCGGGCAGCGCGGGCAGCACCTGCCCCGCGCAGTCGCCGAAGCCGACGCGGAAGCCCCGACCCTGCGCATGGCCGCGCAGGATCAGGGTGTCGCCATCCTGAAGGAAGCTGCGGGTGACACCCGGGGCGACCTCCAGGGGCTCCCGGCCGCCCCAGGACAGTTCCAGCAGGCTGCCGCGGTTGCCCTTTTCCGGGCCCGAGATGGTCCCCGAGCCCAGCAGGTCGCCCACCGTCATCGAGCAGCCGCAAAGCGCGTGATGCGCCAGTTGCTGCGGCGCGGAATAGTAGAGTTCGGAGGCATTGGTGCGGGCGATCAGCGCCTCGTCGCCGCCCTCGGGGCGCAGCGCCACCGACAGCGCAATGTCCAGCGCCATGGGGTGCGGCTCGTGCAGGTAGTCCAGCAGCGGCACCTCGCGCGGCGGCCCGGGCACCCGGAAGGCATCGAGCGCGGCGCGCATCACGATCCAGGGGCCGATGGTGGTGGCCGTGGCCTTGGACTGGAAGGGCCCGAGCGGCTGGTATTCCCAGGCCTGGATGTCGCGCGCCGACCAGTCGTTCAGCAGGACATAGCCGAAGATCATCGCCTCGGCCTCGGCGACCGTCACCGGACGGTCGCTGGCGCGGCCGACGATGGCGCCGAGTTCAAGCTCCAGGTCGAATCGGGCCGATGGTGCCAGCCGCGGCAGGGCATCTTCCGGGCCCTTCACCTGACCCCAGGGCCGGCGCACCGGCGTTCCCGACACGACGACAGACGACGCCCGCCCGTTGTAGCCGATGGGAATGTGCAACCAGTTGGGCGGCAGCGGGTTCGCAGGGTCGCGCAGCATCGAGCCCACATTCGCGGCATGGTGCCGGCCGGCGTAGAAATCCGTGTACTCGGCCACCAGGAACGGCATGTGCAGCGTCGCGCCCATCCGCGGGTGCAGGAAGGCGGCCGTGGTTTCGGCTCCCGGCGCGCCATCGCGCAGCAGAGCGGTCAGGTCGCGGCGCAGGCGGGTCCAGGCAGCGGGGCCAAGCTCCATCACCTCGTTCCAGAACGGCAGGTCCATGACCGGCTCCTCGGCCAGCCGCAGGATGCCCGCCCGTTCCAGCCCCGCGACATCGAGCACCATGTCGCCGATGGCCACTCCGCAGCGCGGATCCTCGCCCGCCACCGAAAACACCCCGAGCGCGAGGTTGTTCAGGGGAAACTCGCCCACGGGGTCATTCGCCCCGGGCACCCAGCTTGGCATAAGGGTCACAGCGCGATCTCCTGCCCGTCGCGGCCCACCGTCACCGGACCGTTCCACACCGCGGCGCAAGCGGCAAGCCAATGGGCTTCGGTAAAGCGCGGGTCGTCGGCCGGGATGAGGTGGTTCAGGACCAGCCGTCCGGCGCCTGCATCCCGGGCAATGCGGGCGGCATCGGCCGCGACCGTGTGGCTGGCGTGCAGATGCGCGCGCAAGCGGTCGCCGAGGCCGGTGCGGCGGATGATCTCTTCGACGCCGTCGGGCAGCATCGCCTCGTGGATCAGCACGTCGCAGCCGCGCGCGAAACCGGCCAGCGGCGGGTGGAAGGCGGTATCGCCCGACAGCACCACGCTGCGCGTCCCATCGATGCGGAAGGCCAGGCACGGGGCCAGGGGCGGGTGCGGCACGTCGATGGCGCGGATGCGCAGCGGGGCCGGGGCGCCCGCCACTTCGCCCGGGCCGATGGTGGTGACGGTGACCAGGTCGTTCAGGGGAACGCGCCCCTCGTCCTCGACCCGGATCGCGCAGTCGATGGCGACCGAGGACAGGAAGCCCTGCCAATAGCCCTCGATCCCCTGCGGTCCGAAGACGACAACGGGGCGGGACAGCCCCGTGGTCCAGGCGGTATGCAGTAGCGGGCCGAGTTCCAGCACATGGTCGGAATGCAGATGCGTGATCAGGATCGCATCGAGGTCGCGCAGGTCCATCCCGGCCTCGACCAGCGCGCGCGTGCAGCCGATGGCGGCATCGACAAGCACCCGCCTTCCGTCCATTTCGACCAGCGTGGAGGCCGGCCAGCCACCGATCTGGCGCACGGCCGGCCCACCCTTGGTGCCCAGAAGGACAATGCGACCCGTCATGCCGGCTGCCCGGCCGCGCGCATCGCCCGCACCATGGGCCAGGCCATCGCGGCCGCCGCCAGCGTGAGCACCGCCACCAGCGCGAAGAGGATGCCATTGCCGATCGCGCCCATGACCGCCCCCATGATCAGCGGCGCGCTGATGCCGCCCGCCAGCCCCGCTGCGATCAGCGTGGGCGCCACGCGGGCATCCGACCCCATCTGCCCCACGCCCGCCATGTAGAAGGCCGGAAAGAACAGCCCCGCCGCCGCCCCCATGGCCACGAAAAGCCAGACCGGCCCGCCCGCCGCCAGCCCCGCGGCGCAGGCCCCCGAAACCGTCAGGGCGGTGGCCAGAAGGACGAAAGGGACGATGCGCCCGGCCAGCGGCACGAGCGCCAGCCGCGCCAGCAGGAAGGCGGCGAAGAACGCCGACAGAAGCTGCGCTGCTCCGGCCTCGGACACGCCGCGCGCGATCAGGCCGGTGGGGCCCAGACCGATCAGGCAGGCCTCGGTCCCGATGGCCAGCGCACCGAACCCGAGGATGCCGGGCCGTGGCCGGAACGGACCCGCCGCCAGGGCGGCGGCAGCGGGTGCCGGCGCGACCCGCGCAAGCACGAAGGTTGCGACCGCCATGGCTGCCACGACCGCGAAGGCCAGAGCCGGGTCGCCGCCGATGGCCACGAAGACGAGCGGCGCGCCAATGGCCCCGATTCCGAAGATCGCGTTGAGAAAGGCCAGCATCGACGGACCGCGCGCGCCGAACGCCGCCAGGAAGCGGCGGTTGTAGATGACCGTCGCGAGGCCGTAGCCGAAGCCGAACACCGCCGCCGCAGCCAGCGTCACCCACCATCCGGCACCAAGCGCGATGCCACCCGCCCCCGTCGCCATGGCGGCCAGTGTCATCCGCGGCGTGACCCGGTCGCCTGCCACATACATCAGCGCCACGCCCGCCGCCGCGCCAATCCAGTGGGCCGAGACCAGAAACCCCGCCTGCCCCGTGCCGATCCCGAAGTCGCGCGCGAATACCGGGACCGCCGGGCCATAGAGCGACTGGCCCGCCCCCATCAGGACGAAGCTGACCAGCCCCGCCACGACAAGCCCCGCATGTGCCACCAGTTCCGCCCGCATCGTCCGCCCCTGTCCCTGTTCCGCATCCCTCTCGCGCGCCCACGCCGCCGCGTCAACGCCTGAGCCCGCTTGCGCCGCGCAGGTCGGCCATGCACTGATGGCAGGCGACGAGGGGGTGGCGATGATCGTCCTGCATGACTATTGGCGGTCTTCCGCGGCCTGGCGGGTACGGATCGGTCTCGGCCTTCTGGGGCTTGCCTGGGAATCGCGGCCGGTCGACCTGCTGGCGGGCGGCCAGCGCGGCACGGCCAACCTGTCGCGCAACCCGCAGGGACTGGTGCCGACGGTCGAGGTGGACGGGCTGGTCCTGACGCAGTCGCTCGCCATCCTCGAATATCTCGACGAAACCCGAGGGCCTGTGCTGCTGCCCAGCGATGCGCCGGGCCGGGCGCGGGTGCGGCGGCTCGCCCATGCCATCGCCATGGAGATCGCTCCGGTCGCCAACCTGCGCGTGCGGCAACGGGTGGCCGCGATCTCCGGTGGGGCCATGACCGAATGGGACTGGGTGCGCGAGGTGGTGGCACCGGGCCTGGATGCGGTCGAGGCAATGCTGTCCGACGACCCGGGACCGCTGTGCCACGGCGAAAGCCCCGGCCTCGCCGATGCCTGCCTCGTCCCGCAGGTCTACAATGCCCGCCGCGTGGGGCTGGAGCCGGCCGGCCGCTGGCCCCGCATCGCCGCGATCGACGCGGCACTCTCCGATCATCCCGCCTTCGCTGCCGCCCATCCCGATCGATTTGCCCCGAATGGAGCCACACCATGACCGACGACATCGTCATCCTCTCCGCCGCCCGCACCGCCATCGGCACCTTCGGCGGGTCGCTTGCCGCCCTGCCGCCCATCGACCTGGCCGCCCATGCGATGAAGGCCGCATTGTCCCGTGCGGGCGTCGAGGGCGGGCAGATCGGCCATGTCGTCATGGGCCATGTCATCAACACCGAACCCCGCGACATGTATCTGAGCCGGGTGGCCGCCATGGCCGCCGGCGTGCCGGAAACCGTGCCGGCGATGAACGTGAACCGGCTGTGCGGGTCGGGGGCGCAGGCGGTGGTGTCGGCCGTGCAGTCGCTCATGCTGGGGGACGCCGATTTCGCGCTGGCGGGCGGCGCCGAAAGCATGGGCGGCGCGCCCTATGCCCTGCCCGCCGCCCGCTTCGGCCAGAAGATGGGCGATACGCGGGCCGTGGACATGATGACAGGCGCGCTGACCTGCCCCTTCGGCACCGGGCACATGGGCGTGACGGCCGAGAACGTGGCGGCCGAGCACGGCCTCACCCGCGCCGACCAGGACGCCTTTGCGCTGGAAAGCCAGTCGCGCGCCGCCCGCGCCATCGCCGAGGGGCGGTTCCGCGACCAGATCGCACCGCTGGAGATCGCCGGCCGAAAGGGCACGGTCGTCTTTGACACCGACGAGCACCCCAAGGCCACCGGCGCCGAGGCGCTGGCCGGACTGCGGCCGGTGTTCCAGAAGGACGGCACGGTGACGGCGGGCAACGCCAGCGGCATCAATGACGGGGCGGCGGCGGTGGTCATGGCCCGCGACAGGGCCGCGGCTGCGGCGGGGCTGAAGCCCCGTGCCCGGGTCCTCGGCTATGCCCATGCCGGCGTTGCGCCGCGCGTCATGGGCATCGGCCCGGTGCCGGCGGTGCGCGCGCTGCTGGCCCGCACCGGCCTCGCGGCGGGCGACTTCGACGTGATCGAGTCGAACGAGGCCTTCGCCGCGCAGGCGCTGGCCGTGTCGAAGGAACTCGGCCTCGACCCCGCGCGGGTGAACCCCAACGGAGGTGCCATCGCGCTTGGCCATCCGGTCGGAGCCACGGGCGCGATCCTGGTCGTCAAGGCGCTGGCGGAACTGGAACGGACAGGCGGCCGCCGCGGCCTGATCACCATGTGCATCGGCGGCGGCCAGGGCATCGCGCTGGCGATCGAGCGGGTGTAGGGCGCCGTCGGCCCGCCGGCCCCCCCTTCCCAGGGGGGCAGCTGCGCCGCCATCGCTCCGCTACCGCAGCCGCACCCGGACGCGGGCCGACCGGCCCGCGGCGTCGATCACCGACAGGGTGACGAAGCCGCGCCCGGGGGCCTCGACCACCGTCTCGCGGCCGGACAGCGCCGTGGCCACCGGCGCGCCGTCGATCAGCCAGGTGAAGGGCGCCCGTCCGCCCCGGACGCGAAGCATCAACCCCTCGGGCATCAGTTCCACCTCGGTGCCGTCGCGGGGGAAGGCGACAGCGGGGGCGTCGGCGGCCTCGGCCGCCAGCGCTGCGTTGCGACTGCGGAAGCGCTGCAGGGGCGGGGGAAGCTGCGGGTTCGACACCAGCAGCGTCGCGGTCGGCGGCGGCGGCAGGGGGGTCAGCGCGGGTTTCAGCCGCTGGAAGGCCTGGAACAGCACCGGGGCTGCCAGATCCGCGCCGAAGGCCCCGGGCACCGGTGTGCCGTCCGCCCGGCCGAGCCAGACCCCTACCACATGCGCGCCGTCCCAGCCGATGGCCCAGGCGTCGCGGTGCCCGTAGGAGGTGCCTGTCTTGTAGGCCAGCCGGTTCGCCGGTTGACCGGGCGGCGGCGGCAGGCCTGACAGGATGTCGCCTGCCTGCCAGGCCGCGATGGCCGAAACCAGCCGCTGACCTTCGCTCCCGGCTCCGGTCGCGCGCAGCGGCAGCCCCACACCGCCCCGCGCCAGCGCGGCATAGAGCCCGGTCAGTTCCTCCAGCGTCATCCCCACGCCGCCGAGCGCAACCGCCAGTCCCGGCGCGC
>DAOLBY010000080.1:0-239 GCA_035324325.1 Paracoccaceae bacterium | reverse complement strand
CCCGGCAGCCGCGGCCGCGCCCCCGCCGCGCGCAACGCAGTCATCAGCCGCGCCGGTCCCAGCGCCTCGGTCAGCGCCACGACGGGGATGTTGAGGCTTTGCTGCAAGGCCTCGCGCGCGCGGATCGTGCCGCGCGTGCGGCGGTCGAAGTTCTGCGGCGCGTAGCCGTTGAAATCGGTCGGCCGATCCTCGAGCAGCGTTTCGGGATGGGCGAGGCCCTGGTCGAAGACCAGTGCATA
>DAOLBY010000079.1:0-14451 GCA_035324325.1 Paracoccaceae bacterium | reverse complement strand
GGGGCGAAAGCGGCCGTTGACGCAGGGACCGAAACCGTGCCGAATGCGCGGGCGGGCGCCCGGAACCGGTGCCCGGCCGCCATCCGCCAAACCAATGCCGCAGGCCACCGCATCGACGGCGGCCGCAACCTTCAGGGAGACTGCCGATGACCGCACACCTGCCCGTCCGCGATGCCGCGATGCATCCCGCGGCCGAGATGTATGCCCGCGAGGTAAGCGCCGGACAGATGAGCCGGCGCGAGTTCCTGACGCGCGCAACGGCTCTCGGCGTCACCGCGCCGGCCGCCTATGGCCTTCTGGGCCTCGCCGCGCCCGGGGTCGCCCGCGCGCAGGGAACGCAGGGCGGCACGCTGCGCATGCAGATGGAGCTCAAGGGCCTCAAGGACCCGCGCACCGCCGACTGGAGCCAGATCTCCAACTTCACCCGTGGCTGGCTGGAATACCTCGTCGAATACAACAACGACGGCACGTTCCGCGGCATGCTGCTCGACAGCTGGACGACCAACGACAACGCCACCGAATACATGCTGAACCTGCGCCAGGGCGTCACCTGGAGCAACGGCGACCCGTTCACCGCCGAGGACGTGGTGCGCAACATCGAACGCTGGTGCGACGGCACGGTCGAGGGCAACTCGATGGCCGGCCGCATGGCCGCGCTGGTCGATGCCGACACCAAGAAGATGCGGGCCGGCGCGGCGACGGCAGTGGACGCCAACACCGTGAAACTGGTGCTGAGCGCGCCCGACATCACCATCATCCCGGGCATGGCCGACTATCCCGCGGCCATCGTGCATTCGAGCTATGAAAGCGGCGACCCGACAGCGAACCCGATCGGCACCGGCCCCTACAAGCCCGAGGTGTTCGAGACCGGCATCCGCGCCAAGCTGGTTCGCGACGACAGCCGCCCCTGGTGGGGCACGGCGGTCTATGGCGGGCCCTACCTCGACGCCATCGAATACATCGACCTCGGCTCCGACCCCGCCGCCTGGGTGGCCGCGGCCGGATCGGACGAGATCGACATCACCTACCAGAGCACGGGCGAGTTCATCCGGGTGCTCGACGGTCTGGGCTGGACCAAGTCCGAGGCGGTCACGGCGTCGACGCTGGCGGTGCGCTTCAACCAACTGGCCGACGAATACAAGGACGTGAACGTGCGCCGCGCGCTGACGATGGCGGTGGACAACGAAGTGGTTCTGGAACTGGGCTATGCGGGCCTCGGCACGGTGGCGGAAAACCACCACGTCTGCCCGATCCATCCCGAATACGCAGAACTGCCGCCCCCGGTCACCGACCCTGCCAAGGCGAAGGAGATGATCGACGCCGCCGGCATGGCCGATTTCGAGTTCGAGCTGATCTCGCTCGACAACGACTGGGAAGCGGCCACCTGCGACGCGGTCGCGGCCCAGGTGCGCGACGCGGGGATCAAGGTCAAGCGGACGGTGCTGCCCGGATCGACCTTCTGGAACGACTGGCTGAAATACCCCTGGTCCTCGACCGAATGGAACATGCGCCCGCTCGGGGTGCAGATCCTTGCGCTCGCCTACCGCTCGGGCGAGGCCTGGAACGAGTCCGCCTTCTCGAACGCCGAGTTCGACGCCAAGCTGGCCGAGGCGCTGTCGATCGCCGATGCCGACAAGCGGCGCGTGGTGATGCGCGACATCCAGCTGATCATGCAGAACGAGGGGGTGCTGATCCAGCCCTACTGGCGCTCGATCTACCGCCACTTCAATCCCAGCGTGAAGGGCGCGGACATGCACGCGACCTTCGAGCATCACCACTACAAGTGGTGGATCGACGCCTGACCGGCGCCTGACCGCGCGCGGGGCCGCCCTGGCGGCGGCCCCGTTCCCCTTCCGCCGCGCCACCCCGCTTGCCTGCAAGGCGCGCCCGCGCGAAAGGACCTGCCATGGGCCGTTTCATCCTGCGCCGCATGGGCGTGATGGCGCTGACCGCGCTCTGCCTCACCTTCGTCGTGTTCTTCATGACGAACCTGCCGCCGAACCTCGAGAAGCTCGCCAAATCCGAAGGCTCGGTCCGCATGGCCGACGATGCGGTGGTGCAGTGGCTGACGCGCAACGGCTACGACCGGCCGGTGCTGGTGCGCTACGGCGAATGGCTGGGCGTGGTGCCGGGCTGGACCGGCACCAACGACGCCGGCACGATGACCGGCCGCTGCCTGCGGGGCCACACGCCCGAGACGGCGCCGCGCTTCTGCGGCGTCCTGCAGGGCCAGTGGGGCTACAGCACCGTCTTCAAGGCCGACGTGGGCACGATCCTGTCGCGCTCGCTGGGGCTGACCGCCTGGCTGATGGCCTGGGTGATGATCGTGATGGTCCCGTCCTCGCTGATCATGGGGGTGCTGGCGGGGATGCGCGAAGGCTCGCGGCTGGACCGCACCCTGTCCACCGTCGCCATCGCCTCGACCGCTACGCCGGAATATGTCTCCGGCGTCCTCCTGATCGTGATCTTCGCCTCGGCCACCACCGGCATCTCGCCCCTCCTCGTCGAATGGGGGCTGATCTCGACCCGCACGCTGTTCCAGGGCACCGCCACCTCGGCGATGCGCGAACTGACCTTCTGGAACTTCGGCCTGCCCGTGCTGACCATCGCGCTCTACGGCATCGGCTACATCGCCCGCATGACCCGCGCCTCGATGACCGAGGTGATGACCCAGCAGTACATCCGCACCGCGCGGCTGAAGGGCGTGTCCTTCCGTCAGGTGGTGATGCGCCATGCGCTCCGCAATGCGCTGATCGCCCCCTTCACGGTGATCATGCTGCAGTTCCCCTGGCTTCTGAACGGTGTGGTCATCGTGGAGACCCTGTTCAACTACAAGGGCTTCGGATGGACGCTGGTGGAAGCCGCCGGCAACAACGACATCGAGTTGCTGCTGGCCTGTTCGGTCGTGGCGGTCTTCGTCGTGCTGGTGACGCAACTGATCTCGGACATCGGCTATGTCTTCCTCAACCCCCGCATCCGCCTGGCCTGAGAGGGAGACGCGACCATGGACCCGATCACCTGGACCGGCAGCCTCGGCCCCTTCCTGAACCCGCTGTTCGCGGCGCTGACGGCGGCACTGGCGATCAGTGTGCTGGCGCAGATCCTCCTGTCCTTCTTCACCGGGCCGGGTGCCGAGGCGCAGGGCGACGGCACGCTGGCCGCCACCCGCTCGCCCGCCGAGATGGCCGCCGCCGCCTCGCGCTTCCTGGTGCTCGGACTGGTCGCCATCGCCGTCCTCTACGGAGTGCAGGGGTTCTTTTCCGCCGACCCGGCACGGCAGGGCATCTTCGGCGCCATGGCGGTGCGGTTCTGGCCGGTCTGGGTGGCGCTGATCGCCACTTTCGCGCTGTCGATCCGGTTCAAGGGGCGGCTCGGGCTCTACGGCCAACTGTTCGACAGCCCGGTCGGCATGGCGGGCTTTGCCATCGTGATGTTCTGGGTGTTTACCGCGATCTTCGCCGACACGATCGCGACCTTCAACCCGCTGAGCCAGGTCTCGGGCATGCGGAACGCCGTGCCCGGCAGTTTCGTGCGCGGGCAGGAGGGCACCATCTATCTGCTCGGCGGCGACGACCTGGCGCGCGACGTGTTCTCGCGCATGGTGGCGGGGGCGCGCCGCGTGCTGGCCATCGCGCCCGCAGCCACCGCCTTCGCCTTCATGGTGGGCATCACGCTCGGCCTGCCGGCGGGCTATTTCGGCGGAAGGTTCGACACCATCCTGTCCTTCTTCGCCAACCTCGTGCTGGCCTTCCCGGTGATCCTGCTGTTCTACCTGCTCGTCACCCCGGAAATCCGCGTCACCGGCATTCCGATCATCCTGGCGGCGGTGCTGTTCATCTTTCCGGTGATCTTCCTCTGCGTGCTCTGGAACTCGCGCTATTTCACCGACCCGAAGAAGCGCAACCTCTATGTCGGGATCACGCTCGCGATCGGGCTCTGGGCCTATTCGGGCCTGGCCTTCAACCTGGACCCGCTCGGCGTCTGGTCGATGGAGCCGAACCTGCTGAACGTCTTCGTTTCGGTCGTCTTCGTGAACGCCCCCACGGTGTTCCGCATCGTCCGCGGCCTGACCATGGACCTCAAGGCGCGCGACTATGTCTCGGCCGCGCAGACCCGGGGCGAGGGGCCGTGGTACATCATGCTGTGGGAGATCCTGCCCAATGCCCGCGGACCGCTGATCGTCGATTTCTGCCTGCGCATCGGCTACACCACGATCCTGCTCGGCACGCTCGGCTTCTTCGGCCTGGGCGTCAGCCCGGAAAGCCCCGACTGGGGGTCCACCATCAACTCCGGCCGCGGCCTCCTGCCGATCCTGATCATGCATCCCGCGCTGGTGCCGGCGCTGTCGCTCATGTCGCTCGTCCTCGGCCTCAACCTCCTGGCCGACGGGCTGCGCGAGGAGAGCCTGCGTGACTGACCCCTGCCCCTTCACACCCTTGGTGCAACAATCCCACGGGGGTCCGGGGGGGTGAAACCCCCGGCCTCGCCGCAAGCGAAAGGCCCGCCATGACCGCACCCGCCTGGGACCCGAGCCAACCGCTGCTGGAGATCGAGAACCTCTCGATCAGCTTCTTCACCCGCCTGCGCGAGATCCCCGCGGTGATGGACTTTTCCTGCACGGTGATGGCGGGAGAGGCGATGGGGCTGGTGGGCGAATCCGGTTGCGGCAAGTCGACCGTGGCGCTGGCCGTGATGCGTGACCTCGGCAAGACCGGCCGGATCGTCGGCGGGCGCATCCGCTTCAAGGGCCGCGATCTGGTCACGATGGGCGACGCGGAACTGCGCGGCATCCGCGGGTCCGAGATCGCGATGATCTACCAGGAACCCATGGCCAGCCTGAACCCCGGCATGAAGGTCGGCGCGCAGCTGGCCGAGGTGCCGATGATCCATCAGGGCATGGCCCGCGACGCAGCCATGACGCTGGCCCGCCAGATCGTCGCCGACGTGAAGCTGCCCGATCCCGACCGCATCCTGCGCAGCTATCCGCACCAGCTGTCGGGCGGCCAGCAGCAGCGCATCGTCATCGCCATGGCACTGATGGCCAAGCCCGCGCTGCTGATCCTGGATGAGCCCACGACCGCGCTCGATGTCACGGTCGAGGCCGGGATCGTCGATCTGGTGCGCGAACTGGGCGAGAAATACGGCACCTCGATGCTGTTCATCAGCCACAACCTCGGCCTCGTGCTCGAGGTCTGCGACCGGCTCTGCGTGATGTATTCGGGCGAGGCGGTGGAGACCGGGCCGGTGTCCGAGGTCTTTGCCAAGATGCGCCATCCCTATACCCAGGCGCTGTTCCGTTCGATCCCGCTGCCCGGGGCCGACAAGACCTCGCGCCCGCTGGTTGCCATTCCGGGCAACTTCCCCCTGCCCCACGAACGCCCGCCCGGCTGCAACTTCGGCCCACGCTGCGGCTATTTCGAGACGGGGCGCTGCGATGCGGCCGAGGTGCCGATGGCCCTGGTGCCGGGCGGCGACCGGCACGGCACGCGCTGCGTGAAATGGGCCGAGATCGACTGGGCCGCCCCGCCCGCGGCGGCAAAGCAGGGCGAGAAGACCCCCGTGGGCGATGTGGTCCTGCGGATGGAGGACCTGCGCAAGTACTACCGCGTCTCGGGCGGGGCCTTCGGCGGCGGCGCCGAGAAGGTGGTCAAGGCGAACGAGACCCTCAGCTTCGAGGCGCGCGAGGGCGAGACGCTGGCCATCGTGGGCGAATCGGGCTGCGGCAAATCCACCTTCGCCAAGGTGCTGATGGGGCTGGAAACGGCGACCAGCGGCAAGATCGTCCTCTACAACCAGGACATCCAGGACATCCCGATCGAGAAGCGCGGGGTCGATACCGTGTCCTCGGTGCAGATGGTGTTCCAGAACCCCTTCGACACGCTGAACCCCTCGATGACGGTGGGGCGCCAGATCATCCGGGCGCTGGAGATCTTCGGCGAGGGCAGGTCGGACGAGGAACGCCGCAACCGGATGCTCGAACTCCTCGATCTCGTGAAGCTGCCGCGCCAGTTCGCCGAGCGGATGCCGCGGCAACTGTCGGGCGGGCAGAAGCAGCGCGTGGGCATCGCCAGGGCCTTTGCCGGCGGGGCCAAGGTGGTGGTGGCGGACGAACCCGTCTCGGCGCTGGACGTGTCGGTCCAGGCGGCGGTGACCGACCTCCTGATGGACATCCAGCGCAAGAACAAGACGACGCTCCTGTTCATCAGCCATGACCTGTCGATCGTGCGCTACCTCAGCGACCGGGTGATGGTGATGTATCTCGGCCATGTGGTCGAACTGGGCACCACCGACCAGGTGTTTGCCCCGCCCTACCACCCCTATACCGAGGCGCTGCTGTCGGCCGTGCCGGTGGCCGACATCACGGTGGAGAAAAAGCGCATCCGGCTGGAAGGCGACATCCCCTCGGCCCTGAACCCGCCGCCGGGCTGCCCGTTCCAGACGCGCTGCCGCTGGAAGCCGCAGGTGGCGGGTGGTCTGTGCGAGACCGAGATGCCCCCGGTCCGCGATCTCGCCCCCGGCCACCACATCAAGTGCCACCTGCCGGCCGAGGCGCTGAACAGCATGGAGCCGGTGATCCAGATCGCCGCCGAATAGCGGCGACCGTTCAGACCGGCAGGACCGCCAGCGCCACGCGCCGGCCTTCGGACAGGAGCACGTTGTAGGCCCGGCAGGCCGTGGGCGAGGCCATGGGCTCGACTCCGATCCCCGCGCCTTCCAGCGCCGCGCGGAAGCCCGCGGGCACCGGCGCCACCTCGGCCCCCGTGCCGAGGAACAGAACGTCGATCCGCCCCGCCAGAGTCAGGGGCGCAGCGCTGTCGTCCCAGCCGCCCCAGGGGCCGGCATCCCAGGGCGTGATCAGGCAGGCCCCCCTCAGCACCGCTCCGCCGATGCGGAAGAAGCCCGGCCCGTAGCCCTCGACCGGCTTCGCGCTGCCAAAGCTGATCTCGGTCAGCCGCACGCGTGCCCCCCGTCAGGCCCCGGCGTCGCCGAACTGCGTGCCCTTCGGCCCCGCGTCGTCGGATTTCGACCAGTCGCGCTTGACCCCCAGCCACAGCACCACGTTCTTGGCCATGTAGACCGAGGAATAGGTGCCGATCACGATGCCGAAGGTGATGGCGAAGACGAAGCCGCGGATCACGTCGCCACCGAGGACCAGAAGCGCGATCAGCGCGATCAGGGTGGTGCCGGTGGTCATCAGGGTGCGCGACAGCGTCTCGTTGACGCTGAGGTTCATCACCTCCATCAGCGGCATCGCCTTGAACTTGATCAGGTTCTCGCGCAGCCGGTCGAACACCACCACGGTGTCGTTGATCGAATAGCCGAGGATCGTGAGCAGGGCCGCGATGATGGCGAGGTCGAAGCGGATCTGGAACAGCGCGAAGATGCCGACCGTGATCAGCACGTCATGCACCAGCGCCGCCACCGCCCCGACCGCGAACTGCCATTCGAAGCGCAGCCAGATGTAGATCAGGATCGCCGTCGCCGCCCCCACGACCGACAGCACCGCCGACCAGATCAGTTCGCCCGACACCTTGGGTCCGACCGATTCGACCGAGGTGAAGGCGATCCCCGGATCGTTGGCCTTCAGCACCCCCTCTATCGAGGCGATGATGGCGGGCGGCACCGCCTCTTCGCCGTCCTGCGCCTGGATGCGGATCATCGCGACATTCTGCTCGGGGCCGAAGGTCGGGTCGAACACCTCGGTGATCGATACATCGCCAAGGTTCAGCGCCGCCAGCGCCGCCCGCTTGCCCGCGATGTCGACGGGCGCGGCGCTTTCGGTGCGGATCGTGGTGCCGCCGCGGAAGTCGATGCCGAAGTTCAGCCCGAACATGGCGATGAACACCAGCGACAGGATCATCATCACGACCGAGGCGCCGAAGGTCACGCGGGCCGCGGCGAAGAAGTTGATGTTGGTCTTGTCGGGAACAAGGCGCAGGTGCCGCATCGCGCGCTCCTATACGTTCAGCGTGCGCGGGCGTGCCCGCTCGAACCAGGTCACGACCAGGAGGCGGGTCACGAAGACGGCGGTGAAGACCGAGGTCAGGATGCCGATCCCCAGCGTCACCGCAAAGCCGCGCACCGGCCCCGCCCCCACCATGAACAGGATGGCGGCGGTGATGAAGGTGGTGATGTTGGCGTCGATGATCGCCGACAACGCCTTCTGATAGCCCAGTTCGATGGCCCGCGCCGGGCCCTTGGCCGTGCGCATCTCCTCGCGGATCCGTTCGAACACCAGCACGTTGGCATCGACCGCCATGCCGATGGTCAGCACGATACCGGCGATGCCGGGCAGCGTCAGCGTCGCGCCGATCACGCTCAGCGCGCCGAACATCAGCGCCACGTTGATGCCGAGCGCGGCGACCGCCAGCACCCCGAAGAGCCCGTAGCTGGCCACCATGAACACCACGACCGCGCCCATTGCGAACAGCGAGGCGATGCGCCCGGCTTCGATCGAATCCGCGCCAAGTTCCGGCCCGATCGTGCGTTCCTCGAGGAAGGTCATCTCGGCCGGCAGGGCACCGGCCCGCAGCAGCACGGCCAGCTGGGTGGAATCCTCGACGGTGAAGCGGCCGGTGATGATGCCCGATCCGCCGGGGATGTGGCTCTGGATCACCGGGGCGCTGATCACCTCATCATCCAGCACGATGGCGAAGGGGCTGCCGATGTTGTTCGCCGTGTAGTCGCCGAACTTGCGTGCGCCGGAGGGGTTGAACCGGAAGCTGACGGCAGGGCGGTTGTTCTGGTCGAAGGACGGTTGCGCATCCACCAGTTCCTCGCCCGTGACCACCGGCGTCGTCTCGACGATGTAGAAGACGCCGGGTTCATCCATCGACGGGAACAGGCTGTTGCGCAGCCCGGGGTCGGTGCCGGCGTTCTCGGTCCGGCCCACGACAGGGTGGAAGGTCAGCTGCGCCGTGGTGCCGATCAGCGCCTTGAGCTCGGCCGCCGACCCGATGCCGGGCACCTGGATCAGGATGCGATCCTCGCCCTGGCGCTGGATCGTGGGTTCACGCGTGCCCACCTCGTCCACCCGCCGGCGGATGATCTCGAGGCTCTGCTGCATGGTGCGGTTGTCGGTCGCCGTGCGCTCGGCCTCGGACAGTTGCACCACGATCTCGCCCTGGTCGGCCGTCACCTCCAGGTCCTGCGCGCCGATGCCGGTCAGCGTGACGACCGGCTGCGCCAGCGCCCGCACCGCCGCCAGCGCCGCCGGCAGCCCGGCGGGCTCGGAGATCGCAACGCGCAGCACGCCGTCGGGACTCGGCATGCGGCGCACGGTGCCGACCTCGGCGCGGCGGTCGCGCAGCGCATCCCGCACCTCGGGCCAGAGCGCATCGATCCGCGCGGCATAGACATCGGCCACCCGCACCTCGGCCAGCAGATGCGCCCCGCCCCGCAGGTCGAGCCCGAGGTTCACCAGCGAACTGGGCAGCCAGCCCGGCCAGGCATCGCGCGCCGCCTCCTGCTCGGGCGTCAGGGAGCGCCCGGCCTCGGCCGCGGCCACGGCGTCATTGTGGCCCTCGACGGTCGAATACAGAAGGTTCGGGGCGGAGAACGCGACGCCGGCGGCACAGACGGCCCAGATCAGCACGCGCTTCCAGACGGGGATGTCCAGCATGGCGGGGTTACTGTCCCGCCGGCTCGGTCTTGGCCATCACCTGGGCGATGGTCGAGCGGGGGATGCGCACGCGCACGCCCTCGGCGATCTCGACCTCGAGCACACCATCCTCGCTGACCTTCGTGACCTTGCCGATGATGCCGCCCTGGGTCAGCACCTGGTCGCCGCGGCGCAGGGCCTCGACCATCGCCTTGTGCTCCTTCAGCCGCTTCTGCTGCGGACGGATCAGCAGGAAGTACATGATCATGAAGATCAGGATCAGCGGCACGAAGCTGGCAAGGGCGCTGCCGGCACCGGCGCCGGCGGCCTGCGCATAGGCGGGGGTTGCGAACATGGGCGGTCCTGTCGGTCTGGCGGAGGCGTCGCGCGCCCCCGGATTTTGCGGTGGCGCACCCTATCCGCGGGGCCTGCCCTTCGCAAGGCAAGCCGCCCCGCGACCGGCAGCCTGCCCGGCATCTATGCCCCCGGCCCGGCGAATGCCAGAGGGCGCGGCGCCGAAATCGACGCCTCAGGCCGGCGGCACCCCCGGATGCGCCGCCAGATCGGCGCAAAGCCTCAGGAACCCCGCCACCTGATGCGCCGCCGCTGCCCGGCCCTTGGCCGCGGTGGCCAGATGCGCCTCGCCCACGGCCCCCGCCGGGTTCAGGTCGCGCGCGATCCAGCCCAGGGCCACTGGCCCCACCGGCGGAATGGCGGCGCCCTCGGCCCGGCTTTCGAAATCGCGCGCGGCCCCCCGGTCCACCAGCCATGAAGGCCGAACCTGTCCTCGCGGTCGGAAAACAGCCCCTCCGGCGCGCCAAAGGCGACCCACTGGCAGCGCACCGCCGCCAGACCCGCCCGGATGCGCAACTCGCGCACCAGGATCCCCATCAGGTCGGCATTGCCGCCATGGCTGTTGACGACGACGACCTTGCGCAGGCCCGCCCGCGCGATGCCCATGCCGATCTCGGTCCAGGCCGCCAGCGCGGTCGCGGCCTCCAGGCTCAGCGTGCCGCCGGCCCAGATGTGCTCGTTCGACTTGCCTACGCGCTGCACGGGCAGGCAGACCAGCGGCAGATCGGCCGGACAGGCGGCGGCGGTGGCGGCCAGCATCCCGTCCATGATCAGCGCGTCGGTCCCCACCGGCAGATGCGGCCCGTGCTGCTCGACCGCCGCAAGGGGCAGCACGGCCACCGTGCGCACCGGATCGAGGCCGGCGAAATCCGGCGCGCGCAGCGTCTCCCATGCGACAAGGCTCATGCCGGTGCCGCGGCCCGCGCCGCGCCCCTGTCCAGCAGCCGGTCCATCCGTGCCGCCACCCGGCCAAGATGCCGCGCGCGGCTTTCCGCGGTGGAACTGTCCATCAGGTAATGCGCGGCAAAGGCCGTGCGCCGCCGCGGGTGGCACAGGAACCCGACCCCCCGCAGAAGCGTCCGCTTGCCCGGCGCTCCGACCAGCATCGTCAGCCAGCGCGATGCGCCGCAGGTGGTGAACACGCCCAGCCGCCGCACGTTCCACAACCCCGGCCGGATCGTGCGGTTCGCGCCATCGGGCATCAGGAAGGCCACGTCGGGCAGCAACACCCGGTCGAGCCAGCCCTTCAGCATGGCGGGCAGCCCGTACCACCAGGTCGGGTAGACAAAGACCAGCGTGTCGCACCAGCGCAGGTCGTCGACATCGCGCGCGACAGCGGCAGCATTGGCGGGGCAGTCGAGATAGGCCTGCCACTCCGTCCCCGTCAGAACCGGCTGGAAACCGCGGGCATAGAGGTCGGCCAGTCGCACCTCCGCCCCGGCGGCGGCCAGCCGGTCCAGCACCGCGTCGCGCACCGCCGCGGTGAAGCTGCCCGGGTCGGGGTGGCAGTAGACGACCAGCGCGCGCATCCTAAAGCCGCTCCATCTCGGCCCGGACGCGGGACAGGAAGGCCGCCCGCCGCGCATCCGTGGCCCGGTTCATGTCGTAAAGTGCCAGATACCGCATCCGGTCGGGCCTGCACACATGCCAGATCGCGCGGCGGACCACATGCCGCGGCGGATCGCCCGCCAGCACCGCCCGCAGCCGGGTGCCGCCGTAGGTCGTGACCGCGGCCAGCAGGCGCACATGCGTCAGGTTGGGCCGCCCGCGCCCCTCCTCCAGCCGGAAACTCACGCCGGGCAGGAAGACGCGGTCGAAGAACCCCTTCAGGATCGCCGGAAAGCCGAAGTTCCAGACCGGGAACACCAGCACCAGCGCCTGAGCCGCCCGCACCCGGGCGACGTAATCGGCCACCGGCCCCTCGTTCGCGCCGGTGTCATGGTAGCCGCGCCGCTCCTCCGCCGTCAGCACCGGCTGGAACCCCTCGGCATAGAGGTCGCAGTCGTCCACCTCCCAGCCCCGGCCGCGCAGGGTTTCGACCGCCGCGCCGTGCAACGCCTGGCTGAAGCTTTCGGCGCAGGGATGCGCCGCCAGTACCAGCGCCCGGGTCACGGCGCGGTGCCCGGGGTGGTGTCGGCTGCCCCCGCCCGGGGCGCGGCGCGCCTCATCGCGGTGCCCTCAGGCCCGGCCAGGCATACATCCGGTCGTAGGCCCAGCCGGGATCGTCCCAGGCAATCATCTTGCCGGGGTTCAGCAGGCCCTTCGGGTCGGCCTCGCGCTTGAAGGCCAGTTGCCGGTCGTCCACCGTCTGCCGCCCGCCCTCCTCGAGCGTGTAGCGGTGCGGGTTGAAGATCATCGCCCCCATGTCCTCGTGGATGCGGATGATCTCGTCCAGCCGCGCCTCGGTGGTGAAGCGCACCAGGCTCAGGCCCGCGAACATCGGCCGCCCGCCCTCGCGCATCACCTCGAGGTGCTGCATTACCTCGCCGCCGGGAAAGGCCGCGCGGATGCGCTCGACCAGCGCCAGGTGGTCGGGCGCGGCGTAGCGCACCTGCAGGTAGGTGATCGACGGATCGCCCTTCAGCGCGCGCAGCGTCGTGTGGTTCCAGCCGTATTCGAACACCGGGCCGGGCTCGCGCGGCCAGTCAGGCCGGTCGGAGCGCCAGATCAGCCGGGCATCGGGCCGCCGCGCGAGGAAGGTCAGGAAGGCGTCCATCGCATGCGGTGCAACCATCAGGCCCAGAAGCGCCTCGCCCGGCTGCACATGGGGCGCCACGCGGGCAAAGTAGTCCTGCGCGATCGGCGCCTCGTAGACCGAGATCAGCTTCTTCAGGATGCCATCCTCGTTCGCCAGGTCCTCGGCCATCCGCGCGGCGGCCGGGAAGTCGGGCGTGGTGACGAAGATCTCCGCCCAGTCGTAGGCCGGGGCCAGCGGCAGTTCCAGCTCGGTGATGATGCCGTTGGTGCCATAGGCGTGGCTGACGCGGTGCAGCTCTTCGCCGGTGAACTCCAGCACACGCGGTTCGGCCTCCATCGTCACCACGCGCAGCCGGATGATGTTGCCCAGATCGCGCAGCGCCCCCCAGGTGCAGGAGCCGATGCCGCCCGAGCCCCCGGCGATGAAGCCGCCGACGGTGGCAGTGGCCCAGGTCGAGGAGAACATGCGGATTTCCTGCCCCGAGTGGTCGCGGCAGGCCGTGTCGAGGTCCTTCAGCAGGCAGCCCGGTTCGACGATCACCCGGCCGGGCAGGATGGCGCGCACCGCATTCATGGTCTTCAGATGCAGCACCACGCCGCCCGCAAGCGGCATAGCCTGGCCGTAGTTTCCCGTTCCCATTCCGCGGGTTGTGACCGGAACCTCATGTTCGTGGCAGACCCGCAGCACCTCGATCACCTCGGCCTCGGACCGCGGCGCCACCACGAAATCGGCCGTCACATGGTCGAGCCGGGCCTTGAGCACGGGCGAGTACCAGAAGAAGTCGCGCGACTTGGCGCGCACCGACACGGGGTTGTCGTCGATCTCCAGATGCGCCAGCGCGGCGCGGGCGGCAGCAAGGTTCATGGGGCCCCCATCAGGTGGTCAAGTTCGGCGTAGTCGGGCAGGCCCGTGTCGATCGCCCGGCCCCCGCGGACCACGACGCGGTCGGCCTGCGGCCGCGACAGCGCCTCGGACCAGTCGCGCCCGCGCAGGATCACGAGGTCGGCCGGCGCCCCGGGCGCGAGCGAGGGCGCTGCAAGACCGCAGGCGCGGGCGGGATTGCCCAGCACCGCCTGCACCCAGTCGGGGCGGGAATGGTCCAGATGCCCGATCCGCGTCGCCTCGCGCAGCACTTCCAGCATGTCCATGTCGCCATAGGCGTAGAAGGGGTCGCGCGTGTTGTCGGAGGCGAAACTGACGTTGATGCCGCGCGCCGCCATCTCGTGCACCAGCGTGATGCCCCGCATCCGCGGCGTGCGGCCCGCCCGGCGGTCCTGCAGGTAGAGGTTGCACATCGGAAGGCTGACCACGTTCAGCCCCGCCTTCGCCACCACGTCCAGCACCGCCATCGCGCGGGCCTCGTCCATGGCGCCGACGGAACAGCAGTGGCCGACCGTCACGGGGGCGGAAAAGCCATTGTCCAGAACGGCTTCGGCGATCATCCTCAGGGTGTCGGAGGCGGTGTCGAGTGTCTCGTCGGTGTGGAAGTCGGCGGCGAGGCCGCGGTCGGCGGCCACGGCCAGGAAGGCGCGGATGCGGGTCTCGATATCGGGCAGCGGATAGGTGACAATGCCCAGCACACCGCCGGCAGCGGCCACCCGGTCGGCGGTGGCGCGGAACGGCCCGTCGGTCGAAAACCCCTCGGCCCCGATCAGGCAGGCGGCCTGCAGCTCGATCCGCCCCGCCCATTCGGCGCGCTTGGCCGCGAACACGGGCCAGGAGATCGCGTCCTGCGGCGGGATCGAGTCGAGATGCGTGCGGATCGCGCGGGTGCCGTGGGCATGGGCGCAGCGCAGGG
>DAOLBY010000078.1:0-14522 GCA_035324325.1 Paracoccaceae bacterium | reverse complement strand
GTCGGCGTAGGACAGGTTGGAATGCTTCACGCCGTTGATCATCAGCGTCGGCGTTCCCTGCACGTCGTCGGCCTGGGTCTGGGCCTGGAAGGTGGCGACCATTGCCTGCGCCTTGGCACCGTCGTTCATGCATGCGTCAAGCTGCGCGTCGTCCATCCCTGCCGTTCTGCCGATGCGGCGCAGGTTCTGCACCGCCTTCTGCGGGTCGTCGGTGCCGGCCCAGTCGCGCTGGGTCTGGAACAGCACTTCGGAGATGCCGAAGTACCGCTCCGGTCCGCCGCAGCGCGCCACCATCGCGGCCCAGAGGCCGTAGCGGTCGAAATAGACCTCGCGCAGGGTGAAGTGAACCTTGCCGGTCTCGATGTAGTCGCGCTTGAGCGGTTTCAGCACCGCCTCGTGGAAGGTCGCGCAATGGGGACAGGTGTAGCTGGCGTATTCGATGATCTTCACCGGCGCGTCGGGGTTGCCCATCGTCATCTCCTCGACGGCGGGCAGGTCGGCGGCGGAGGTCTGTGCCTCGGCCGCAAGGCCGGGCAGCAGCGCGGTCTGCCCGGGGGCGGAACCCGGGCGCTGCGATGCCCAGAGGCCGGCGACGGCGATCAGGGCGAGGGCGAGGGCGGCAAGGCCGGTTCTGCGGGTCATGGGCTATCCTTGGTGTTGCGGTCCCGGGATAGGACGTTCCGGGCAAGGGTTTCAAGCGCCTGGCGCAGGCCATCATCGGCCACGCCGGCGGCGGTTTCGGCGGCGCGGTCGGCCACGGCGGGGTCGGGTTCGCGGCGCGGCGCCGGTGCGGGGGCGCCGGCGAAAGCCGCCTGCGCCTCGGCAAAGCCGGCGGGGGCGGTCTGGGTCAGCACCACGCGGGAAATGGCGTTGTAGCCGTAGCAGGCGTTCACCCTTTCGCGGATGCGGTCCTTCTGCATCTCGATCTCGGGCGCGCGGGCGCCCTGCACCAGCAGGGTCAGCGTGGCGCCCATCCCCTCGCGCCCGTAGCCCACCTTCATCGGACGAGTGACGCGGGCGATCTCATCGCCGACCACCTCGGCCCAGTGGGTCAGCAACCGCGCCACCGCAAAGCCGCGCTTTTCGCCCGCGGCGCGAAGGCGCGCGGCGATCAGACCCGAGGCAGGCTCGAACCCGCGCTGGCGGCGTTCCTTGCCGGGCGGCAGGGGGGGAGAGGTGCGGCGCATCTGTTCAATCCGGTCCAGTCCCCTATGTTACCTGCGCAGGCCCGGGCCGCCAGAGCCCCGGCGCCACAGGGAGCCACAAGATTGCGTGACGCAGGGGGGGATGGCGGGCCGGGGGCCGCGCTTCTGGCCTGGTACGATGCTCGGGCGCGGGTGATGCCCTGGCGGGTGGGGCCGGCCGACCGCGCGGCGGGACTGCGGCCCGACCCCTATCGCGTCTGGCTGTCCGAGGTGATGCTGCAACAGACCACCGTGGCGGCGGTGCGCGCCTATTTCCTGCGCTTTACCGAACGCTGGCCCACGGTCGGGGCGCTGGCCGCGGCCGAGGATGCGGCGGTCATGGCGGAATGGGCCGGGCTTGGCTATTACGCAAGGGCGCGGAACCTGCTGACCTGCGCGCGGGTGGTGGCGCGCGACCATGGCGGGCGGTTTCCCGAGACGGAGGAAGGCCTGCGCGCCCTTCCCGGCATCGGCCGCTATACCGCTGCCGCCATTGTCGCCATCGCCTTCGACCGGCCGGCGGTGGTGGTGGACGGCAATGTGGAGCGGGTGGTGGCCCGTCTGCATGCGGTGGAAGCGCCGCTGCCCGAGGCCCGGCCCGAAATCGCGCGTCTGGCCGGTGCACTGACGCCCGAGGTGCGCCCGGGCTGCCATGCGCAGGCGATGATGGATCTGGGCGCCACCGTCTGCACCCCGCGCGGGCCGTCCTGCGGCATCTGCCCGGTGGCGGCCTTCTGCGCGGGCCGGGCAGCGGGCATCGCGGCCACACTGCCGCGCAAGGCGCCGAAGGGCGCGAAGCCGCGGCGCGAGGGCACGGTCTGGGTCGCGCGGCGGGCCGACGGCGCCTGGCTTGTGGAACGCAGGCCGCCCCGGGGGCTGCTCGGCGGGATGCCCGGCTTTCCCGGCACGCCCTGGGACCGGCGCGACGCCGCGGGGCCCGCCGACCCGCCGCTGGCGGCCGACTGGCGCGCGGCGCCGGTTCAGGTCCGCCATCCCTTCACCCACTTCGACCTGCATCTGACCGTCATGGTGGCCGAGGTCGGGCACGATGCCACCGCCTCGCGCGGAGCCTTCGTGCCGGCCGAGGGTGTCGCGCCGGGCGACCTGCCGACGGTCATGCGCAAGGTCTGGGATGCGGCGTCAGCGGCCTTTGCGCCGCATTGAGCGGCGGGTCAGACTGCGCCATTCTGCGCCGGGAAAGGATGCCATGATGACGACCATCCCTGCCGAACAGGTTGCCCGTCCGACCTCGGCACTGCCGTTCTGGGCCTCGCTCGGCACCGTCCCGCTGGCGTTGCTGGCGGCAGGCTGGGGCGGCTGGGCGCTGGCGCTCCTGCCGCTCTACACCTGGGGCCTGTTCATGCTGCTCGATGCCGTGACGGGTCTGAACGAGGACAACGCCGACCTGTCCACGCCCGAGGCCGACCTCGACTGGTACCGGATGATCACGCTGATCTGGTTCCCGATCCAGTTCACGCTGATCTTCGGCATGGTCTGGTTCGCGACCCGCGCCGGGCACCTGTCGGGACTGGAAAGGCTGGGACTGTTCTTCGGCATCGGGGTGATCTCGGGAACCGTCGGGATCAACTACAGCCACGAGCTGATGCACCAGAAACCCCGGGGTGAGCGCTGGCTGGGCGATCTTCTGCTGGCAACCGTGCTCTACAGCCATTTCCGCAGCGAGCACCTGCGCGTCCATCACCTGCATGTCGGCACCCCGCGCGACCCGGTGACGGCGCGCTACAACGAAGGCTTCTGGCGGTTCTTCCTCCGCGTGCTGCGGCAATGCCCCGTCTCGGCGTGGCGCGCCGAGGTGGCGATGCTGGCGCGCCGCGGGCTGCCCGCCTGGCACCGCAGCAATCCGTTCTGGCGATACGCGGCGCTGCAGGGGGGGATGCTGTGGCTGGCGCTGGCGCTCGGCGGCTGGCAGGGGTTGGGGCTGTTCCTGTTCCAGGCCTTCGTGGCGGTCTGGCAACTGGAAATGGTGAACTACATCGAACATTATGGCCTGACCCGGCGCCACCTGGGGGAGGGGAAATACGAACCCGTCCGCCCGCATCATTCGTGGAACGCCTCGCACCGGGCGTCGAACTGGCTGCTGATCAACCTCCAGCGCCACTCCGACCACCACTACAAGCCCGACCGGCGCTTTCCCCTCTTGCAGACCTACGGCAGGGACGAGGCGCCGCAACTGCCCTTCGGCTATCATGTGATGACCGCCGCGGCGACGGTGCCGCCACTGTTCCGCCGCCTGATGAACCCGAAGGTGCGCGCCTGGCGCAAGCAGCATTATCCCGACATCACCGACTGGGCACCCTACAACCGCGTTGCCAACCCGATGCCGCAGGGGGCCTGACCGGGCGCCGGCCCTTCCAGCGCCAGACGCCGCAGCGCGGGCAGGAAGCGGTTTCGCCGGCTCACCTGCGCTGTCGCCGCCATCCCCACGCAGTACTTGGACACACGGGGCGTCGGCTGCATGTGGTGGCACCGGAGGATCGCATCGGCGTGCCCGCGGCCGTTGGCCGACTTGGTTTCCAGCACGAACGTCCCGCCCGGAACCGCGACCTGACCGCTGCCGCTGTCGAAGGACAGTCCCGTGTCGACCGTCATCCGCTCGCCCCCCTTGCGGGCCACCAGCGTCAACCGGCGATAGGTCATGTCGAGTACGGGCGCGAGTGCCGGGCCGAAGTCCGTTTCGTAAAGCGCGCGCCATTCGGTCGCGACGAAGTCCATGGCGCGGGCGTCCAGCACATCGACCATCCGCTCAAGCCGCAGCCGCTTCTTCACGGTCATTGCGCGGCGGTCCTTCAGCTTGACCTCGAGCCAGGTCTGGCCGGCCTCGACATAGTGGCGCACGCGGACCTTGCAGCGCTTGCGGCGGCCCTGATGGTGGTCGTGGTAGGCGCGCGCATCGGGGCTGTCGAAATAGCGGGTGTCGTAGGTGAAGGCGCGCAGCCCGCCGATTTCCAGCATGTCGAAGTGATCGGCGAAGTCGGCGAAGGCGGGGGCCAGACGCTCGGCGGAACAGACGTATTTCTGGTCGATCCGTTCCAGCATCGCGGCCTTGGCGTTCAGCGCGGCCAGGTCGACCGGGCGGAACCGGGGAAGACATTCGGCGATCAGCGGATGCATCGGATCGCCCCTGGTCACTTGCGGTAGAAGACGGTGACGCGTGCCATGTCGGTGACATAGTCGAGCGCCGTGATCTGGTAGGACATCACCTTCACACCCAGCCGTTCCGACAGCGAATCGCGCATCCGCACCGGGTCGGAAATCGCCTCGCGATCGATCTTGTCCAGCGTTACCCGCATCCCGGCGGCCGATCGCAGCACCCGCGGGTGATCGAAGATCCAGGCGCCGAGCAGCACCAGCACCACCACCGCGGCGGTGAATGGCAAGCTGGTGCCCTTGAGCGAGCAGATCACGGCAATGGCCATGGCGCCGAAGAAGTAGGTGATCTCGATCTTGGAAATCTGTTCCGACCGCAGCGTGAACAGCGCGAGGATGGCGAACAGGCCGAACCCCGCCGCGACCGAGAACTCGACCGACGACAGGACCGTCAGGACCCCGAAGGCGAAGACGTTGAACAAGGATGCGGCGGTGACGAGGTCCTTGTCGCGATAGCGGTTGTAGTAGAGGCCGAACTCCAGTGCGGGCATGGCCGTCAGGTTCAGGCCGAAGCGGATCAGCGTCTCGGTCGGTATCGGAAGTTCGGGCATCGGCGGCGTTCCCCCTGCTGCGCAGCCGGCCCGTCATCGGGCCGTCGCAATACTGTTACGCAGGGACAGAACGGCCCGGCCGGCAGGGTATTCCGTGCCGCACCGTGATTTCCCTGGTACCGATGCGCCGTGCGGGCCTAGCCCGATGCGGCAGGTGCGGCAGCGGCAGGGGGGACCGTGGGTCGCCGGTGCCTCGCCCGCCACAAGGACGCGCGTCCAGAGCAGCAGCGGGATCGCCACGATCCCGCCGATGGGACCCCAGAGCCAGATGCCGAACACGATCGCCACGAACACCACGAACGGTTCGATGGCCAGGTTGCGGCCAACCAGCGCGGGGGTGACGAACTGCCCTTCCAGCGTGTTGATCGCCACGAACAGCGCCGCCGGCGCCAGCACCATCGCGCCGTCGAAGCTCGCCGTCGCGGCCACGGTCAGCACCACGGCCATCACCGCCGGCCCGAGGTAGACGACGAAGTTCAGGACAAACGCCAGCAGCCCCCACATCCCCGCGCCGGGCAGGCCGACGGCGTGAAGCGTGGCGGCGGTCGCAAGCCCGAGGGCGGCGTTGATGGCCGTCACCGTGAGGAAATAGCGCGACACCTGCCGTTCGGCCGCCCGCAGCCTTTGCGCGGTGATCGAGCGGTTCGCCGGCCGAGAAAGCCTGCGCGCGACGAATTCATAGATGGTGCGACGGCTGAGCAGGAAGAAGAACAGCGTGCCGGCGAAGATCAGCACCTGCCCCAGAAAGGCTGGCGCATACCACAATGCCGCCCCCACATCGGGCATCGACAGGGCCTCGTCCAGCGTTTCGGAAGCGACCTCGGCCGGTGGTGCCGGGGCAGGCGGCAGCGGCATGCTGGTGTCGGCGCGCAGCGCGCTGCCGTTGTCGGCCACGGTCTGCAAGCTGCGCCGCAGCCAGGTCATCATGTCCTGCGCCGCCGACCAGACCCCGGGCAGCACGTCGATGAGCTGCATCACGACCGGCTGGAACACCATGACGAGGCAACCCAGCATCACCAGCGCGACGACAAGGCTGGTCAGGGCGCCGAGCACCGACGAAAACCCGAGCCGTTCCCAGAAGTCCGAGATGGGCGACAACACCACCGCCACGGCGAGGGCCAGAACCATCGGCGCCAGGATCTCGCGAGTCACGGACAGAAGGAACCCGGTCGCCACGAGGCCCATCATCACCGTTGCCGCCTGCGCCAACGTCCGAAGATCGCGGTCCAGCATCCTGTTCTCCTGCCCCCCGGGCGCGGCCGAAGCGGCCTGCTCCCAGCTTGAACGCCGGGCCTGGCAGGCGGGTTCCCGCAGCGGGGCGGCATTGTTGCGCCAGTCCGGCGGAACCCCGGGCGGCGGCGGGGCGTTGTTTCGGTATCTGCAACCCGAACGGAGAAGCGCCATGAACTGGGATATTGTCGAAGGCACCTGGAAGGAACTCAAGGGCCGCGCAAAGGCGACCTGGGGCGACATCACGGACGACGAGTGGTCGAGCATCGAGGGTCGCCGCGAAGAGATCGTGGGCCTCGTGCAGAAGCGCTACGGCCAGAGCCGCGACGCCGCCGAAAAGGCGGTGGATGACTGGTATCGCGGCCTCTGATCCGCCGTCCATGCGGCGACTGCGGCCCCGGAAAGCGCGCTTTCCGGGGCCGTTTCCCGTTCAGGCTGGGGTGTCAGGCCTTCCCCCCGGGGGCGGTGCCCTGGTCCGTCTGCGCCGCAATCCGCAAGGCCAGCGCGACCTGTTCGCAATCGTCGCGCAAGGCAGCGAGGAGCACCGCCTCGGGCGTCCCGGCGGGCCAATGCGGCAGTGCTGCCGATGCCGCGCGAACCAGCCGCCATTCGTCGGCGATCAGGTCGGCCAGCGACAGCGGGCCGGCCTGGCCCCACGGACGCCCGCCGCGCCGGCCGCCCGCGCGCAACAGCGCGCGCAGCAGCCGCCGCTGCCGCGAGACGGCGGCGGCGGCGCGCAGATCGCCCCCGCGCGCCGCCCAGGCCTCCAGCCCGGCAAGGCACCGGGCCAGCGATCGTGCAAGGCTGTCGAGTTCGGAGCGACGGTCCATGGCGGCACGGAAGAACTGGGGGTGGAACCGGGATGCGGGGGCCGCGGGCGGGGGGGGGTTCCCGCCCGCCCGCCTGCCGTTTCAGCCGATGGAGCGGGTTTCGGCCAGAAGGTCGTTGAGCTCGGCCAGAAGCGCTGCGATGCGCATCTGGATCGGGGCGGGCAGATCGCTGGCCAGGGCTTCCTGATAGGCAGTGCAGACGTGCTGCTCGCCGCTGCGGATGCTGTCCATCGCGTCCTCGTCGATCTCGCCAAAGAACGCGCGCAGCGACACCACGGCCTTGTTGACCGTGCCCATCAGCGTGCCGTCGCCGTCGGGTGTGCCGCCCAGTTCGGCCAGCATCAGGCCCAGTTCGCCGCCATGGCGGCGATGCAGGCCGGCAAAGCGTTCGGCCACGGGGCGGAAATGCGGCTCGGCCTTCTCCACCATGGTCTCGAACCCGGCCAGCGCGTCCAGTGTGCGCCCGTGCGCGGCGTAGAGGGGGCCGAGGTCGGGCGCGGTGATGCCGGTCGGATCGGCCTCGTCCGGCGTGACGCCCAGGGCTCCGGGGGCGATGGCGGGATGCATCATGACGGTCTCTCCTGCGTTGGGATGCGGTTGCGGCCCTGCGGCCGCCACAGGAACACAACCCCCCGGGCGCGGCGCCGGTTCCCCCGGCCTCGCACCCGAAGCCGCGGATCCGATCACGAAGGCTTGGGAATGGGCCGTCCGTTCCGCGTGCAGGAGATTCTCCGGGGCGGGCGGGAACCGGCAGCGGGCGGCGTGCGTTGTTACGGCATCGAAGACATTGTTCCACCACCTGAAAAGGAGACGACCATGCTCGGATGGGCCCTGACCTTCCTGGTGATCGCGCTGATCGCCGCCGCGCTTGGCTTCGGCGGCATCGCCGGCGCCTCGGCCGGCATCGCGCAGATCCTGTTCTTCATCTTCATCGTGCTCTTCGTGGTCGCGATGATCGCCCGCGCCGTGCGCGGGCAGCCGCCGGTCTGACCGGCACCTGCCCCCGGCAGCTTGCCGGGGGCGCTTCTGCCTGCCTGTTCCCTCGACCTGGCCGCGGCTCGTGCCGCGGCCTTTTTTCATGGCCGACGGCCGGGCGCATGGGCCATCGCGGCAGGAACCGCGGGCGGGAACCGCGCCAAAGCATAGGCCCGCGCCGGAGGGCGCGGGCCTTGGTCGGTGTCAGGGTACGATGGTTCAGCCGGTGTAGTCGGGCAGCGCGGAAAGCTGCTCCTTCGTCATCGGCACATGGACCTGCACCCGCGCGCCATCATCGGACTGGAGGATGTCGATCTCCTCCATCCCGAGCGCGACCGGCTTGGCGCCGAGGCCCAGGAAGCCGCCGATGTCCAGCACGACCTGGCTGATCGTGCCGTCCTGCGCGATCACGAGGTCGGACACCGAGCCCACGTTCCGGTCCTCGGGGTCATAGACCCGCGCGCCGAGCATCTTGTCGGCCGTGAGCATCGCCGCGGTCGCGGTGGTGAAGCCGTCGCGCAGGACCGGCGCGCGCGGTTCGGTCCCGGCCTCGGCCGTCGCGGTTTCGGGCTGCGTGATCGGCGCGGGGCTGCCCGTCATGTTGGTCAGCGCCTCCGCCTGCGGCGCAGGCTCCACGCCCTCGACCGGCACCGCGCCGGCGCGCATCTCCCAGGCGGGGGCATCCTCGATCAGCGCCCGGTTGCCGGTCATCACGACGAACCAGTCATCCGGCGCGTCGGCAGTGGCGCTGTCGGACACGAAGCGCAGCGCGCCCATGTCGACGGCCACCTGCCGCTCGCCGATCCCGAGGAAGCCGCCCACGTCGACGAGGACGGCCTCGACCTGACCGCTGCGCGAAAGGACGATATCGTTGATTTCGCCGATGTCCTGCCAATCGGCCTGGACGCCTTGCGCCTCGGTCATCTCGACCGCCCCGTCGAGCGCATAGACCCGCGCGCCGATCAGCTCGGAACCGTGGATCGCCGTCGGCTCGGACATGGACCGGAAGGGGGTTGTGTCCTGCGCCAGAGCGGGCAGGGCGAAGGTGACAAGCGTCGTCGAAAGCAGAAGCTTTTTCATTGCATTCTCCTGATGTTGCGGATGGCATGGCCAGGTCGGCCCCTGCATGAGAACCGCGGTCGCGCCGTGTGGGGTCCCCCGCCCTGCGGGGGCCGGGGGATGGCCGCCGGCCGGGCACCGCCTCTGCCCCGGTCATGCGAACGGCCCCGCATCGGGGGATGCGGGGCCGCGGATTGTCGGGCGCGGTGGTCCGGTGTCAGGCGACCGGTCGCGTCGGGATCATCGGCGACGGGGGCATGGTCTGCACCAGCGGCGCCGGCCCGGGGCCGTCGGTGGCCAGGCTCGATTTCGGGGCGGAGGGGTTGGCGCGGCGCGCATCGACGCGGTTCCTGCTGACCAGCGCGAAGACGCAGACCGCAAGAAGCGTGCCGAGCGCGAGAAGCGGGACGAGGAAACCGATATCCATGGATCTCTCCTGTGCGGTGGGGGGATGGGGATACCGGAGCAACGCGCGGCACAGGAGCGGGGTTCCCCGGGACGATTGCCCTGCGCAGGAAGGCGCCGCCCCGGCTGGGCCGGGGCGGCGCCTGGCGAACACCGTCGTTCCCGGTCAGCGCGGTGCTGTCGCGCTGGACGGCCGCGACCGTTCCCGGGCCTGAAGATCGCGCGCCACGTCGATCCTCAGGTCGCGGTTCGATGCGGAACGCGCCTTGCGCGGCCAGAGCGCGGCCAGCGCCGCGCCTGCCAGCAGTGCGACGGCCCCCGCGACCTCGGGCCTGTCGCGGACAGCGCGGGCCGCGACCGACGGCAGCGACCGGGCCGAGAAGGCAGCTTCCCGGGCCTTGGCGATGCGGTCCTGCGCGGCCTCGGACAGGTCGGACAGGCCCAAGCGGAAGCTTGCGGCCAGGTCCGCCGTCCGCTCGGCCAGCACGGCCGCACGGTCGCGCGCGATCTCGGCCGCCGGGGCGATGGCCTGCCGCGCCGCCGCGTCGAGCACGTCGAGTGCCGCCCGGGCGCGGGACTCCGCCGCATCGGCCGCCGCCATCCAGTCGTCGCAGGCGGCGGCAGGTTCGGGCATGTCTTCCTCGGGGGGTGGCGGTCCGCCCTCGTCGGCCCAGCGCGACAGCGCCTCGTAGCGGCTGCCGGCCAGCGCGCCGCCGTCGTCGGCGGGTGCCGCATCGCCTTGCCGCCGCCCGCGGCCGAACGCCATCCAGGCAAGGCCGGCGCCGGTCAGCGCCGCAGCCGCCGGATTGGCACGCGCGGCCGCGCCGGCCCGTAGGGCGGCCCGGCCGAGACCACGGACTGACAGGGCCACAGCATCTACCAGCAGCGCCTCGGGCGCCAGCCGCGCCTTGAGGGCGCGGATCGAGGCCGCCAGCAGCGCGCGGTCTCGCGCGCGGTCTTCAGCGCTGCGGGTGTCATCGCGGGGATTGGTATGGTCAAGCATTGCGGATCACCATTTCGTAAGGGGTTTCTCCCGACCGCCGCAGGGCGGCCACGACCTGCGACGGGCGGCGCGCCGCCTGCCGCAGCCGGCCAAGGCCGAATGTCGCAAGGCCCGCCGCAAGCAACAGGAGGCCGAGCGCGGTCATGGCCCCGGCCGCGGCCGGCGACAGGCCGGCGGCGACAAGGGCGGCGGTGGCGGCCTGCATCAGGGCGACCAGCGCCAGACTTGCAAGGACCGCCGCCAGCACGAGTGCGAGCAGCCCCGCCAGAGCCAGCCGCAAGGCCTGCGCCAGGCGGTCACCGGCCGCGGCCGCTTCGCCCTGCAGGACGCGCGACAGGTCGGCCAGAAACGTCCCGGCCAGCGCTCGCAGGCTGCCGTCGGGGGGCGTGTCGGGCCGAGTGTCGTGCGGCGGGCAGTCCATCGCGGTCATGCGTCCTGCGGCGCCGTCCGGGCGTTCGCGGCCTCGCCCGACCGCAGGAACCGCACAAGCGCGAAGCCCGCCAGCGCCGCGCCGGCGATGCAGACCGCCGGATTGCGCCGCGCGGTGTCGCGGGCCGAGGCCATCAGGCCCGACAGGCTCTGCCCGTTCAGGCCGCGCGCAACTTCCTGCAACCCGGTCGCGGCCAGGTTCAGCGCGCGGGCCTGCAGGCTTTCGGGTTCGGACCGCGCGGCGGCATCGCGCAGCGACCGGGCGGCGCTGTCGCCCGCCGAGGCCAGGGCGTCGCGCGCCGCCCCGGCGCGTTCCGACGCGGCGTCGGCCACCGCGGCGGCGGCATCGGCCGCGCGGTCGCGCACCTCGGCGGCGGCGGCGCCTCCGGCCTCGCGCAGGTCCTGCGCCATCTCGGCGCCGGCGGTGCGGGTGGCGGCGGCAGCCTTGCGCAGTTTCTCGGACGCCTTCTCGCCTGCCTCGTCGGCGCTGGCGCGGGGGATGTCGGTCGTGGTCATGGCGTCGCCTCCTTCGGGGTGTGACCGGCCGGGCGCCGCCCCAAGGGGCGCCGCCGCGCACCTGCGCGGGGCCGGGGATGGGTCTGGTCTGTCGGGGGCCGCGACAGATGCCTGCCGGCGCCCCTTGCACGATGAACGCGCAAGCCCCTGCGCGGGTTCCCGGCGCCGTCACATGATCGGGCGCCGCTCCTCGGCCTCGATGTCCACCCCGGCGATGGCGGCAAGCCCGGCGGCGTCGTGCATCGTCAACTGGCCGCCGAACCAGGTGGCAAGCCCGGCCTGGCGCAGCCGCGCCACTGTCTTGTTGGTGTGAACGAGCGACAGCCCCAGCGCATCGGCGACATCCTGCTGACGGAAGGGGAAAGGCACATCGGCCCCCTGCGCCAGCCCCAGCGCCGCCAGCCGCCGCCAGATCCGAAGCATCGCCCAGGCCATGCGCTCGGTGGCGTTGCGCTGGCCGAGCGTGGCGATGGTTTCGCCCAGGAAATGCTCCTCGACCGCGGCGATCCAGGTCATGTCATAGGCGCGGCCCGGATGGTCGCGGAACGTCTCCCATACCCGGGCGCGTTCGAAGGTACAGACGGTCATCTCGGTCGCGGCCTCGATGCTGTGGCGCGCCTCGCCCATCAGGCTGGACTGCAAGCCCACGAAATCGCCGGGAAAGACGAAGTTGATGACCTGTCGCCGCCCGTCCTCCAGCAGCACGGACCGCGTGGCCATGCCTGCCAGCACGGTGAAGAGCTGCGGCGACCCCTCGCCCTGGCGCAAGAGCGCCGTTCCCCGGGGAATGCGCCGCTCGCCCGTCTTGAAGCGTCGCATGAAGTCCACCTCGTCCTCGGTCATCGCCGTGAACAGGCGTCGGTGGCGCAGCGGGCAGGTCTGGCACTCAACGCGGTCGGTCATCCGGGCCCCCATGGCTATGTCGCAGATTAATGCGCGGCCCTGGCATTCCGTTCCACATGCGCCGTCAAGGACAACGGAGGATGCGATGCAGACCAACCTTTATCTGGTGGTGGAGGCGGTAACGCCGATCGCCGAGGATCTGGCGCTGACGATTGCCGAGGCCGACGACCACGCGCGGGTCCTGCTGGCAAGCGACCCCGAGGCGGCGCTGCCCCTCGTCCGGGCAGCGGAACCGGCCGCCCTTCGGCTTGCGCTGGTGCATTGCGACCCGGCGGGGCTGGCGGAAACGGCCCTCGGCGGCTGGCTGGCCGAGCGGGGTGTGCTCGTCGTCTACATGGGCGACCGGGCCGAGGAAGGTCGCCACACCGTCCCGGTGCTGGTGCGTCCCTTCACGCAGGATGCTGTCGCCGATCTGGTGGCCGTCGGGGACCGGTGCATGGAAAAGGCCCCGGGCGGGGTGCCCGGGGCCTGAGCGGCGGCGCCGCCCGGATGTCGCGGCGTTACTCGATGTTCGAGGCGAGGCTCTCGGCGAACCCGTCCACCAGCGCCTGATAGGCTTCGGGCGTGTCGATCGTGGTGAAGGTGATTTCGGTCCCGTCGGCCGACACCACCCGCGTCGCCCCCAGCGTCACGCGCAGTTCGAACGTGCGGTCGCGCTGCGGCTCGTCAGGGAACTTGACGAAGACCTGGCCGGTCAGCGCCGCGTTGCCGAGGTCGGTCGCCTGCTGGAAGGCCGTCGCCAGTTCGACCGCGCGCACATCGACGCGGATCTCGGCGCCGTCCTCGCCCAGCTTGTCGGCGAGCCGGGCGGCGATGGCGGCCTCGAGGTCGGGCTTGATCGTGCCCCAGTAGGCGGCGGCGCGTTCGTCCTGGATCGCGGTCAGGTCGCCCGTGACCTCGATCTGCGACACGGTCTCGACCGAGGTGATGGCCGCGGCGGTCTGCGGCAGGGTGAAGGCGACCGCGGCAGCGCCGGACATCAGAAGGGTGCGGAACATCTTGTGTCTCCTTTTCGGTTCGGGGCGCCCGTCAAGGGCGCTCGCTGTGCAGGAGAAACGTGCGGTGTCCGCGCGCGGTTCCGCGAAAAAGTGGCGGCCGGCGCGCATTCCACGCGCCGGCCGCATCATTTCCAGAACAAAGTCAGAAGCTTGACTGAATCCGGATCAGGCTTCGAGCGGCTCGGTCGACGAAAAGAACATCGCCTGGCTGACGGCCGAGCGCACCTGATCCTCGGTGAAGGGCTTCGAGATCAGGAAGGCGGGTTCCGGGCGCTCGCCGGTCAGCAGGCGCTCGGGGAAGGCGGTGATGAAGATCACCGGCGTATCGCCGAACTGGCCCAGGATGTCGTTGACCGCGTCGATGCCCGACGAATTGTCGGCCAGCTGGATGTCGGCCAGGATCAGGTCGGGCCGCTCTCGCGCGGCCAGCGCCACAGCCTCGGACCGGGTGCGGGCGATGCCGGTGACGCTGTGGCCGATGCCCTGAACGATGTCGGCGATGTCCATGGCGATGATCGTCTCGTCCTCGATCACCATGACGCGGCCCGCTACCGACTGTGCCATCTCGCGCGTGGCCACCGCCACCAGATGCGCGGCCTCGGTCGCGTCGGTCTGCATGATGCGGCCGACCTGGTCATGGCTGAAGCCCTCGACCACATGCAGCAGCAGCGCTTCGCGCGTGCGTGGGGTCAGGCGTGCCATATGGGCCTGCGCGCGTTCCGACAACAGGCTGTCGGGAGTGCCGAGCGGTGCGCCGGCGCTGGCCCAGACCAGGTGAAAGGCACGAAACAGCGCCACGCGCGGGTCCGGATCTGCCTGCATGGCGCCGAGATCCTCGAGCAGCGCCTCGAGCGTGGCTGCGGCAAAGCGGTCGCCGCTGGCCTGGCTGCCGGTCAGGGCGCGGCCGTAGCGGCGCAGGTAGGGAAGGTTCCTGCCGATCTCGGCAGTCAGTCCGGCGTGGTCGGACGTGGTCATGCGCGCTCTCCACTTTTTTTCGCGTCGTGCGGAACCAACTTCCAGATGGCGCGTTTGGTTCCCGGGGAAACGGCACAGGACGACAAAAAAATGAAACAGGACAGCGGACCGCGCGGCACGGACCGGCCAGAGGACCCGCAGGATGGTGCGATGCCGGCGAACGCGGCCGACAGCGCCCTCGCGCGCGAGATCGACGCCAACCTGAAGCGCGTCTACGCGGCGGCGCTGGACCCCGTGGTGCCTGACCGCTTCGCGCAGCTTCTCCAGCAGCTGCGCGAGAAGGAGGGCCGGTCGTG
>DAOLBY010000077.1:10206-14545 GCA_035324325.1 Paracoccaceae bacterium | reverse complement strand
GGTCTGGCCGGTCACCGCATAGAGCTGGCCGAGACGGGTCTTGAGCTCGACCGCATCCGGGCTGACCTTGCGCGCGAACAGGTAGTCCTGCGACAGCAGCAGGTCGTAATGATCGTTGTAGAAGGTCACCGGCATCCCGTAGTCGGTGAACATCAGGAACGTCAGCGTGCGCGACCGCAACTGGAACTCGGGCACCAAGTGGCGCACGAGGGTCTGGAAGAAGGTCTCGTCCGGGATCCAGGTGGTGGCGAAGAAGCGCATCACATCGCGGCGGCGGTCGCAGAAGTCCAGAACCGCCTCGATCGTGCGGCGGCGCAGGCACCACCACTGGCTGCCGATCATGATCTGCAGGTCGGCGGGCACCTTGCGCGCCAGACCGAGGCGGCGCTGCCAGTCCATCGAGGCATAGAACAGTTTCTTCCGCGCGCGTTCGTTGAACCAATGGCGGTAGATCAGCCGTTCGTCCTTGATGCCGGTCTTGATCCAGTCCGACTTGAAGAAATCGAAGCTCTCGATGTAGTCGGCATCGTCGCGGTCGAGGAAGGCATGGGCGTATTCGGCCGACTTGATCGGCATGCAGTCGCCCGAGAGCATGTAGAAATGCGTGGCGCGCGGAAAGGCGTCGACGGCAGCGCGCACGGCCTCCAGCGTCGCGGCCACCAGGCTCCATTCCCCCCAGCCGCACTTGTGACGGTGTCTGGCGAAGGTGACGCCCGGGTTGACCTCGAGCGCGGTGCGGATGCGGTCGAAATCGGCGGCCCGCGCGCGGGCATCGAAATGAATGGCCACATAGTCGCCTGCGGCGGTTAGCCGCCGGGCCTGCGCGATGACCCCTTCCGGGTCCTTGTGGCACAACAGGATGTAGGCGATCTTTGCCATGTCGGAAACACTCGCGCCGCGGCCCGCGGCACCGTTTCCATAAAGTGCTTCACGGGTCATTGAAAAGACAGAGGTTGTTTGCTTTTTTCGCGCGACGCTGCGCGATGGACCCTGAACCCCGGGGGCGGCACGGCGGGAGGCCGGACAAGAAATGGGTTTCCCTGGAACCTGGATGACCGAAAGCGGCAGCGTGATCTATCGCGTGGTGCCCAAGTGTGCCTGTTCGACCATCGGGCAGGTGATGTTCTATTCCGACCACGGGCGCTTCTTCGACGGCGACATCCACGACGCGACCGATGGCCTGCACAAATGGGCGCAGGACCGGAGCCAGCAGGTGATCGAGAAGGCGGTGAAAGGGCACAAGACCTTTGCCTTCACCTGCGTGCGCAACCCCTACACGCGTGTCCTGTCGTCCTTCTTCGACAAGGTCTGCGGCATCCAGCGCAACGGCAAGCGCTATCGCGGCAACCTCGTGCCGCTCCTGATCCAGAAATACGGGATCGAGGTGGGCGGACCCGACGGCAAGGACGACTTCGACCAGATCAGGAGTTTCCGGCGCTTCCTTCTGTTCGTGCGCGACACCATCCGGTTCCGCAAGCCGATGGAACCCGACATCCACTGGTCGGCCATGGCCGGCCACATCTCGACCTTCATCGTCAACGGCGGGCGCTACGACCACATCTTCTTCACCGAGGATTTCAACCCGGGGATGCAGGCGGTGCTGGACAGGATCAAGACGCGCCACACGATCGAACTGGCAGGGATCCCCCGCTTCAATGAGAGCGAAGGGCACGGTCCGAAGCGCGCGCACCCGGTCGAGGCCTATTTCGACGATCTGTCGATGCACCTGATGTGGGAAATCTACCGCCGCGACTTCCAGCTGTTCCGCTATGACTTCGACAACCCGGCCAACAAGATGCCGAAGGGTCCGGTGGACCTGGCCGAGGTTCACGCCAAGCTGGGGGACTGACGGCCTTCCCCCGGGGCGTGCCGGCCCCCGACCGGGCGCCTACCTGCTGCCCCCGCGCCGCTTCCGGTCCAGCCACCAGGCGGTCAGGATCAGCGGCGCATTTGCCACTTCGCCCGAGTCGATCAGGTCCATCAGCCGCTCGAAGGGGATGACATGGCCGCGGATGTCCTCGCCCTCGTCCTCCTTGCCACCGAGCATCGCCGCCTCGTCCGGCAGGGCGCAGGGCGCAACGTAGGAATAGAGGAATTCGGTCTTGGCCCCGGGCGTCGGGTAATAGGCCGCGGCCGGCAAGAGTTGGGACGGGCCCACCCCCGCCTCCTCCTGCGCCTCGCGGCGGGCGGCTGCCTCGGGCGTCTCGTCCGGGTCGATGCGGCCGGCGATGGCTTCGACCGTCCAGGGGTTCGCGTCGCCACGGGCGTGGGGGCCGGCACGGAACTGTTCGACCACCAGCACCCGGTCGCGCACGGCGTCCCAGGGCAGCACGGTCACGGCATCGCCAGACACGAAGGCCGCCCGCGTGATCAGCGCCCCCGGCGCGCCGTCGAAACGGCGATGCGTCAGGTCATATTCCTCGACCGAGAAGAAGCCGGCATAGGGTTCGCGCCAGGCCGAAACGGCCACGTCGCCCGGCCCGGCCGCATGGCGCAGGGTGGCGGGCGCAGGCGTGGCGGCCGCCCGCAGCCGGCTGGCCGCGCGCACCAGCATAGGACCGCGCCGCCGCGCGACGGCCGCGGCCGGCTTCACCCCGTAGAGCGCCATGACATCGGCCGCGCCCGCCGTCACCGCATCGCCCCAGACGGCCGCCCAGTCCGCCAGCCGCCAGGCAGCGCCGGGGCGCCACCGGCCCGGGTCGGGCCAGTAGACCTGCGCCGCCAGGGCCTGCCCCGCCGCCTCCACCGTGACCGGCCGCGTTGCATAGCCGAAGCCGCCCTCGTAGAAGTCGAGCCGCGCCCGGTCCTCCGGCGCGAGGCCGCGCACCGCCAACCCCTGCGCAACCCCGCCCGGGGCAGGCACGATCAGCGGAAAGTCCTGCCCTTCGGCCCAATGCACCGCGTGGCCCGACAGCCGGGCGGGCACCGCATCGGGCACCCGGCCCAGAACCGCCGACAGGAGCGGCACGTGGCACAGGGTGCCGTAGAAAAAGAAGGTCTCGCCCAAGGCGCCGTGCTCCCGCCTGCCGTCAGCGCCAGGTGCGCCCGGCCCATTCGGACAGCCAGCCGCCCAGGATGCCGCCCATCCCCAGTGCCACCAGCACCGGCGGTTGCAGGACCAGCCTGCCGTTCTCGAACATCAGTTCGAACACCCCGATCAGCGCATCCATCGGCCCGTCATAGCGCATCTTCACCGACAGCCCGAGCATCTGCCAGGTCGAGAACAGCAGAAGTGCCCAGAAGGCGATGGTGATGCTGGTGCGCAGGCCGTAGCCGGCCGCCGCGCCGTAGCCGCGCCCGGCAAGCCCGCCCATCACGATCCAGCCGGTCAGTGCGCCGATCCCGCCGACCATCAGGCTGAAATGGCCGAAGGGCGTGCCCTCGGGCATGCCCGGCTTGAAGGCCTCGGCCGCAAGGAAGCCTGTCACGAAGAAGGCCAGTGCAGCGAACAGCTTGGCGGCGGTCGGCATCGGCGGGTTCCTGCCCCTGGCCCGCGCCGCCCGTTCTAGTGCGGCCGGGTCACGGTGATCTGTGTCACATCGCAGTTTCCGCCGCGAAACGCTCCGGCGCAAGAGGTCAGATAGAAGTTCCACATCCGCCGGAAGCGGTCATCGAAACCGAGGCCCGCCACCTCGTCCCAGCGGGCGTTGAAGCTGTCGTGCCAGCGCCGCAGGGTCTGGGAGTAGCTTTCTCCGAACTCGATCGACCCTTTCAGCCGCAGGCCCGCGCGGTCGATCTCGGCCTTCAGCGCCGAAGGCGAAGGCAGCATCCCGCCGGGGAAGATGTGCTTCTGGATGAAGTCGACCCCGCGGCGGTAGACCTCCCACCGCTTGTCCTGCACGGTGATGATCTGCAGCGTGGCATGACGCCCGGGCTTCAGCCTTTCGCGCAGCACGTCGAAATAGACCGGCCAGTAGCGTTCGCCCACGGCCTCGAACATCTCGATCGAGGCCACTCCGTCATAGGCACCGCGTTCGTCGCGGTAGTCCTGCAGCTTGATCTGCACACGATCCGACAGCCCGGCCCGCGCGATGCGGCCGACGGCATAATCGTGCTGCGCCTGGCTGATGGTCAGGCCCGTCACGCGCAGCCCCCGATCGCGCGCCGCGTATTCGGCGAAACCGCCCCAGCCGCAGCCGATTTCCAGCACATGATCGCCGGGGCTGGCGCCCATCTGGTCCACCATGCTCGCGTATTTCTCGACCTGTGCGCGTTCCAGGCTTTCCTGTCCCGACCGGAACAGGGCCGAGGAATAGGTCATCGTCTCGTCAAGCCAGAGGCGGTAGAAATCGTTCCCCAGGTCGTAGTGATGGGCGATGATGCGCCGGGCCTGCGCACG
>DAOLBY010000077.1:2213-10196 GCA_035324325.1 Paracoccaceae bacterium | reverse complement strand
CCCGGTACTCGTCGACCTCGGTGATCTGGAGCTCGAAGGCGCGCACGAGGACCATGCCGGGAAACCCGTCATAGAGGCCGTCGTTGCCGGCATGCACGAGGTCCATGAAGGCCTGCAGGTCGGGGGTGGACCACCAGCCCTCGAGATAGGCGTCGCAGAAGCCGAGGTCGCCCTCGCGGATCAGGCGGGCGAAGAGGTCGGCGTTGTGGATCTGCAACTCGGCCAACGGGCCTGCCTGCACCCCCTCGGCCCGGAACCGCCGCCCGTCGTCCAGCACGAAGTCGAGCCGCCCGCATGCCAGCCCCCCCCGCGCCACATCGAAAACCCGCGCAAAATAGCGGGGCAGGTCCGCCTGCCCGTCAGCCGTCGTCAGAACCGTCATGTATCCCCCCGGCCGCGACAGCCGCCTTCTATCCTGTCCGTCATCATCCCGATACGCCCCACATTCTCAAGAGTTTCGCGCACCATAGGCCGCCAGCGCCCGTTCCCGCCCGGCAGCCAGATCGATCATCCTTGCCGGATAGGGCGCCGCGGGATCCAGCGCCCATGACCGCGGCACCGCGTCGAAGAAGGCGCGCGCCGTGTCGGGCGGGTCGGCCGACAGTTCGGCGACCCAGCGGCGGCGGTAGTCGCCGGCAGGATCGAAGCGTTCGGCCTGCGTCGACGGGTTGAAGATGCGGAAATAGGGCGTGGCATCGGGGCCGGACCCCGCCGCCCATTGCCAGCCCATGGCGTTCGAGGCCGGGTCCCAGTCGACCAGGCAATCCTGAAACCAGCGCAGTCCCACCTGCCAATGCGTCAGCAGGTGCTTGGTCAGGTAGGAGGCGACAATCATCCGAGCCCGGTTGTGCATGGTGCCGGTGACGTAAAGCTCGCGCATCCCGGCATCGACGAAGGGCTCGCCGGTCATGCCGCGGCGCCAGGTCTCGGCATCGGGGGTGTCGGCGCGCCAGGGAAAGGCATCCCACTCGGGCCGCCAGTTGGCGATGGCGATGTGGGGGGTGTGGTAGAGAAGGTGCCACGCAAACTCGCGCCAGACGATTTCCTTCAGGTAGGTCTCCGCCCCCGGGGCGCCGGCGCGGTGTTCTTCCATCGCCGCATGCCAGACCGTGCGGGGCGAGATCTCGCCCCAGGCAAGGTTCTCGGACAGACGCGAGGTTCCGGCCGTCGCACAGAGGTTACGGCCGGTCGCATAGTCCGCGACGGGGCCGGACAGGAAGGCGCGCAGGCGCACCAGCGCCGCATCCTCGCCCACCGCCAGATGCGGGCGCACCACCGACGCCCCCCGCCGCATCGCGCGGTCAAGCAGCCAGTCCCCCTGCCGGTCCGAAGCCGGCCATTCCGCGGGCGGTCGCAGCATCGGCGGCACCGGCAGGGGTGCGGGCACACTGCGGTCGCGCACGGCCCGACAGTAGGGGGTGAACACACGGTAGAACCCGCCCTGCCCGGTCTCGACCGTCCAGGGTTCGTGCAGCAGATGGCCGGGGTGGCTTTCGGCCGCCAGCCCTTCCGCCCGCAGCCCCGCCTTCACCGCCCCGTCGCGTTCGCGAGAGGCCGGATCGCACAGCCGCGACCAGTGGACACCCGCCGCCCCCGTCTCGGCCACAAGCTGCCGCAGCACCTCTGGCGCCGGACCGCGTCGCAGGGTCAGCCGGAGCCCGCGCGCCCGCAGCGCGGCATCGAGCGCACCAAGCCCCAGCCCCCAGCGCCACAGGGGTGCGGTGCCCATGGCTTCCGTCTCGGGGTCGAGAATGGCCACCGGGACCAACGGCCGCCCCGTCGCCGCGGCCGCCGTCAGCATCGGGTGGTCGGCCAGCCGCAGGTCGCGGCGGAACCAGAGGACCAGGGGGGCGTCGGTCATGAAGCGGGGGCTGCGGCCTGGGGATCGGACGGCACAACTAGTCTGCCGCCGGGCGCTTCAACCCCCCGGCCTGCCATCGTGCGATCACAGAACCTCGTCCAGCGCCGCGATCAGGCGCGCCACCTCCTCCTCGGTGGTGTAATGCACGAAGGACAGGCGCAGGACGCCGCGGTCCAGGTCCACCCCCATCGCGCGCAGCGGCCGAACGGCGTAGAAGTCACCGGCCCAGCAGGCGATGCCGCGGTCGGCCAGCGCCTCGGCCACCGACTGCCCGGGGCGGTCGAGTGCCAGCGCCACCGTGGGCGCCCGGCGTTCGGGGTCGGCCGGGCCGATCAGCCGCAGGTCGTTGCGCGATGCCAGCCGGTCCAGAAGCGGTGCGAGCAGCCGCACCTCGGCCGCGCGCATCAGGTCGTGCACATGGCTGCCGCGCGTCACCGGCGTCGCGGCCGGTTCACCGCCGTGGTGGGCGTGCAATGCGTCGACATAGTCGGCCATCCCGGCACAGGCCGCGATCTGGGCGTGGTCGGGGCCGGCGGGGGTAAACCGCTTGTAAAGGCTTCCGGCGTTGAAGTGGTGCCCCTGCGCGGGCAGTTCGGCACCGAAATCGGCACGGATCGTCATGATCCCCTGATGCGGCCCGTAGGTCTTGTAGGCCGAGAACAGATACACATCGGGGCCGAGCGCGCCCACGTCCGGCAGTCCGTGGGGGGCATAGCTGACCCCGTCGACCACCGTGCGCGCCCCCGCGGCGCGGGCCATGGCGCAGATCTCGGCCACCGGGTTGATCTCGGCCACCACATTGGAACAATGGGGAAAAGCCACCAGCCGCACGCGCCCGTCGGACAGCAGATCCCGCAGGCGCGCAGGGTCCAGATGCCCGGTGCCCGGGTCGATGTGCCATTCGCGCACCTCGATCCCTTCGTCGGCCAGCCGGCGCCAGACACCGGAATTGGCCTCGTGGTCCTGGTCGGTGACGACGATGGCGGCATCGCTGCCGCGCAGCCACAGCCGGACGGCCTGGGCCAGCACATAGGTGTTGGCGCTGGTCGAGGGACCGAAGGACAGTTCCTCTCGCGCCACCCCCATCAGCGCCGAAAGCCGTGCGCGCGCCTCGTCCATCTCGGCCCCGCCGGCCTGGGCGGCAGGGTAGGGGCCATAGGGTTGCACCTTGCGGCTGGTGTAGAAGCGCGTCAGCCGGTCCACCACCTGCCGGCAGGGGTAGGATCCGCCGGCATTCTCGAAGAAGGCATGGCTGGCGGTCAGCGGGGCGGCAAAGGCCGGGAACTGGGCGCGCCCCCATGTCGTGTCGAGATCTGCGGCGGTCATGGCGGCCCTTTCCGGTTTGCGCGCGGCACCTTGCGCGGCGGCGCCTGCCGGCGCAACCCCCGCAGCACGGCGGCAGCCGACAGCGGCGCTGGTCAGTGGCCGGCGGGGGGGGCGTGAACGGCCGGGGGCGAGGGCGGCATGGCCCCGTCATGGAACAGCGCACGCCCGCGGCCCGCGTGTTTGGAGGCATAGAGCGCCGTGTCGGCCGCCGCGAGCAGGCGTTCTGCCGTCGGTGCGTCGAAGGCGGTCGAGATGACGATGCCGATCGAGGCCGAGATCAGACAGGCCTGCCCCTCGAAGTCGATCGGTTCGGACAGGCGCTGCACGATGCGGTCGGCGACGGTTGTCAGTTCGTCCGTCCCGGTCATGCCAGGAAAGCCCAGGACGAACTCGTCACCGCCGATGCGCGCCACCAGATCATCCTTGCGGGTCTCGTCCATCAGCATCCCGGCAACCTCGCGCAGTACATGGTCGCCCGCGGCATGGCCGAGCGAGTCGTTGACCGCCTTGAAGTAGTCGAGATCGATGTGCATGACGCCGAAGGGCAATCCGCGGCCCAGGTTGTCGGACAGCGCGAGATCGAGCGCCCGGCGGTTCTGCAGCCCGGTCAGCATGTCCGTCAGCGCCTGCTGTTCCGCGGCGCGCTTGGCGCCCTGAAGCCGCCGGTTGAGATTGCGCAGTTCCTCCGCCACCGCCGACTTCGCCTCGTGCAGGTACAGCAGTTCCATGGCCAGGTCGGTCAGCGCGAAGTCGCGGTCCGTCAGCGCATAGTCGCGCACCGCCTGGATCACGCCGAAGCCGAACGACAGGCTGACGAGCAGCCCCCCGCCCCGGGGAAGCACGAAGGCGGTGCCGCGCAGCACCGGTTCGGCACGGTCGACCAGCATGACCTGAAGCCGCTCACCGGCGCGGCGGGCCAGATCGGCCGGCCCGGCGATGCCCGAAGGGCGGTGCACGCGAAACAGCGCGAAGAACTCCGCACCGCCGGCCGTCCGGTCATCCTCGGGTCGGCGCATGATGTGGCGCAGCGTCGGACCCATCGACCGGATCCGGCCGTCGGGACCGATGCAGACATGCAGCGGTACCAACCGGTCGAGCAGGGCGTGGGGCAGCAGCGCCCCGTCCACCGGCCCCTCGGGTCCGACCCCGGCCATCGCGCTAGACCTCCGCCGCGGTCAGGTCGAAGCGGCGGCCGGCCCAATGTGCCGTATCCAGCAGCACGACCGACACCCGCTCACCCTCGGGTCCTGCGCCGAGATGCTCGAGCAGGACAAGCGCGCCATAGTCGTCGGCCATGGCGCGCAGCAGTCCCAGCACCACATGCCCGGCCCCAGGCACCGGCGAGCGGCAGGTCAGCACGTATCGGTCGGCCCCCACCTCTTCGAGCGTGAGCATGGGCAGGTCCAGATCCGGCAGGGCCAGCCGGCCGCGTCCCGGCATGTCCTCGAGGGTCATCAGGAAGTCGCGGAACCCCGTGCCGCCGAAGCGCAGAAGCCGGCGCAGGGGTTCGAGGTTCGGATGCGACACAAGATAGGTCCCCAGATCCTCCAGAAGCGATTCCCGCGGCCGGTCGAGAACCCCGGTCGCCGCCGCGATCAGCGCCTCGGTCTCTGCCATCTCGTAGTGCAGCATCGGCTCGAACCCGTCCTTGCCGACGCCCGCGGCGCGCGCCGTCGCCTGCCACCCGGCATCCCCGAAGGTATCGCGCAGGAAGCACTGGATCGCCCTGTTGATCAGCCCGAGCATCACCGAACCCTTGAAACCGCGCGCGACGCTAAGGCTGAGCCGATTAACAAACGCACAATGTTCAAGTTTAGAGCGATTCGATCCCCGCCACACCTGAGGGAATCCCTACCGCGCTCAGAAGTCGGTCGGCGCGCCGCCCTCCTGCTTCCGCCGGGCGACGAAGCGTTCCAGCGCCTCCTGCGCCGCATGGTCGATCGGCGGGGCCTCGAACTCGGCCAGGATCGCCTTGTAGATGCGGTGCGCGCGTTCCGGCGTCCCCTGCGCGCCGTCGGCCTCCCAGGCCTCGTAGTTGCGCCAGTCGCTGGCGAAGGGGGCGTAGAAGGCGGTCTGATACCGCGCCTGGGTATGGGCGCAGCCGAAGTAGTGCCCGCCCGCCCCCACCTCGGCGATGGCGTCGAAGGCGATGTCCTCTTCGGTCGTGGCCCAGGTCGCCTCCTCGCAATAGCGCTGGATCATCTGCAGCACCTCGCAGTCCATCACGAACTTCTCGGGACTGGCGATCAGCCCGCCCTCCAGCCATCCGGCGGCGTGATAGACCATGTTGGTGCCCGACTGCACCGCGGCCCAGAGCGAATTGCAGGTCTCCCACATCGCCTGGCCGTCCGGGATGTTGGCAGCGCAGACGCCGGAGGACCGCAGGGGCAGGCCGTAGCGGCGCGCCAGTTGCCCGGTCATCTGGGTGGCGCGCATGTATTCGGGCGTGCCGAAGACCGGTGCCCCCGACTTCATGTCCACGTTCGATGTGAAGGTACCGATGCCCACGGGGCAGCCGGGCCGCACCAGCTGGATCAGCGCGATGGCCGACAGCGCCTCGGCGATCGACAGCGCCACGGCGCCGGCCATGGTGACGGGTGCCATGGCGCCGGCCAGCGTGAAGGGCGTGACGATCGTGGGCTGGCCGCGCCGCGCCAGCCGCATCGCGCCATCCAGCATCGGCAGGTCGTGCTTCAGCGGACTGACCGAGTTGATGTTGGTGTACATGTGCGGGCTCGCCTCGAACTCCGCGTCCGTCAGCCCGCCGGCGATGCGCACCATCTCCATCACGTCCTCGACCCGTTCGGGGCCGAGGCTGTAGGCATGGCAGACCTTGTCGGTCAGCGTCAGCTTCTCGAACAGGCAGTCGAGATGGCGAACCGAGGGGTGGATGTCCACCGGCTCGACCGGATAGCCGCCCGCGATGTGAATGCAGTTGAAATACTGCGTCAGCTTCATGAAGTCGCGGAACGTCTCGAAATCGCCCGCGCGCTTGCCGCGTTCCAGGTCCCAGGCGTTGGGGGGGGACGAGACGTTGACAAAGGCCATGTGCCGCCCGCCGACGGGGACCGCCCTGCCGGGATTGCGGGGCGTGATCGTGAAGGCGGGCGGCGCGCGGCCCACCATCTCCATCACGAAATCGGCGTCCATGCGGACATTCGTGCCGTCCACCCGGCAGCCCGCGGCCTTCAGGATCGCCACCGCCTCGGGGTTCAGCATCTCGATGCCGATGTCGCGCAGGATGCGCATGGCCCCCTGGTGGATGCGCTCCACCCCGTCGGCGTCCAGCGGTTCGGTCGGGCGGTCAGGGTTGACGGGGATGCGCCAGGGCATCTGGTCGATGGCGGCGCTTCCCGCGCGGCTCTGGTTGCCCGCCCGGCCACCGGCCCGGCGCCGCCGCGCTGGTTCCTCGGTCATCTGCGCCCCCTGCCGCCTGGCCCATCTGCGCCGCAGAATGGCCGAAGGCTGCGAGGCCGCGCGGCACGGAGCCGACAGGCCAGCGTCGTTTTCGCGCCTCAGCCCCTTGGGCCGGCGTCGATCCAGGCGCCAAGCGCAGCGATGTCGGGCAACACGGTGTCGGCCAGCGGCGCCAGTTCGGCCGCCCCCGCGATGCCGGTCAGGACGCCCACGGTGCGCATTCCCGCCGCCCGCCCCGCCATCAGGTCGTGCCGGCTGTCGCCCACCATCACCACCTGCGCTGGCACCAGGCCCGTCGCCGCGGCAAAGGCCAGCAACTGGCCGGGCGCCGGTTTGGCGCCGTGCCCGCTGTCGTATCCGGCGACGAAGTCGAACAGGTCGTCGACCCCATGCGCCACCAGATGCGCGCGCGCGGGTGCCTCGGTGTCGTTGGTGGCCAGCCCCAGCCGCAACCCGCGCCGGCGCAGGTCCGACAGCACCGGGCGCAGGGGCACCGCCGGTGCCATCGGCGCCGCCTCGGCAAGCGCATTCATCCGCGCGACAAGCGCCGCATGGCTCCAGCCCGGCAGGTGCGGCACGAGGTCGGCCGCGATGTCCTCGGCCGTTGCGGCGATCACCGGGCTGTCGGGGTGGAACGTGGCCGACCGCGTGTCGAAGCCGATGGCCGCACCCAGCCTCTGCGCCTCGTCCGGGTCTGCCGAGAGGTCACGCAGCAGGCGCGCCGCCCAGCCGCCCCAACTGGCGCGGAAGTCGAACAGCGTGCCGTCCTTGTCGAACACGATGCCCGCGATCATGCCAGCCCCCGGATTGCCAGCGGCACCATGGACGCGGGCCCCCGGCTTTGCAACCGCGGCAACGGCCTGTCAGGTCCAGTTCGGGGCGTCGCCGCCCGGAAGCCCGGCGCGGGCCGCGGCGATGCGTTCGGGCGGCAGGCCGAGATGCGCGGCCAGCGCGAGGACACGGTCGTCCTCGGCCAGGACATGGTCGAGAACGGCGCCGAGAAAGGCCGGGTCGGAGGCCAGCGCCGCAAGCTGCCCGGGTGCCGTTCCCGTCTCGGCCAGGAACGCCCCCGCGCGGTCGGCGTCATCGGCCAGCCACCCCAGTGCACCGAGCGCCAAGGTCTCGGCAATCTCCTGCCGATCCGCCATCCTTCCTCCGCATTTCACCGCTTCGTGCAGCCGCCGGGGCCGTCGCGGGCAAGGATTTCTTAACCAATGGCGCCCAGAACGTAAACACGGCGCGCCCCGTATCCCCGGGGCACGCGGCACCAGAACGGGGCGGCTGCGCGGACCATGGGCGGCAAGGTTCTCATCATCGGCGGCGCGGCCTCGACCCGCATCGTGCTGAAGTCTCGGCTGGCGCAGGCCTGCTACGCCGTG
>DAOLBY010000077.1:0-2156 GCA_035324325.1 Paracoccaceae bacterium | reverse complement strand
CCCGCCGCAGCCATGGCGTTGGTTCAGTCCGGGCCTGCGGAGGCGCTGCCCGATGCCGTGGTGCTCGACATCGACCAGCCGGGCACGGCCGGCGTCGCGCTGGTCGCAGCCCTGCGTGCCCACCCTCCGTTCGGCCAGCGCCCGCTGATCGCGCTTTGCGCTGACGATACGGACGATACGGCCCTGTCGGCGCTCGAGGCCGGGGTGGACGACCTGTTCGTCAGGCCGGTGGCGGATGCGGCCCTTCAGGCCCGGTTGCGCAACCTGCTGCGCGCGCGCGCCGCACTGGCCGACATGGCGGGCGGCACGGTGTCCGACCTCGGGAGCCAGGAGGCGCAGGGAATGGCCGAGGCACCTGCGGGCTTCGACGGGCCGGGGCAGTTCGTCATCGTGGGTCCGGCCGAGGATACGCCATTCCGCCTGCGGCGCGATGTGGCGCCGCTTCTGCCCATGGGACTGCGCACCATGTCGTCCGAAGCAGCGCTATCGGACGGGCGCGCCGATGCGGCCGAGGTCGCCATCGTCTCTGCGGGGCCAGGACAGGCCGAGGCGGCGCTGCGCCTGATCTCGGACCTGCGCAGCCGCGGGATCGGCCGACGGGCCGCCATCTGCCTGATGCGCCCGGACTCCGAGGCCGGAGCGGACGCGATTGCCTTTGACCTTGGCGCCAGCGCAGTGATCGACCCCGCGGATCCGCCCCGCGCCATCGCGGCCCGACTGCGTCGGGTGATGCGCCGGCAGCGCGACGATGACCGCTGGCGCAGGATCATCCGGTCGCATGTGCAGCTTGCCGCCGTCGATCCGCTGACCGGCCTCTACAACCGCCGCCACGGGATGCGCGCGCTCGGCTCCATCGACGCCGAGGCGCGTCGGGCGGGCGACGGCTATGCCGTCCTGATCGCCGACCTCGACCGCTTCAAGCAGGTCAACGACAGGTACGGCCATTCGGCCGGCGATGCCGTTCTGACCGGCGCGGCCGACCGCCTGCGCGCCCAGTTGCGCCCCGGCGACCTGATCGCCCGCATCGGTGGCGAGGAGTTCCTGGTCGTCCTGCCCTCGGTCGATCTGCCACAGGCGCGCCAGATTGCCGAGCGGCTGTGCCGCGCGGTGGCCGACCGGCCCTTGCGGTTGCCGCAGGGGGGTGGGGTGACGATGACGGTGTCCATCGGGCTGGCCATGTCCGACCCGCGGACAGGGGAGGCGGGCGCCGGGGTCCAGGCACTGATCGATGCGGCCGACCGCGCCCTGGTGACGGCCAAGGCGACCGGCCGGAACCAGGGGACGACGGGGCTGACAGCCGCCTGACCGTGCAATTCTGCGGATCCATGCCGGGGTCCGGTTCGATGCCGCTCGGGGTCGCGGCGCGGTTCCGGTTCCTTTCCGGCAGGGACGCCGGCAGCCGGCCCGCAGCGGCCGCAGGACAGAGCGGTCGGGTCGGGGCGGTCAGGTCGGGGCGGTCGGGTCGGGGCAGCGATGCTCGTCAGCGCCCGTCGCGGTCGCGCAAGCGGCGCAGCGGCCGGTCGAGCGCCGCTTCCAGCCGGTCGGCGAAGGCGCGGCGTTCGGCAGGACCCAGCGCGGCGATCCGGTCGAAGACCATCGCCTGGCCGATCGCGACCGTTTCGGTCAGCCGGGCCGACGACCTGTCCATCGCGGCGCGCAGCGCTTCGGGGTCAAAGGGTTCGGCCCGCAGCGCCCCGAGAACCGCCTGCATGTCGGCCTGGAACCCGGCGCGCGCGGCGCGCAGGTCGGGCAAACGAGCACGAAGCGCACGCCGCAGCACACTGCGATCCTCCTCCGACAGCGCGGCGGCATAGGGGCCGAGCCCCGGGTCGCGGACAGACACTGCCCGCGGGCCGTCGCCACTCCAGGGCCCGCGCAGCATGGCGCCGGCGACAAGGCCCGCCACCGCAAGGTTCAGCGCCAGCGACACCACCAGCAGAACGCGCATCCACCGCCCGGGTGGCGGGCCCGGCGGCGGGACGGCAAGGGGCGCATCGATCGGCATGGGCTTTTCCTTTCACCCTTCGGACGCGAAGGCCAGAACGGCGTCGATATCGGGGATCAGGTCGGCGGCATCCTCGGCCTCGCCCCAGAGGTCGGGAGCGAGCATCGTCAGCGCCGAGGGCGGCGCCAGTCCCACCCAGAGACCTGCCACC
>DAOLBY010000271.1:1796-2399 GCA_035324325.1 Paracoccaceae bacterium | reverse complement strand
CTCGGCGCCGGTGCGCTCCTTGAGCCCGGCGGCGCCGGGCGTGTGGTCGCGGTGGGTGTGGGTGCAGAGGATCCACCGGATGCGACCGCTGCCGGCGGCGGCGACGGCATCGAGGTGGGCGGCGTCGTCGGGTCCGGGGTCGATGACCGCCACCTCGCCGCGGCGGACCAGGAAGGTGTTGGTGCCGGGTCCGGTGAAGGGGCCGGGGTTCCCCGCCCGCACCACGCGAAGCGCCGGGCCTGCCCCTTCCGCGGCGACCCCTGCCCGGCTAGTCTCCGCAAATGGCATGGCGTCTGAAATCCCTCATTCCCCGCGGGCTCTACGGACGCGCCGCGCTCATCCTCATCGTGCCGGTCGTCACCATCCAGCTCGTCGTGTCGCTGGCCTTCATACAGCGCCATTTCGAAGGGGTCACGCGCCAGCTGACCGAGGCGGTGGCGGGCGAGGTCGCGTATCTGGTTGCGGTCGCCGAGGCGATGCCCGACCCGGCGGCGGCGCTGGTCGCTGCGGGCGAGGTGGCACAGGCACTCGACTTGCGGCTCGCCGCCACGTCCGGACCGGTGGCACAGCAGGCCCAGCCCCCCAGTCTGTCGGCCCTCGACC
>DAOLBY010000271.1:0-1786 GCA_035324325.1 Paracoccaceae bacterium | reverse complement strand
GTCGGGGCGCGTGGTGGTGGAGACGCTCGCGGCCGGTCTGCCCGCCCTGCGCCAGGTCACGCTGACCGAAACACCGCGTGAGGTTCGGCTGGTGCTCGACACCGCGCATGGTCCGCTCGAGGTGACGATGCCGCGGCGGCGCGTGTCGGCGTCGAACCCGCACCAGCTGCTGGTGCTGATGATCCTCACTTCGTTCCTGATGACGCTGATTGCCTTCTACTTCCTGCGTGCGCAGTTGCGCCCGATCACCCGCCTTGCCGCGGCGGCCGAGGCTTTCGGCAAAGGCCAGCACCTGCCCTATCGCCCGCGCGGCGCCGACGAGGTGCGGGCGGCGGGGCGCGCGTTTCTCGACATGCGGGCGCGGATCGAGCGGCAGATCGAGCAGCGCACGCTGATGCTGTCGGGGGTCAGCCACGACCTGCGCACGCCGATGACCCGGCTGCGCCTCGGCCTGTCGATGCTGCCCGAGGATGCCGAGACGCGCGCGCTTCTGTCCGATCTCGGGCAAATGGAGCGGTTGGTGGACGAATTCCTGGCCTTCGTGCGCGGTGATGCGATGGAGGAACCGCTGCCGGTCGATCCCGCGGCACTTGCGCGGGCAGCCGTGGAGGCCGCGGCGAGGTCGGGACAGACCGTGCGGCTCGTCCGGGTCGAGGGTTCGGGCTTGGCGACGATCCGGCCGCAGGCGGTGACGCGGGCGCTGGAGAACCTGCTCGGCAATGCGAGCCGCTACGCAGGGCGGGCGGAGGTGTCGGTGATCATGGGCGGGCGGGCGCTGCGTTTCGTGGTCGAGGATGACGGCCCCGGCATTCCGCGCGACCGGCGCGATGAGGCGCTGACGCCTTTCGTCCGGCTGGACGCCGCGCGCGACCCCAACCGCGGCGGCGGCGTCGGCCTGGGCCTCGCCATCGCCGCGGATGTGGCGCGCAGCCACGGAGGGGGAAAGCACCGCCCTCGGGGGCTTGCGCGCCGAACTTTCGCTGGCGGTCTAGCGGCCCTTCAGCGCGGGCTGGCGGCCACTATCACCCAATGCGGCCTGCCGCTGCGTTCCAGTGCAAGCCCGACCCCGAGTTCGGACAGACGCGGTGCCAGGATGTTGCGCCGATGGCCCGGCGATGCCATCCAGCCCTGAACGACCGCGCGCGCAACACGATATCCGAAACCGAGATTCTCGGCTGCGCCGTCCCGTCCGATCCGGTAGCCCGCGAGCGCAATCCGCTGCGCAAAGTGCGACCCGTCCGATCCGGTGTGGGACATCCGGCCGTGCCGGGCACTGTCGCAGGCATGTTCTTGTGCCGCACGGTCAAGTTTCGCATCGGCGCGCAGCGGTGCCACGCCCTGCTGCGCGCGAACCGCGTTGACCTCGGCCAGCAGCTCTGCTCGCTGCGCAGTCAGGTCGGGCGGCAGGCCACAGGCCACTCCGGGCCCGCCCAGGACCAAAGTCAGTACGGCCATTGCGATCAAGCGCATCGTCGAAACTCCGCCGGTCAGCCCGAAACTGCGATTCCCTTGGTGGAAGCATCCTCGCGGAATCGGAAGAACCCGTGGGTCGCATGGGGCCAAAACGTGGCATCGTGGCGCCGCAGCACCCGCACAAGCCGCTGGCCTTGCCGGTCGAGCCGTCCCGACAGTTCAGTCAGAATGTCGGCCGCGGGGCCGACGGGCGCGTGCGGGGCAACAACCTGCTTCACACCAAGGTCGCGCGCCCAGCCGGACAGCGCTTCTGCGGTTCGGAAGGGCGCGGCGGTTACCGCCCCGAGGCGCCCTGTCAGCCGCGCCGCGACAT
>DAOLBY010000076.1:0-14608 GCA_035324325.1 Paracoccaceae bacterium | reverse complement strand
CGGGGTCGGGGGGCGGGCGGGAGACCCCGCCGGGCAGGGGGGGGAGGACGGAGCCGCCGGTGCCGGCCCGCCGGGCGTTGTAGTTCTTGCCTGTGTTGCCGTGCTCCACATCCCCCGACTGGGCCATGAACCCCTCGATCACGCGGTGGAAGATGACCCCGTCATAGGCCCCGGCGCGGGCGAGGTCCTTCATCCGGGCGCTGTGCAGGGGCGCCACGTCGGGCAGCAGCTCGATCACGACGGTGCCGGATTTCAGTTCCATCAGGATGGTATTCTCGGGGTCGCGGATCTCGGCCATGGACGGCCCTCCCTGGTCTGTTTCGGTCGGGCGGCACCCTATGCAAGGGCGCGGGCGCGCGAAAGGGCAAACCCGCGTGATCGCATCCCCGGCGCCCGGTTGACGAAGCCCCGGGGATCGGGTGCAAGGGGGGCAGACCGCTGGGGGTGACGCGATGGCCTGGAAGACGCTCGACGACATGGACCTGTCCGGCAAGACCGTGCTGGTGCGGGTCGACATCAACGTGCCGATGGAGGGTGAGCGTGTCACCGACACCACCCGCATCGACAAGATCGTGCCGACGGTGCGCGCGGTCCTGGCGGCGGGAGGGCGGCCCGTGCTGCTGGCGCATTTCGACCGGCCCAAGGGCAAGGTCGTGCCCGCGATGAGCCTGTCGCGCGTGGCCCCCGCGCTGCAGGCGGCGCTGGCCTGCCCGGTGCGTTTTGCCGCCGACTGCGTGGGGCCTGTCGCGGCCGACGCCATCGCCGATGCCGGCGCGGGCGAGGTCGTGCTCTTGGAGAACACGCGCTTCCATGCCGGCGAGGAAAAGAACGACCCCGCGCTGGCCGGCGCCATGGCGGCCCTTGGCGATGTCTTCGTGAACGACGCCTTTTCCGCCGCGCACCGGGCGCACGCCTCGACCGAGGGGCTTGCGCACCTGCTGCCCGCCTGTGCCGGCCGACTGATGGAGGCGGAACTGCGCGCGCTCGACGCGGCGCTCGGGTCGCCCGCGCGCCCCGTCGCGGCGGTCGTCGGGGGGGCCAAGGTCTCGACCAAGCTCGACCTGCTGGGCAACCTGGTGGAGAAGGTCGACCATCTGGTGATCGGCGGCGGCATGGCCAACACCTTCCTCGTGGCGCAGGGGCATGAGGTCGGGAAAAGCCTCGCCGAACGCGACATGGCCGACACCGCCCGCGCGATCCTGGCGCGCGCGCAGGCGGCGGGCTGCGCGGTCCACCTGCCCGTCGATGTGGTGGTTGCGCGCGAATTCCGCGCCCACGCGCCCCACGAGGTCGTGGCCGCCGATGCCTGCCCGCCCGACGCGATGATCCTCGATGCCGGACCCATGACGGTCGCCGCGCTGGTGCGGCTGTTCGAGGGCTGTCGCACGCTGATCTGGAACGGCCCCCTCGGCGCCTTCGAACTGCCACCCTTCGACGCCGCCACCAATGCCGCGGCCAAGGCCGTGGCGGGGCTGACGCGCGAGGGGGGGCTCGTCTCGGTCGCGGGCGGGGGCGACACGGTCGCGGCGCTGAACCAGGCCGGCGCGGCGGATGACTTTACCTTCATCTCCACCGCCGGGGGCGCCTTCCTCGAATGGATGGAGGGCAAGGTCCTGCCCGGCGTCGCGGCGCTGGAGGGCTAGCAGCGTTGCACCCCGGCCCCCGCCGGGGCTAGATGCGCCCATGGCAAAGGCCGCGCCCGTCTTCACCTGCACCGCCTGCGGCGCGTCCCATTCCAAATGGGCTGGGCGCTGCGACGCCTGCGGGGCCTGGAACACGCTGGCCGAGGAGGCGCCGCTGTCGGCCGGCCCGCGCGGGACGGGCCCCCGCGGCAAGACCATCGCGCTGACCGACCTCACCACCGCCGAACCCCCGCCGCCCCGCGCGCCCTCGGGCCTGGCCGAGCTCGACCGCGTGCTGGGGGGCGGCCTCGTGCCGGCCTCGGCGATCCTCGTGGGCGGCGATCCGGGGATCGGCAAGTCCACGCTGCTGCTGCAGGCCGCCGCAAGTTTCGCCCGCAAGGGGCTGGAATGCCTGTATATCTCGGGCGAAGAGGCGGCGGCCCAGGTGCGTATGCGGGCGGCGCGCCTGGGGCTGGAACAGGCGCCCGTGAAACTCGGTGCCGAGACCAACCTGCGCGACATCCTGACCACGCTCGACACGCTGCGTCCCGGCCTGGCGGTGATCGATTCGGTGCAGACCCTGTGGCTCGACAGCGTCGAGGCCGCGCCCGGGTCGGTGGCGCAGGTGCGGGCGGCGGCGCACGAGCTTGTCAGCTTTGCCAAGCGGCGCGGGGTGGCGGTGATCCTGGTCGGCCATGTCACCAAGGACGGCCAGATCGCCGGCCCCCGCGTGGTCGAGCACATGGTCGATACGGTCCTCTATTTCGAGGGCGAGCGCGGCCACCAGTTCCGCATCCTGCGCGCGGTCAAGAACCGCTTCGGCCCGGCCGACGAGATCGGCGTGTTCGAGATGACCGGGCAGGGGCTGGCCGAGGTCGCCAACCCCTCGGCCCTCTTCCTGTCGCAGCGGGGCGAACCCGCCGCCGGCTCGGCCGTGTTCGCGGGGATCGAGGGCACCCGGCCGGTGCTGGCCGAGATCCAGGCGCTGGTCGCCCCGGGCGGACCGGGCAGCGCGCGGCGGTCGGTGGTGGGTCTCGATGCCGGGCGGCTGTCCACCATCCTCGCGGTGCTCGAGGCGCGCGTCGGCATCCCTTTCGCCGGGGTTGACGTGTTCCTGAATGTGGCGGGCGGCCTTCGCATCAGCGAACCGGCGGCGGATCTGGCGGTCGCCGCCGCGCTTCTCTCGGCGCGCGAGGATGTGGCACTGCCGGCGGATACGGTCTTTTTCGGCGAGATCGGGCTGTCCGGCGCCCTGCGCCCCGTGGCACAGACGGAAAACCGGTTGAAAGAGGCCGCGAAACTTGGTTTCACACGGGCCGTGGCCCCGCAGGGACCGCAGGGCGAAGCCGCCGGGATCACCCTGCGCGCGATGCCCGACCTCACGACCTTCGTGGGGGAGATGTTCGGCGCGGGCTGAACCCGGCCGGGAAGGAGCGAGGGAATGGAAGGCTTTACGCTGGTCGACGGCATCGTGGCCGCGGTGATCGTCATATCGGCCATCCTCGCCTATTCCCGCGGGCTCGTGCGGGAATCGCTCGCCATCCTCGGCTGGATCGGGGCTGCGGTCGTCGCCTACATCTTCGCCGCCTCGGCACAGCCGCTGATCAAGGAACTGCCCATGGTCGGGCAGTTCCTCGCCGACAGTTGCGAATTGTCCATCATCGCGGCTTTCGCGGCGGTCTTTGCGCTTGGCCTGATCATCGCCTCGCTGTTTGCGCCGCTCTTGTCGGGGGCGGTGCAAAGGTCGATCCTGGGCGGGCTCGACCAGGGGCTCGGCTTCCTGTTCGGGGTCCTGCGCGGCATCCTGCTGGTGGCGGTTGCCTTCATCGTCTACGACCGGGCGGTCGCGGCCAACACCATCCCGATGGTGGACAACTCGCGTTCCGCCAAGGTCTTCGCCAGCTTCCAGGGCAATATCGACGAGACGATCCCCGAGGACGCGCCGGGCTGGATCGTGGCGCGCTCCGAGGACCTCACCACGGCCTGCGCCCCCGGGACGACCGCGCCTGCCGCCACGCCCCCTGCCTCTGGCGGCTGATCAGCGCCCCGGCCGGCGGTCGGCCAGGGCGCCGAGGACCAGCGCGGCGATCACGCAGAATGTGAACAGCCACAGGCCCCATCCGAAGACCAGCGATCCGCCGCTGATGCCGCGGAACAGCGCGACATAGACGGCGATCAGGAACACGTCGGCCATGGCGAAGCGGCCGACGTGCCACAGCACCCCCTGAACCCGTGGCGACAGCAGGCGCATCAGGACCAGCCCGGTGCCGAGCACCTTGACCGTGGGCGCCACGATGGCGGCGAAGGTCAGCAGCAGCCCCAGCACCGCATCCTCGGCCCAGACCGCCTGAAGCGTCGAGGCGATGGTCAGCACAGTGCCCTCGGACCAGAAGGCAAACCGCACCTTCACCGTCATCAGCGGCGCGAACCAGGCCACCGGAAAGGCCACGGCCAGCGCGCCGCATAAGGCCAGGAGAAGGGCGCGCGAAACGGGCATGGCGGGGGCCGGGGGGGAAGGAAACGGGCGGTCGCCATCCGGGCATGGCCGAGCGGCGCGGTCAAGGCCCGCAGGCCGGTCAGATCGGCGCGCCGCGCATCAGCACCAGCACGATCCACAGCGCCATGCAGGCCGCCATCCCCGCCCGCGCGGGCCAGTATGAGCCAGGTACCGCACGCAGCCGCCACAGGCACAGCATGGCCGCCGCCATCAGCAGGCTGACCCCTGCGGCACCCGTCCAGGCCGGCAGCGCCACCCCGCCCGCCGCCAGCCCCCGGCCCACGAGGGGGGCGCAGGCGACGACGGCCAGCACGGCCAGCAGCGCCACGCCGCGGCCGCGCGCGCCCTCGGCCGACAGGGCCACGAGCGCTGTCCATCCCATGGCCAGAACCGCCGCCGCCCCTGCCGCGAGGAAGGCGAGCGCGAGGCCCATTCAGCGCAGGGCCGTGATCGGGCCCTCGGCCCGTCCGTGGATGAACTGCTGGACGTAAGGGTCTGGCGTGTCGTCCATTTCCGCGACCGTCCCCTGCCACCGCACGACTCCGTCGTGCAGCATCGCCACCCGGTCGGCGATGGCGCGCACGGATGTCATGTCATGCGTGATGGCGATGGCGGTCGCCCCCATCTCGGTCACGATGCCGCGGATCAGGGCGTTGATGACGCCCGCCATGATCGGGTCGAGGCCGGTCGTCGGCTCGTCGAAGAAGATCACCTCCGGCGCGGCCGCGATGGCGCGCGCCAGCCCCACGCGCTTCTGCATCCCGCCCGACAGCTCGGCCGGGAACAGGTCGGCCACCCGTTCCGAGAGGCCCACGCGCGCCAGCTTCTCCACCGCCACGGCCCGCGCCGCATCGCGCGGCAGGGCGGTCGGGCCGCGGCGCAGGCGGAAGGCCACATTTTCCCAGACCCGAAGGCTGTCGAACAGCGCGCCGCCCTGGAACAGCATCCCGAAGCGGGCCAGGAAGGCATCGCGGTCGCCGGCCCCTGCCTCCTGGCCGTCGAGTTCGATCCGCCCCGCGTCCGGCTTCACGAGGCCGAGGATGCACTTCAGCAGCACCGACTTGCCGGTGCCCGAGCCGCCAATCACCACCAGCGATGACCCCTTCGGCACGTCAAGGTCGATCCCCCGAAGCACGCGGTTGGCCCCGAAGGCCTTCTGCACCCCCGACAGCCGGATCATGCCGAGAAGAACAGTTCGGTCAGCAGGTAGTTGGCGGCCAGGATCAGCACGCTTGCCCCCACCACCGCGGCCTTGGTCGCCGCCCCCACGCCCTGCGCGCCGCGGCCCGAATTCATCCCGTGCCAGCAGCCCATCAGCGCCACCAGAAAGCCGAAGACCGCGCCCTTCACCAGCCCCGAGCCCACGTCCCAGACCTCGAGGAACTCGGCCGTGTTGCGCAGGTAGGTGGCCGAATTGAAGCCCAGACGCCCGGTCCCGACCAGCCAGCCGCCCATGATGCCGATCGCATCGCCCACGGCCACCAGCACCGGCACCGACAGCGTCGCCGCCAGCACCCGCGGCACGGCGAGGTATTTCATCGGGTCGGTCGACAGCGTCACCAGCGCGTCGATCTGCTCGGTCACCTTCATCGTGCCGAGTTCCGCCGCGATGGACGAGGCCACCCGCGCCGCCACCATCAGGCCACCGAGCACGGGCCCAAGCTCGCGCACCATGCCGATGGCGACGATCTGGGGCACCACCGCCTCGGCCGAGAAGCGCGCGCCGCCGGCATAGATCTGCAGGGCCAGCGCCGCGCCGGTGAAGATGGCGGTCAGCCCGACGACGGGCAGCGACAGCCAGCCGATGGCCAGCACCTGGGCGGCCAGTTCGCGCGGATAGAAGGGCGGACGGACCACATGGCCGACGAGCTGGAAGGCGAAGATCGACACCCGTCCGACCGCCGCCAGCGCCGCCAGAACCATCGCCCCCAGCGCCGCCAGCGGCCGCGCCGGGTTCACGCCGTCGCCCCCTCGGCATAGCGGCGGTCGTAGCGGGGGCCGATCGAGGTGAGGATTTCGTAGCCGATGGTGCCCGCCATCTCGGCCAGGTCATCGACCCCCTGGTGCGGCCCCAGGATGTCGAGCACCCGTGGCACCTCGGCCAGGTGGGTCACGTCGACCCCGATCAGGTCCATCGACACCCGCCCGGCGATCGGGCAGGGCTGGTCCCCGGCCCAGAGCGTGCCGCGCCCGGAAAGGGACCGGATCAGCCCGTCGGCATAACCGCCCGAGACGGTGGCGATGCGCGCCTCGTCCTCGGCCTGAAAGGCGCAGCCGTAGCCCACCGTCTCGCCCGCCGCGACCTCGCGCAGCTGGATCACCGGCAGCGACAGGCCGACGACACGCGTCGCCGCCTCGAAGGGTGCGCCGCCGTAGAGCCCGATGCCCGGCCGCGTCAGGTCGAAGTGATACCGCGGCCCCAGAAGGATCCCCCCCGTGGCCGCCAGCGATCGCGGCAGGTCGCAGCCGTCGGTCATGGCGTGGAATGCGGCAAGCTGCGCCTCGTTCATCGGGTGGTCAGGCTCGTCGGCGCAGGCCAGATGGCTCATCAGAAGCTCGGGGCCGGCCTCCAGCACGAAGGCCGCCACCGCCTCCCACTCGGCCGGCTCCATGCCCAGCCGGTTCATGCCGGTGTCGAGCTGGATGCCGAATGGGTGGTCCGGCAGCGCCTCCAGATGGCGCGTCACCTGGTCGATCGAGTTCAGCATCGGCGTCAGGCCGAGACCCCCGACCATCTCGGTTCCCCCCGCCATATGCCCGCCGAAGACGCAGATCTGCGGCCCTGGCCCCAGCGCCTGGCGCACCGCGGCGCCCTCCTCGGCCACCGCCACGAAGAACCGCCGCGCCCCCGCCCGCGCCAGCGCGCGGGCCACCCGGCCGGCGCCCAGGCCATAGCCGTCCGCCTTGACAACCGCCCCCGTCTGCGTCCCCGAGGACGACATCCGGTCGAGCGCGCGCCAGTTCGCGGCAATCGCGTCAAGGTCGATGGTCAGGGTCCCGGTGGCCATGCGCCCCTTACATCCCAGCCCCGCCGCAAAGGTCAAGTCGAAAGCCCGCCCCTTTCGCCTCGGCCCGGATACCCCCGGGGTGCGGCGGGCTGGCCCCCGCCGCCGCGCCCCGCGCGCAATTGCCGGTTTCCCCCGCCCGCGGGCGCCGCTAGAAGGGGCGCGGTTTTCACGCGGGGGATGCGAAATGGCCAATGTCGCGGTGGTGGGTTGCCAGTGGGGCGACGAGGGCAAGGGCAAGATCGTGGACTGGCTCTCGGCGCGCGCCGACATCGTCGCGCGCTTCCAGGGCGGCCACAACGCGGGCCACACGCTGGTCGTTGACGGCACCACCTACAAGCTCAGCCTCCTGCCCTCGGGCGTGGTGCGCGGCAAGCCCTCGGTCATCGGCAACGGCGTGGTGCTCGACCCCTGGGCGCTTCTGGACGAGATCGACCGGCTTTCGGCACAAGGCGTCCGCGTCACCCCCGAGACGCTGATGATCGCCGAGAACGCGCCGCTGATCCTGCCCGTGCATGGCGAACTGGACCGCGCGCGCGAGGGACAGGCGGGGGCGGCCAAGATCGGCACCACCGGGCGCGGCATCGGCCCGGCCTACGAGGACAAGGTGGGCCGCCGGTCGGTCCGTGTGGCCGACCTCGGCGACGGCCCGACGCTCGATCTGCGCATCGACCGGCTGCTGACCCACCACAACGCCCTGCGCGCGGGCCTCGGCCTTCCGGCGGTGGACCGCGACGGCCTGCGCGCGGCCCTGATGGAGGTGGCGCCGCGGCTTCTGCCCTATGCGCAGCCCGTCTGGAAGGTGCTGAACGAGGCCCGCCGCGCCGGCCGGCGCATCCTGTTCGAAGGCGCGCAGGGCGCACTTCTCGACATCGACTTCGGCACCTACCCCTATGTGACCTCGTCGAACACGCTCGCCGGCATGGCCGCCACCGGCACCGGCCTCGGACCCGGAGCGGTCGATTTCGTCCTCGGCATCGTCAAGGCCTACACGACCCGCGTGGGCGAGGGGCCGTTCCCGACCGAACTGCACGACGCCGACGGCGAGCGTCTGGGTGAGCGCGGGCGCGAATTCGGCACCGTGACGGGGCGCAAGCGCCGCTGCGGCTGGTTCGACGCGGTGCTCGTGCGCCAGACCTGTGCCACCTCGGGCGTCTCGGGTATCGCGCTGACCAAGCTCGACGTGCTCGACGGCTTCGAAACCCTTCGCATCTGCACCGGCTATGATCTCGACGGCGAAAGGCTCGACCACCTGCCGACGGCCGCCAACCTGCAGGCGCGGGTCCGTCCGGTCTACGAGGAGATGGAGGGCTGGTCGCAGTCCACCGCCGGCGCCCGGTCCTGGGCCGACCTGCCGGGGGCTGCCGTGAAGTATGTGCGGCGGATCGAGGAGTTGATCCAGTGCCCGGTGGCGCTACTGTCCACCTCGCCCGAACGGGACGACACGATCCTCGTGACCGACCCCTTCGCCGACTGACACGCAACCGGGGCACAGGCATGGCGCTTTCCTATCGCGCGAGGCGGCGCTGGTCGCTGGCAATCCTGCTGGTCGGGCTGCCGCTCTACATCGTGGCGGCGGTCAGTCTGGTCAATGCGCTGGACCGTCCGCCGGTCTGGGCCGAGTTCCTCGTCTACCTCGGGCTCGGCTTCCTGTGGATGGCACCGTTCCGCTTCGTGTTTCGCGGCGTCGGTCAGCCCGACCCCGATGCGTCGCGCGCGCCGGTGGCCGGCACGGCGGCCGGTCAACCCGCCACGCGCTTGCCTTCGGCCAGCGCGCGCGAGTCCTCGCGCACGCCGTAGAAGCCGCGGCGCAACTTCTCGATGCGGCCGTCGCGCAGAAGCCGGCCGAAGCTGCGCAGCATGTCCTCGCGGGTCGGCGCCTCGCCGCCGTTCAGTTCCTCGTGCAGGTCGGTGACGCGGCGGATCAGCTGCGGCCGGGTGACGCCGGGGCGCCCCTCGACGCAGGCGGCATAGACCGCCGCGGCCTCCAGCAGGTCCGGCAGGCTGGTGGCGCCCATGCGCTCGGCGAACTCGGCAAAGCCGGTGTCGGCCTCGCCGAACACGTTCGACGGATCCTCGGCCAGCAGGTCGTCCTCCTCCTCCTCGGTCTGGTCCGCCTCGGCCGCGGCCTGCGGCGCAAGGCTCAGCGCCGCCACGCGGCGGGGCCGCACGGGATTGGCCGGATCGGCGGCGGGGCGGTCGATGCGCTGCGACGAGACCAGGACCAGCGGTGCCGGACGGCCCGGGGCGGCGGCGCCGGGTGCGACGGGGCGCGCGGTGCGGGAGGGCGGCGCGGCCTCGCCCGGCATCGGGCGGCGCGGGCGCACCACCCGCTCCAGGTCGGACCGATAGGGCGAGCGGCGGGTTTCCTCGTCGTCGCGCGGGGCGCTGTCGCTGTTCTGGCGGTCGGCAAAGGTGGCGGCCACGGCGGCCTTCAGATGCGCGATGGCCGAGAGGCGGCGCTGGCTTTCGGGTTCGGCGAGGCGTTCGTCGGCGGTGTCGAGCAGCCGGCGCATGGCCGCATCCTCGTCGGCCGCGGGCAGGGCAGGCCGGGTCTGGGGCAGCGGCGGCAGGTCGGGGGCGGCCTCGGCCTCCGGCGGGTCGGCCGGGGGTGCGGCATCGCCGCGCAGTTCGGCCAGTTCGCGCGCCAGGTCGGCCTCGGCTTCGGGCGACAGGACCGCGGGGGCGGCCGCTTCCGCAGCGGCTGCCGGCCGGGCCTCGATCCGCCGGATCTTGATGACACGCGCCCGTGCCGGTTCGGCGCGCAGCACCAGTGTGGGGGCGGGATCGGCCGGCGCCGCTTCCCCGTCAGCCGGTTCAGCGTCACCCGGCAGATCCGCCGCAGGCTCTTCGGGCTGCGGTTCTTCCGCCTCCGCGGGGGCGTCCATCAGCACATCGTCCTCGGCCGGCGCAGTGGACGCTTCGGCCAGCGGCTCCTCCGCGAGGGTTGCGATGGCCGTATCTTCGTCCGCGCCCTCCGTCGGCGGGGCCGAGGCGGCCTCGGCATCTCGGGCTCTGCCTCCTGCGCGTCCGAGAGGGCGGCGATCAGGGCCTGGTCGTCGTCGTCGAGGTCGGAGGCCGGGGCCTCGGCTTCCATGTCGGGCGCGTCCGAGAGGGCGGCGATCGGGGCGTCTCCCTCATCCGCCACCGCAGGCTCGTCGGCCTCCGCTTCGTCGGTGACGGCGGCGGTCAGGACCTCGTCGTCCCGGGCGGCTGCGGCCTCGGGCGTCTCGGCGGCCTCGTCGGTCCCGTCTGCTTCCGGCTCAGCCATGGCCTCTGCCCGGACGGCCGGGGCCGCGACCTCGGCGTCGTCCCGGGGCATGTCTGCCGCGGCAACCTCGGTCCCGGCATTCGCTTCCGCCGCCACGGGCAGCACGATGGCTTCCGGTTCCGCGGGCAGGACGACAGGGGCGGCCTCGGCCACGGGGGCCGCGGTCACGACGGGCGGCGATGCCGGGGCCAGTGCCGCGGCACGCAGGCGGCGCAGTTTCTCGGCGACCGATTCGGACAGCACCGGCGAGGCGTCGGCCAGGGCCGGCGCCGCTGCCGTCAGCGGCAGCATGACGGGCGCGGTCGCGAAGGCGGGAGCGGCAGCGGCCGGGGCGGCAGGCGGGGCATAGGGCACGGTGGCGGCCGTTCCGGCACGCAGGATCACACCATTGTCCTGCACCTTCGCCTCGACCCGGCGCTGCACCTCGCGCTCGGCGATGCGGTGCAGCATGGCGGCATCGGGCTGCGGCGGCTCGGCGCCGAAATAGCGGTCGTCCGCGGCCAGGTCACGGAAGTACTCCGCGATGGCCTTCATCGTCGAGAACGGGTCGTCGAACCCCTCGAGCGTGCAGGAGAAGGTGCCGTAGGACACGGTCAGGATCTTGGACGGACCGACCATAGCTGAGTTACCTCGTCTGGAACCACGCCGACAATTGACCCCGATCCGTGATCAATTCCATGGACAGATGGGGGTGATTTGAAGGATTGATTGTGGCCCCGTGCCCCAACCCCTGCCTTAATCGGATACCAGTATCGGCATGAATCGCCCGATTGTCGAATCCCCTGTCGGGGTCACGCTGGTCGCGGGGGGGCCGGTCGCAGCGCGGGATCTGGCGGCGGCACTGGCGCTTGCGCCGGTTGCGGTGGCGGCGGACGGGGGCGCCGACCGGCTGCTGCGCGCGGGCCACATGCCGGCGGCAGTGATCGGCGACCTCGATTCGATCGGCGCGGCGGCGCGGTCGGCCGTGCCGCCGGACCGGCTGCATGAGGTTGCCGAACAGGAAACGACCGACTTCGACAAGGCGCTCCGCAGCATCAATGCGCCCTTCGTCCTGACGCTCGGCGTTCTCGGCGGGCGGATGGACCACGCGCTGGCGGCGATGACGGTGCTGGCGGGACGCGTGTCGGGGCCGCCCTGCATCGCGCTTTCGCGGCAGGACGCGGCATTTGCCGCGCCGCCGCGGCTGCGGCTGGACCTGCGGGCCGGCGACCGGCTGTCGCTCTGGCCGATGGCGCGGCTCACGGGCACGAGCCGGGGGCTCGACTGGCCCATCGACGGGCTGGTGATGGAGCCGGCCGGGCGCATCGGCACCTCGAACCGGGTCAGCCGGGGGCCGGTGGAACTGGCGTTCGACGGGCCGGGGATGCTGGTGATCCTGCCGCGGGCTCGGCTTCGCGCGGCGCTCGCGGCCCTCGTCGGGGACGCGCAGTCCGGCGTCAGCGCCGCGCGGCCACCCGCTCGCGGTGAACGACGTAGAGTCCGGACGCCATGATCGTGGCGATCCCCGCCCAGGTCATCGGGTTCGGGAAGTCGCCGAAGATCGCATAGCCGAGCGCCACCGCAGCCACGATCTCGAGGTAGTGCAGCGGCGCCAGCGTGGCCGAGGGCGCGTACTTCAGTGCGTAGGTCATGCAGATATGGCTGACCGCCGCCCAGAACCCCACGCCGAACAGCCACAGCCAGGCCAGGCCCTGCGGCAGGACGGGCGAGATCGTGGGGATCTCCACCGCCGAGGCCAGCGCCATCACCGGCAGGCACAGCGCGATGCCCGCGAACGAGGTATGCGCCTGCATCGCAACCGGGTGCAGGCTGCGCATGTGCCGCGTGACCAGCATGTAGAAGGCGAAGAAGAACGCCGTCCCCAGCGGCCAGAGCGCGACAAGCCCGAAGGCCGCGAGCGAGGGCTGGATCACCAGAAGCGCGCCGCCGAAGCCCACGGCGCAGGCCGCGATCCGCCGCGGCCCGACCTCGTCGCCGAAGATCAGCCGCCCCAGGATCAGCAGCACGAAGGGCTCGACGAAGGCGATGGCCAGCGCATCGGCGACCGGCATCACCGCGATGGCGGCGACGAAGCTGTAGGTCGACAGGATCAGGAACACCGCCCGCAGGAAGATCAGCCGCAGCATGCCGGCCGGCAGGCCCCAGCCAACCCCCATGGCCAGCATCACAGGCACCATCAGCGCACCCTGCACCAGGAACCGCGCTACGACGATCTGCCCCACGGGCACCGTCGCGGCCGCCAGCTTGGCCGACACGTCGAGAAGCGGCGCCAGCACGCAGAAGGCCAGCATCAGCACCACGCCGGGCAGGATGCGGTCGGGGGCGTGAAGGGTGGGGGCGCGGGCGGTCATCCGCCTTGGCTAGCCGTCACCGGTGACGGCGTCCAGCCCGGGATTAACCGCGCGGCAAGGGGCGGGCGGGCAGGATGCGCCGCGAAAAGGGGGGGGCGCGATGATCCTGTTGCCCGGCGCGGGGCTGGTGGTGCTGGAAATGCCAAAGGCCGCATCGCAGTCCCTGCGCGCGATGCTCGACGGGCTGGCAGACCCTGGGTTCCTGTCGCGGCCGCGCCATGCCGGGGCCGCGGCCTTCGAGGCCGGGCACCGCCGTGCGGCCGAGGCGCGGGCGGGCCGGCGCGTCGAAACGCTCTGCGTGGTGCGCGAGCCGGTGGCGCGGCTGCGCAGCTGGTGGGCCTATCGCGCCGGGCGAGGGGCGCTGCCACCGGGCCTCGGGTTCGCCGATTTCGCCGCGGCCTGCATCGCGCCCGCGCCGCCCGGCTGGGCCATGGTCGGCCGGCAGGACCGTTTCACGGGGTGGGACGGGCAGTCGGCGCCGGTCGACCACATGTTCGACCAGGCGGCGCTGCCGCGGCTGGTGGCCTTCCTGATGCGCCGTACGGGCCGGCCGCTGATGCTGCCCCGTCGGAACGTGTCGGCCATGCCCTGCGACCCGCCGCTGTCCGGTGATCTCGGCGCGGCGCTGGCCCGGGCGCTGGCGGGCGAGGTCGCGCTGCACGCCGCGGTCGCGCGGGCGGGCCATCTGCGGCGCGACCCGGGGCCGATGCCCGGCTGGCCGCTGCCGTCCTGGGCCGACCACGTGGCCTGACGGCTACCGCCGCCCCGCGCCGCGCAGCATCTCGACGGTATAGAGCGCCAGCGCCACCCAGATCAGCGCGAAGGCGACCAGCCGTTCCTGCCCGAAGGGTTCGTCGAACACGAAGACCGCGATCAGGAAGACGATGGTCGGCGCGATGTACTGCATCATGCCGATGGTCGACAGCCGCAGGAGCTTCGCGCCGTTGGCATAGACCATCAGCGGCGCGGCGGTGGCGAAACCTGCTCCGATCAGCAGCACCGCGTCGGCCGGGGTGCCGAAATGGCCCTGCCCGGTGGCCTCGGCCCAGAGGATCCAGCCCGCTGCCACCGGCGCCAGGATTGCCACCTCCAGAAAGAACCCCTGGTTCGGGCCGATGGGCAGCGTCTTGCGGAAATAGGCGTAGAGCCCCCAGCTGACCGTCAGGGCCAGCGACACCCAGGGCAGGCTGCCCGCCGACACCGTCAGCACCGCCACCGCCAGCGCCGCCAGTCCGATCGCCACCAGTTGCAGCCGGGACATCCGCTCGCCCAGGAGGATCGCGCCGAGCGCCACGGAGAACAGCGGGTTGATGTAGTAGCCAAGCGCGGTATCGAGTGCGCGGTCGTTCATCACCGCCCAGACATAGATGCCCCAGTTGACCGACAGCAGCGTGGCGGTGACTGCCGCCATGGCCAGCGTGCGCGGGTCGGTCATGGCGCGCCGCAGGTCGGCGGTGCGCCGGATCAGCACCAGCACGACGCCCGCGATGGGTACCGACCACAGGATGCGGTGCGCGATCACCTCGGCCGGCGGAATATGCACCATCAGTTTCAGGTAGAGCGGCAGGAACCCCCAGAACAGATAGGCCGCGAAGGCAAAGGCAAACCCGCGCGGGCTGTCCTCGTTCCGGGGGGCGGGCAGGGGGGCGGGGTCGGCCATGGCACCCCCTGCTAGCGCGGGCCGCAGGGGGGCGCCACGGGCGATTTGTGCCGGACACAACCGGGGCAGGTCAGCCGTCGGGGATGTCGAAGCCGGGCGAGGCAAGCGTGAAGCCCGCGAAGCGGAACCCGGGCGGGACCGTGCAGGACACGAGGGTGAAGGCGCCGGTCGTTTCCGCCGATTGCCAGTGGCCGGCGGGCAC
>DAOLBY010000075.1:0-14814 GCA_035324325.1 Paracoccaceae bacterium | reverse complement strand
CCGCCCACCCAGGCCGGCACGGCGTTCGAGGCATGGTCGCAGGTGACCAGCCAGCGGCCGGGACGGTTTTCGCCATGGGTCTGATACGCGGGGTCGGTCATCATGTGCAGGCGAATCGGGACATGCCTTCCTAGCCGCGGGCCGCGCCGGGGGAAATGCCGACCGCCGGTTGCCCCGCCGCGCGATTTCCGCGATAAGCGATGTGACCGCTAACATCGCCACCCACGGCAGCCGCCCGACGAAGGAACCCGCCCCATGCGCCGCCAACGCAACGTCAAGATCGTGGCCACCCTCGGCCCCGCCTCTGACACCTACGAGATGATCCGCGCCCTGTCCGAAGCCGGCGCCGACGTGTTTCGCCTGAACATGAGCCACGGCACCCAGGACGACATCGCGCGCCGCCATGCGATCATCCGGCAGGTCGAGGCCGACACGGGGCGACCGATCGCCATCCTGGCCGACCTTCAGGGGCCGAAGCTGCGCGTGGGTGTGTTCGTAGGTGACTCGGTCGATCTGACCGAGGGGCAGGCCTTCCGCATGGACCTCGACCCCGCGCCGGGCGACAAGACCCGGGTGAACCTCCCGCATGTGGAGATCTTCGCGGCGCTGGAACCAGGCGCGACGCTGCTGGTCAACGACGGCAAGGTGCGGCTGCGGGTCGATGCCTGCGGCCCCGATTTCGCCGACTGTACCGTGGCCGTGGGCGGCACCATCTCGAACCGCAAGGGCGTCAACGTGCCAGACGTGGTGCTGCCTCTGAAGGCGCTGTCGTCCAAGGACCGCGAGGACCTGGAGTTCGCCTGCCGCCTTGGCGTCGACTGGATGGCGCTGTCCTTCGTGCAGCGCCCCGAGGACGTGATCGAGGCCCGCGCGCTGGTCAACGAACGCGCGCTTCTGATGTCCAAGATCGAGAAGCCGGCGGCGGTGAAGGCCTATGACGCCATCCTGGCGGTGTCCGACGGCATCATGGTGGCGCGCGGCGATCTGGGCGTGGAACTGCCCATCCATTCGGTGCCGCCGATCCAGAAGCGGATGGTGCGGCTGGCCCGCGCCGCGGCCAAACCCGTGATCGTCGCCACCCAGATGCTGGAAAGCATGATCGAGAGCCCGGTACCGACGCGGGCCGAGGTGTCGGACGTGGCGACGGCCATCTATGAAGGGGCCGACGCGGTGATGCTCTCGGCCGAAAGCGCCGCGGGGCACTACCCGATCGAGGCGGTGCGCACGATGGACAACGTGGCCAAGTCGGTTGAAACCGATGCCACCTACCGCGAGGTGATCGAGGCCAGCCGGAAGGCCAAGCGCGAGACCATCGCCGATGCCATCGTCGCCGCCGCGCGCGAGATCGCCGAGACGACGCCGATCCAGGCGATCTGCTGCTTCAGCCAGACCGGCACCACCGTCAGTCTGGTCGCCCGCGAACGGCCGCGCGTGCCGATCCTGGCGCTGACGCCCCTGATGGGCACGGCGCGGCGCCTGTGCATGACCTGGGGCACGCATTGCGCCATCTGCCCGCCGCAGGACCGTTTCAAGGGTGCCGTCATCGCCGCCGTTCAGGCCGCCCGCGCCGCGGGTTTCGCCACCGACAAGGACCATGTGGTGGTCACCGCCGGCGTGCCCTTCAACGTGCAGGGCACAACCAACATCCTGCGCGTCGCACCCTGCGACGAACGGTTGATCTATCGCGGGGATCCCGAATAACCTGTGCCCAGGGCAGGGCTTTTCCTGGCCCCGTGTGCTGGAGTGTGCGGTGGATCCTGATCTGCTGATGGTCGTCGGCGTGACGGTCGGGGTGCTGACCGTCCCCTCGCTGTTCTCCGCCTATATGGACGGGCGCGCGCCGCGGGCGGGTGCCATCATGGCGCTGATCGCGGGGGTCCTGATCGCGGTGGCGGTCAGCCAGCGCCCCGGCGGCTATGCCATCGCGGACATCCCCGACGCCTTCTTCCGCGTCTTCGCCCGCTACCTGCGCTGACGCCCTTTTCCGCTTGCGCCCCCGGCCGCCTGCCCCTATAGGCCCGGGCCTTGGACTACCCTGCGCGGCCGGCCGAAGCGGCATGCCGAGTCGCGCCTGTAACGACTGGAGATCGAAATGCCCAAGATGAAGACCAAGTCGGCGGCCAAGAAGCGCTTCAGCTTCACCGCCAGCGGCCGGGCCAAGGCCGGCGTGGCGGGCAAGCGCCACGGCATGATCAAGCGGACGACGAAATTCGTGCGCGAGGCGACGGGAACCATGCTCCTGTCCCCGCAGGACACGAAGATCGTCAAGAAATACATGCCCTACGACCGCTGAGGAGCCAGACACATGTCCCGCGTCAAATCCGGCGTCGTCACCCACGCCCGCCACCGCAAGGTGATCAAGGCCGCCAAGGGCTACTACGCCGCCCGTTCGACCAACTTCCGCACTGCGACCCAGGCGGTCGACAAGGCCCAGCAATACGCCACCCGCGACCGCAAGGTGCGCAAGCGGCAGTTCCGCGCGCTCTGGATCCAGCGCATCAACGCCGCCGTGCGGCTGTTCGATGTGTCGATGACCTATTCCAGGTTCATCGACGGCCTGACCAAGGCCGGGATCGAGGTGGACCGCAAGGTGCTGGCGGATCTCGCCGTACACGAGCCCGAGGCCTTCAACGCCATCGCCGAAAAGGCCCGCGCCGCCCTGCCCGCGGCGGCCTGACGCCAGGGCCTGTGCCATGGAAAGGCCCCGCCTCCTGGCGGGGCCTTCTGCTTTGGCGCCCCTGCCCTTGCCAATCCGCCCCGCCGCGGCTAGCACCGCAGCCGATCCTTGGGGGCCTTGGCGATGGACCTGACCGACCTGCGCGCGAAACATCTGGCCTCGGTGGCCGGGGCGGCGACCGAGGCCGCGCTGGAAGAGGCGCGTGTCGCGGCGCTCGGCAAGAAGGGCGAGATCTCGGCGCAGATGGCGACGCTCGGCCGGATGGACCCGGAACAGCGCAAGGCCGCCGGGGCCAGCCTGAACCGGCTCAAGGACGAGATCGAGGCTGCAGTGCGCGCCAAGCGCGCGGCGCTGGCCGACGCGGCGCTGGACGAACGGCTGCGCTCGGAATGGCTCGATGTCACCCTGCCCGGCCGCCCCCGCCCGCGCGGCACGATCCACCCGGTCAGCCAGGTGATGGACGAGCTGACCGCGATCTTCGCCGACATGGGCTTTTCTGTCGCCGAGGGCCCGCAGGTGGAAAGCGACTGGTTCAACTTCGACGCGCTGAACATCCCGCCCGAGCACCCTGCCCGGCAGGAGCACGACACGTTCTTCCTGCACCGCGCCCCTGGCGACGACCGCCCGCCGCATGTGCTGCGCACCCATACTTCTCCCGTCCAGATCCGCGCCATGCAGGCCCAGGGCGCGCCGATCCGCGTCATCGCGCCGGGCCGCGTCTACCGCATGGACATGGACCAGACGCATACCCCGATGTTCCACCAGGTCGAGGGGCTGGCGATCGACCGCGATATCTCCATGGCCAACCTGAAATGGGTGCTGGAAGAGTTCTGCCGCGCCTTCTTCGAGGTGGACCGGGTGGAGCTGCGCTTCCGCGCCAGCCATTTCCCCTTCACCGAACCCTCGGCCGAGGTCGATATCCGCTATTCCAACGTCGGCGGCCAGCTGCGCATCGGCGAGGGCGACAGGTGGATGGAGATCCTCGGGTCGGGCATGGTGCACCCCAAGGTGCTGGCCGCCGCGGGGGTGGACCCCGAGCGCTGGCAGGGCTTTGCCTTCGGCCTGGGGATCGACCGCATCGCCATGCTGAAATACGGCATCCCCGACCTGCGCGCCTTCTTCGAGTCCGACCTGCGCTGGCTGCGCCACTACGGATTCAGCGCGCTGGACATGCCCGATCTGCCCCGCGGCCTGTCGGCCTGACCTGACGCAAGCCGAGCGAGACTCCCATGAAACTCACCCTGTCCTGGCTGCGCGAGCATCTCGACACCGCCGCCACCCTGTCCGAGATCACCGAGGCGCTGACCGATCTCGGCCACGAGGTCGAGGGGGTCGAGGACCCAGGCCAGCGGCTCGGTCCCTTCACCATCGCCCGCGTGATCGAGGCGGTGCCGCACCCGAACGCGGACCGGCTGCGCGTCTGCCGGGTCGAGACCTTTCCGGCCGGCCCCGGCACCGCGCCGGTCGAGGTGCAGGTGGTCTGCGGCGCGCCGAACGCGCGCACGGGGCTGGTGGGCGTCTTCGCCCCGCCCGGCACCCATGTGCCCGGCACCGGTGTCGATCTGAAACCGGGCGTCATCCGGGGCGTGGAATCGAACGGGATGCTCTGTTCGGAACGCGAACTGATGCTGTCGGACGAACATGACGGCATCATCGAACTGCCGGCGGATGCGCCGCTGGGGGTGCGCTACATCGACTGGAAGGGCGCGAACGACCCTGTGGTCGAGGTCAAGATCACCCCGAACCGCCCCGATGCCCTTGGCGTGCGGGGGCTGGCCCGCGACCTTGCCGCGCGCGGCCTCGGCCGGCTGAAGCCGCTGCCGGTGCCCGCGATCGACGGCGCCTTCCCCAGCCCCGTGCGGGTCGAGATCGACCCCGCGCTCAAGGCCCGCGGCTGCCCGCTGTTCGCCGGCCGGCTGATCCGCGGCGTCACCAACGGCCCCTCACCCGACTGGCTGGCCGCCCGGCTGCGCGCCATCGGGCTGCGGCCGATCTCGGCGCTCGTGGATATCACCAACTACTTCACCATCGGGCTGAACCGCCCGCTGCATGTGTTCGACGCGGCCAAGGTGCAGGGTGCGCTGCGCATCCACCCGGCAACGGGGGGCGAGGAACTGCTGGCACTCGACGGGCGCACCTACCGGCTGTCGTCGGGCATGATGGTGATTTCCGACGACAACGGGCCCGAGTCGCTGGCCGGCATCATGGGGGGCGAGCATTCGGGCGTGACCGAGACCACGACCGATGTCTTCCTCGAAAGCGCGTACTGGGACCCGATCACCATCGCCGCCACGGGGCGTGCGCTGAAGATCACCTCCGACGCGCGCTACCGGTTCGAGCGGGGGGTGGACCCGGCCTTCACCCTGCCGGGACTCGATCTGGCCACCGCCCTGGTGCTGGAGATCTGCGGCGGCACCGCCTCATCGCTGGCCGTCGACGGGGCGGTGCCGGACACGGCGCGCGCCTACCGCTTCGACCCCGCGCGCGCCAGCCGCCTTGTTGGGATGGACATCTCCGAGGCCGACCAGCGCGCCACGCTGACCGCGCTCGGCTTCACGCTGAAGGGCGACATGGCGACCCCGCCCTCGTGGCGGCCCGACGTGCAGGGTGAGGCGGACCTCGTGGAGGAAGTGGCGCGCGTCGCCTCGCTGAGCCGGCTGGAGGGCAAGCCCCTTCGCCGCGTGCAGCCGGGCGTGCCGCGTCCCATCCTGACCCCGGCGCAGGTGCGCGAACGTGCGGCGCGGCGCACGCTGGCGGCGCTGGGCTACCACGAATGCGTCACCTACAGCTTCATCCGGGAGGAGGACGCCCGCGCCTTCGGCGGCGGCACGGATGCCGTGCGCGTGGACAACCCGATCAGTTCCGAGATGACGCACCTGCGCCCCGACCTCTTGCCGGGCCTGCTGCGCGCCGCCGCCCGCAATCAGGCGCGCGGCTTTCAGGATCTTGCGCTGTTCGAGGTGGGGCCGGTCTTCTCCGGGGGCGAGCCGGGCGAACAGTCCGTGATGGCCACCGGCCTGCTGGTCGGCCAGACCGCCCCGCGCGACCCCCATGCCAGCCGCCGGCCGGTCGACGTGTTCGACGCCCGGGCGGATGCCGAGGCGGTGCTGACCGCGCTCGGCGCCCCCGCCCGCCCGCAGATCGGACGCAAGGCCGAGGGCTGGTGGCATCCGGGGCGGTCGGGGACCATCGCGCTCGGCCCGGCGCGGATGGCAACCTTCGGCGAGGTGCATCCCCGGGTGCTGGCGGCCTTCGACGTGAAGGGGCCGGCGGTCGCCTTCACGGTGGTCCCCGCCGCGGTGCCCGCACCCAAGACGCGCACCCCCACGCGCCCGGCCCTGCGACTGTCGGATTATCCGGCAGCGGAGCGCGACTTCGCCTTCGTGGTCGATGCAGGCGTCGAGGCTGCGCTGGCGGTCAACGCGGCCCTCGGTGCCGACAAGGCGCTGATCGAGACGGTGCGCGTCTTCGACCACTTCGCCGGCGAGCGGGCCGAAGCGCAGATGGGGCCGGGGAAGAAGTCGCTCGGCCTGACGGTGCGGCTGCAGGCCCCCGACCGCACCCTGACCGAAGCCGAGATCGAGACCGCGGCGGCCAAGGTCGTCGAGAAGGTGACAAAGGCGACAGGGGGCACCCTTCGCGGCTGAAGCCCGCGCAGATTGCCCCTTGCCTTGCGCCGCGGGCCGCCCTTATGGTCCGCCCCCATGACACGGGATGCCCATACCCTCGGCCGATCCGGCGCACTGCGCGCCGCCCGTGGCCTGCTGCTGCTTCTTAGCCGCCTCTGAGCGTGCCCCTCGGGCGCGACCGCTCGGAGGTGAACAGCGCCCGGACCCGCAAGCAGGCTGAGACCCGAAGGAACCCCCGCAGATGACCGATATCGCCCCCCAACCCCGCGTCCTGATCTTCGACACCACGCTGCGCGACGGCGAGCAGTCGCCCGGCGCCACCATGACGCACGAGGAAAAGCTCGAGATCGCGGTTCTCCTGGACGAGATGGGCGTGGATGTGATCGAGGCGGGCTTTCCCATCGCCTCCGAGGGCGATTTCGCCGCCGTGTCCGAGATCGCGAAGCGCGCGCGGAACGCCACGATCTGCGGCCTGGCGCGCGCCAACGTCAAGGACATCGACCGCTGCTGGGAGGCCGTGCGCCACGCGAAAAGCCCGCGCATCCACACCTTCATCGGCACCTCGCCGCTGCACCGCGCCATCCCGAACCTGACCATGGACGAGATGGCCGAGCGCATCCACGACACCGTGACCCATGCCCGCAACCTCTGCGACAACGTGCAGTGGTCGCCCATGGACGCGACGCGGACCGAAGGCGACTACCTGTGCCGGGTGGTCGAGATCGCGATCAAGGCGGGCGCGACCACGATCAACATTCCCGACACCGTGGGCTACACCTATCCGTTCGAAAGCGCGCGGATCATCCGGATGCTGCTGGAGCGGGTGCCGGGCGCCGACACCATCGTCTTTGCCACGCATTGCCACAACGACCTCGGCATGGCGACGGCGAACGCGCTGGCGGCGGTGGAGGCCGGAGCGCGGCAGATCGAATGCACCATCAACGGCCTGGGCGAGCGGGCCGGGAACACCGCGCTGGAAGAGGTGGTGATGGCGATGCGGGTGCGCAACGACATCCTGCCCTTCCGCACCGGCATCGACACGACGAAGATCATGCACCTGTCGCGCCGCGTCAGCGCCGTGTCTGGCTTCCCGGTGCAGTTCAACAAGGCCATCGTGGGCAAGAACGCCTTCCTGCACGAAAGCGGCATCCACCAGGACGGCGTGCTGAAGAACGTGGCGACCTTCGAGATCATGCGCCCCGAAGACATCGGTCTGACGGCCAAGAACATCGCCATGGGCAAGCATTCGGGCCGGGCGGCGCTGCGCGCCAAGCTGAAGGAGCTCGGCTACGACCTGGCCGACAACCAGCTCAACGACGTCTTCGTGCGGTTCAAGGCGCTGGCCGACCGCAAGAAGGAGGTCTATGACGACGACATCGTGGCGCTGGTGCAGGACCAGGCGGCCGACCAGGGGTCGGAGACGCTGGTGCTGAAGCGGCTGCGCGTGATCTGCGGCACGGAAGGCCCGCAGGAGGCCGAGATGACGCTGGCCATCGACGGGGTGGACCACACGATCGACTGCACCGGCGACGGCCCGGTGGATGCGGCCTTCACCTGCGTCAAGCATCTCTGGCCGCACCGGGCGCGGCTCGAACTCTATCAGGTGCATGCCGTGACCGAGGGGACGGACGCGCAGGCCACGGTCAGCGTGCGGCTACAGGAAGACGGGCGGATCGTCACCGGCCAGTCGGCCGACACCGACACGGTGGTGGCGAGCGTGAAGGCCTACATCAACGCGCTGAACCGGCTGGTGCTGCGCCGGCAGAAGACCGCGCCGGGCGAGGACGTGAAGTCGGTCAGCTACCACGCCGAATAGGCGTCTGCCGACGGCGCGGGGGGGCCGCCCCCCCCCCCCCCCGGGATACTTCGGCCATCAGGAAAGGCAGCGGCGAATATTTGCGCGGCTGTCGTTTTGCAACATGCCCACAGGTCCTGCAGGGCTGCGTATCCCGACTTCCTGCTGTTTCGCGATATCCTGCGGGCTGGGGCCGGGGTCCCGGGGGGCGCCGGAGGGGCGGCGCTCGGGCATGGCCCTTTCCCTTTGGCAGGGCCGGGCCTATAGGGGAACGCCCGCCCGGCCCGTGCCGAGTCGCGGGCCCAGACCCCTCGCGAAAGCGGAACCGATCAGCATGTCCATCCTCTCAGGCCTCTTCTCCTCCGACATGGCCATCGACCTCGGGACGGCGAACACGCTGGTCTATGTGCGCGGCAAGGGCATCGTGCTGAACGAACCCTCGGTCGTGGCCTACCATGTGAAGGACGGCAAGAAGCAGGTCCTGGCCGTGGGCGAGGACGCCAAGCTGATGCTGGGGCGCACGCCCGGAAGCATCGAGGCGATCCGGCCGATGCGCGACGGGGTCATCGCCGACTTCGACACCGCCGAGGAGATGATCAAGCACTTCATCCGCAAGGTGCACAAGCGCACGACCTTCTCGAAACCCAAGATCATCGTCTGCGTGCCGCATGGCGCGACGCCGGTGGAAAAGCGCGCGATCCGCCAGTCGGTGCTGTCGGCCGGCGCGCGGCGCGCCGGCCTGATCGCCGAACCCATTGCGGCGGCCATCGGGGCGGGGATGCCGATCACCGACCCCACCGGCAACATGGTAGTGGACATCGGCGGCGGAACGACCGAGGTCGCCGTCTTGTCACTTGGCGACATCGTCTATGCCCGTTCGGTGCGCGTGGGCGGCGACCGCATGGACGAAGCGATCATTTCCTACCTGCGGCGGCACCAGAACCTGCTGATCGGGGAAAGCACGGCCGAGCGCATCAAGACCACCATCGGCACCGCGCGGATGCCCGACGACGGGCGCGGCAGCGCGCTGCACATCCGTGGCCGCGACCTGCTGAACGGCGTGCCGAAGGAGACCGAGATCAACCAGGCGCAGGTGGCCGAGGCGCTGGCCGAGCCGGTGCAGCAGATCTGCGACGCGGTCATGCAGGCGCTCGAGGCAACACCGCCCGACCTGGCGGCCGACATCGTGGACCGCGGTGTGATGCTGACGGGGGGCGGGGCGCTTCTGGGCGATCTGGACCTGTCCCTGCGCGAACAGACCGGGCTTTCGATCAGCGTCGCCAACGAGTCGCTGAATTGTGTTGCCCTGGGCACCGGCAAGGCACTGGAATACGAAAAGCAGCTGCGGCACGTCATCGACTACGACAGCTGACGCGCCGGGCCTGCGGCCGGCGAGGACGGAGTGGCCCTTGGCACGCAAGACCGCATCGCCCGAGGATTTCACGCGCCCGCTGCGGCGGGTGCTGATCGGCCTGCTGGCGGTGCTGCTGCTGGCCGTCTTCGTGCTGTGGCGGATCGACAGCCCGCGGGTGGAGCGGTTCCGCACCGCGCTTCTGGATGCGGTGGTGCCCTCCTTCGACTGGGTGCTGGTGCCGGTGACCAAGGTCATGGCAATGGTCGACGACTTCCAGTCCTACACCCGCATCTACGAGCAGAACCAGGAACTGCGGCGCGAGTTGCAGCAGATGCGCGCCTGGAAGGAGGCCGCACTTCAGCTCGAGCAGAAGAACGCCCGGCTGATGGACCTCAACCAGGTGCGTCTCGACCCGATGCTGACGCATGTGACGGGCGTGGTGCTGGCCGATGCGGGCTCGCCCTTCCGCCAGTCGGTGCTGATCAACGTCGGCAAGCGTGATGGCATCCGGGACGGCTGGGCGACGATGGACGGAATCGGCCTTGTGGGGCGCATCTCGGGCGTGGGCAACCGCACCAGCCGGGTGATCCTGTTGACGGATTCGAACAGCCGCATCCCTGTCACGGTGCAGCCCTCGGGGCAGAAGGCGCTGCTGTCGGGTGACAATTCCCCGCTTCCGCCGCTCGAGTTCCTGGAGAAACCGGACCTCGTGCAGCCGGGCGACCAGGTGGTGACCTCGGGAGACGGCGGCGTGTTCCCGGCGGGGCTGCTGGTGGGCACGGCCGTGCAGGGGGCCGACCGGCGGATGCGGGTACGGCTGGCGGCCGACTACGGGCGGCTCGAGTTCCTGAGGGTGCTGCGCAGCCACGACATCGAGCCGATCACCGACCCCGGCAGCCGTGTCGCGGGGCCCGGGGCGGCGCCGCCGCCCGACCTTCCCGCCGATGCGCCGCCCCCGGCCGAAGGGGGCAGCGGTGGTTGATCCGGTTTCCGCCCGGCTGTGGCTCTACCGGCTTGCCTTCGTGGGGCTGGCGCTGGCCATCCTGATCGTGCGCATCCTGCCGGTCGGCAGCGAGGCCGGCACCTGGCCGGGGCCCGACCTCATGCTGTGCCTGATGCTCGCCTGGGTGAACCGGCGGCCCGACTATCTGCCGGCCCTGCTGATCGCCGCGGTGGTGCTGGTCGAGGATTTGATCCTGATGCGGCCCCCCGGCCTCTGGGCGGCGATCGTGCTGGTGGCGACCGAGTTCCTGCGCTCGCGTGCCGCGCTGACACGGGAGCTCGGGTTCGTGGCGGAATGGCTGATGACCGGCATCGTGATGGTCGCGATGCTGCTGGCCTACCGGCTGGCGATGGCGCTGGCCTTCCTCGACCAGCCACCCTTCGCCATGGCCTTCGCACAGGTGGCGATGACGATCCTGTGTTATCCGCTGGTGACGGGGCTGTTGCACCTGGCGCTCCAGTTGCGCAAACCTCTGACCGGCGAGGTGGATGCCTTCGGGAGACGGCTGTGAGACGGTCGCAACGCGATACCGACGATGCCGCGCGCGGGGTCGGGCGGCGGGGCCTGCTGCTGGGCGGGTCCATGGCGGCGGTCGTCGCGGTGCTCGGCCTCAGGATGCGCCACATGCAGGTCGAGCAGGCCGACCAGTTCCGCCTGCTGGCCGAGGATAACCGCATCTCGATCCGCCTGATCCCGCCCGCCCGTGGCCTGATCCACGACCGCAATGGCAAGCTGATCGCCGGCAACGAACAGAACTATCGCATCGTCATCAGCCGCGAGGATGCCGGCGACGTGCAGGACGTGCTGCACCGCATCGCGGCCATCGTGCCCCTGTCGCCCGACGATCTGGACCGCGCCCTGCGCGAGGCGCAGCGCCGTTCGCCGCTGCCGATCATCGTGGCCGACCGCCTGCCATGGGACGACGTGTCGAAGGTCGCCCTGAACGCCCCGGCCCTTCCCGGCGTGTTCCCCGAGGTGGGCCTGTCGCGCGTCTATCCGCGCGACACCGACTTCGCACATGTGGTGGGCTACGTGGGGCCGGTCAGCGAAGCCGATCTCGCCCGGCTCGAAACGCCGGACCCACTCTTGCGGCTGCCCAAGTTCCAGATCGGAAAGGTCGGGGTCGAGACCTGGATGGAGGGCGACCTGCGCGGGCGGGCCGGCAACCGGCGGGTCGAGGTCAATGTCTCAGGCCGGGTGATGCGCGAACTTGGCCGGCAGGAAGGCGATGCGGGCGGCGACATCCGGCTGACCATCGACGCCGACGTGCAGAACTATGTTCAGGCCCGCCTGGGCGAGGAAAGCGCGGCCTGCGTCGTGATGGACGTGACGAACGGCGACCTGATCGCCTGCGTCTCGTCGCCGTCCTTCGACCCCAACCTGTTCGTGCGCGGCATCAGCCATGCCGATTTCAACGCGCTGATGGAGAACGACCACCGGCCGCTGGCGAACAAGACGGTGCAGGGCGCCTATCCGCCGGGGTCGACCTTCAAGATGGTGACGGCGCTTGCCGCGCTGGAGGACGGGGCCATCACCACCCGCACGACCGTCCGTTGCCCGGGGCATTACGAGGTCGGCGGCCGGCGATTCCACTGCTGGCGCGGCGGCGGGCACGGGTCGGTGGCGCTCGACCGCAGCCTGGCGGAAAGCTGCGATGTCTATTACTACGACATCGCGCTGAAGGTCGGCATCGACAAGATCGCGGCCATGGGGCGCCGGCTGGGCCTCGGGTTCCGGCACGACCTGCCGATGTCGGCCGTCACCGAAGGCATCATGCCCGACCGCGCCTGGAAGCGGGAACGCCACAAGGCCGAATGGCGCATCGGCGATACGGTGAACGCCTCGATCGGGCAGGGCTATGTGCTGACCTCGCCGCTGCAGCTGGCGGTGATGACGGCGCGCATCGCCAGCGGAAAGGCGGTGGTGCCGCGGCTGATCCATTCCATCGACGGGCGCGAGGTGCCGGTCGCCCCGGCGCCCGACCTCGGCCTGTCGGCCGAAAACCTGCGCGCGGTGCGCCAGGGGATGGATGCGGTGATGAACAGCCAACGCGGCACCGCCTTTTCCTCGCGCATCGACGACCGCGCGCTGCGTTTCGCCGGCAAGACCGGCACCAGCCAGGTGCGCAACATCAGCGCCGCCGAACGCGCCCGCGGCGTCATCCGCAACGACCAGCTGCCCTGGAACCGCCGCGACCATGCGCTGTTCGTCGGCTATGCGCCCTTCGACAACCCGCGCTATGCGGTCGCAGTCGTGGTGGAACACGGCGGCGGCGGGTCCACCGCCGCAGCCCCGATCGCGCGCGATGCGATCCTGCGGGCGCTGCACGACGGTGTGCCGCCCCTCTCGGCCTATCCCGCCGCGCAGCGCCCGCGGATCGAGACTCAGCACCGCAACCTGCCGCTGCGCCCGCCTGAACCGGCGGGCCCCGAACTGTCGCGGGCATGACGGGATGAGTTTCCTCGAATACCGGGTCAAGACCGTCCCCACCGGCATCCGCAAGGTGCTGCACCTGAACTGGCCGCTGATCCTGCTGCTGGCCGCCGTCGCCGCCATCGGCTGGCTCATGCTGACCTCGGTCGCCGGTGGCCGGATCGAGGTCTGGGCCGAGCCGCAGATGAAGCGCTTCGCCCTGGGCCTTGCGGTGATGTTCGCCATCGCCTTCGTGCCGATCTGGTTCTGGCGCAACCTCTCGGGCGTGGCCTATGGCCTGTCGCTGCTGCTGCTGCTGTCGGTCGAATTCATCGGGACGGTCGGCATGGGCGCGCAGCGCTGGATCGACCTTGGCTTCATGCGGCTTCAGCCGTCAGAACTGATGAAGATCACCCTGGTGATGATGCTGGCCGCCTATTACGACTGGCTCGACATCCGCAAGACATCGCGGCCGCTCTATGTCGCGATTCCGGTCTTCCTGATCCTGCTGCCCGCCGGCCTGACGATGGTGCAACCCGACCTTGGCACGGCGCTTCTGATCGCGGTCGGTGGGGCCATCGTGATGTTCTGTGCGGGCGTCCACTGGCTCTATTTCGGCGTGGTCATCGGCCTGGGTGGCGGGGCGGTGGCGGCCGTATTCCTGTCGCGCGGTACGGAATGGCAGGTGCTGAAGGACTACCAGTACCGACGGATCGACACCTTCCTCGACCCCGCTGCGGATCCGCTCGGCGCAGGCTACCATATCAGCCAGGCCAAGATCGCGCTCGGGTCCGGGGGCTGGACGGGGCGGGGCTACATGCAGGGCACCCAGTCGCGACTGAACTTCCTGCCCGAGAAGCACACCGACTTCATCTTCACCACGCTGGCCGAGGAGTTCGGCTTTGTCGGCGGCTTCTCGCTTCTCCTGCTCTACGCATTGGTCATCGGTTTTCTGGTGGTGGCGGCGCTGCAGAACAAGGACCGCTTTTCCCAGCTCGTCACGCTGGGCATCGCCGGCACCTTCTTCCTGTATTTCGCCGTCAACATGCTGATGGTGATGGGGCTTGCGCCGGTCGTGGGCGTGCCCCTGCCACTGGTCAGCTATGGCGGGTCGTCGATGCTGGTGCTGCTGGCGGCCTTCGGGATAGCTCAGAGCGCGCATGTCCATCGGCCCCGGTAGCCGGCGAACCTCAGCCCTTGCGCCGCAGACGGATCACCACGTCCACGCGGGCAAGCTCGGTGCCCTCGGGCAAAGCGGGAAGGCGCGCGATTTCCAGTTCATCCGCCGGCGCGTCGGTCAGCGTGGCGCTGTCTTCCCAGTAGAAATGCGGGTGGTCGTCGATGCGCGTGTCGAAATAACTGCGCGCGCCGTCGACCACGACCTCCTGCATCAGACCGGCATCGCAGAAGGCGCGCAGCGTGTTGTAGACCGTCGCCAGGCTGACGCCTTCGCCCGCCCGCACCGCGGCTGCGAAAAGGCTTTCCGCCGTAACGTGCCTGTCCTGCCCGTCGCCCACCAGCAGCGCCGCCAGCGCAACGCGCTGCCGGGTCGGACGCAGGCAGGCACGCGAAAGCCAAGCGGCGCCGCGGGCAGCGGCGGTTTCGGCGATCAGCGTGGCGACAGGCTCCATACTTCCGAGTCATAGGTGCAAAGCCCGCCTGTTTCAATCGGGTTTCAGCCTGACGGACCGCAGACACAACCGCGTGAAGCAGAAGGCCCCCCGAAACTGCGCTGCCGGACGCCCCGTTGACGCCAGCATGCCCGGAGCGGTTCCGGGCGCTGTCCGACAGGAGTCCACATGCCGATGCCGAAACTCGCGCCGCTGGCGCTGATCGCCGCGCTGGCCAGCCCGGCCCTCGCCTCGAACCCGATGGTCGGCGGCGCGCCGATGTTCGCCGACAAGAACATCGTCGAGAACGCCGTCAACTCGGCCGACCACACCA
>DAOLBY010000074.1:11766-14989 GCA_035324325.1 Paracoccaceae bacterium | reverse complement strand
GGGGGGGCGGCCGTGATCGCGCTGCGCACCCCCGTCGCGGCCAGTTCGACCTCGAGCGTCGAGAGGTCGAAGTCGCCGCGCCACGCGGTCCCGTCGAACCGCCGCAGCGGCGTGTCCGGCTGGCCTGACAACCAGTTCACCAGGCATTCCGCGATGCCGAGCCCCAGCATCGCCCCCGCCATGCTGTCCGACGGGTAGTGCATGCCCGCGATTGTGCGGTTCTGCGCGATGCGCGCGGCCAGCCGCATTGGCAGGCTGCGCGCCGTCACCGCCGCCGCCGCATCGAAGGCTCCCCCCGATTGCAGCGCCGAGAACAGCGCGGCCACGGCAAAGGCCTCGGTCGCGTGCCCGGACGGCCAGGCGCCATGCCCCGGCGTCTGGACCGGCGGCTGCAGGTCGGGCGAGGCGGTGATCGGGCGGGGAAAGTCCATGTGCATCTTGACCCGCATCTCCAGCCGACCGACCAGCCGAAGAAGTGCCCAGATCAGCTCCAGCGACCGCTTGGTGGCCACCCGGTCCAGATAGGCCTGCGCGCCGAAGAAGCTGACGATGTCGCCGGCCTGCACCATGATCTCGGCCATCCGGTCCAGCCGCAGGTCGGCGTAGCTGCGCAGGATCGGCAGCTGGTCGTCCAGAAACGCCTGGTCGAAGACGGGGCGCCCCAGCCGCGCCACGGTTCCGCCCCCCGCGACCGGCGCCACCGCCTCGGCCGTCGCATCGTCGGGAAAGGCCAGCGCCGCCATCTGCGACAGTTCGTAGTCGATGACGGCCGCTTGCGGGCCGTCCTGCATCTTGCGGAAGCTGTCCCAGCCGCGCGGAGGGAGGTTGTCATGCGCAGTGCCGCCGAGGCCCGCCCAGTGCCGAGCAATGCCTTCGCGCGTCGTGGCCAGAGCAAGGCCGAGGTAGGGTCCGGCCGACCCACCCGCGCTCTGTGTCCCTTGCGTGCCCTGGGTGCCCTGCGTTCCCTGTGTGCCCTGTGTGCCCTGTGTGCCTTGTGTGCCCTGCGTTCCCTGGGTCCCTTGTGTGCCCTGGGTGCCCGAATAGGCCATGACCGTCTCCTCGCCTGCGTGTCGCCGTCGGTGTCGCGCCGTCGCCCCGAAGCGCCCGCGCCCTTGCGGCAGGCTAGCTTCTGCGGCCGTCACCGGCCAACCCGACAACGACAGATTGCCCTTATTTCGCGCTGTTTTGACGGGCGGCCATAGGGCCGCGCACCGGGTCGATGCCTTTCCTCCCCCGCGCCCCGGCAACTATGCTAACGTGGCGTCAAACGGCTTGTCCGCTGCGAGGTTTCATGACCCCCGAAGATCACGCGCCGGCCCCGGCCGCGCTTGTGTCGCTGGTCCTGCACGGACCTTTTGCCGTGCGGGCGGCCGACGGGACCGACCTGACGCCGAAGCCCCACAAGGCTCGGGCGTTGCTTGCGCTGCTGGCTACGGCACATGACCGTCGTCGCGCCCGTCGCTGGATCGAGGAACGACTGTGGAGCGACCGGGCCCCGGCACAGGCGGCGGGCAGCCTGCGGCAGGCACTGGTCGACCTGCGCAAGGCCTTCGGTACGCAGGATCATCTGATCCTGGCCGATCGTGAGACGGTAGCGCTGGCCCCCGGGGTGCAGGTGGCCGACCATGACGACGCGGCCGAGTTCCTGGAAGGCATCGCCGTGCGCGACCCCGCCTTCCTGCGCTGGCTGGAGGGCATGCGGCGGCGCCAGGCGCCCGCGCATCCCGCCGCCGGCACGGCTTCTGCGCCGGCCGACCCCGCCGACCGGCCCATCGTCATCCGCTGCGGCACCGGACAGATGCCCGGCACCGCCTCGGCGCTGATGGCCGAGATCGTGGCATCGCGTGTCGCCAGCGACATCTCCGAGGCCGTGACCTCGGCCGTGGTGGCGCCGATGCCCGAAGGCATGGCCGCACCCAGCGACATCTGGGTGACGTGCCAGGTGGTCGAGGACAACGGCGTCTGCCTGGCGCTGCTGAAGGTCGTGCATGTGCCGACCGCGCGCATCCTGTTCCAGAAGGACAACCGCTTCCTCGGTCCTGCCTCGGCCGTCGTCGGCAGCGAGGAGTTGATCCGTGTGGCCTACGAGGCGGCGGAAAAGACCGTCGCCAAGGTGCCGCATGTGATCGGCCTTTCGCGCACCGCCAGCCGGTCGGCGGCGATGGGGCAGCTTGCCCTGCACCGGATGTTCAGCTTCGACGAGGCACAACTGCGCGAGGCCGACCGCCTGATGGAAGCCGCCTGGGAGGTGGACGAGAACCCGGTTCACCTAGCCTGGCGCGGCCTTCTGCAGATGGTCAAGGCCATCGAGATGCCGCAGGCGCTGAAGCCCGAACTGCATGACCTGGCCGAACGGTTGACCGCGCAGGCGCTGGAACAGGACGACGGCAGCGCCACGGTCAAGGCGCTGGTCGCGCAGACCCGGGCCATGCTGTTCGGCGATGCCGGCGCAGCAGGCGAGGCCGCGCGCGCCGCGGTGGATGACAACCCGCGCAATCCCTATGCGCTTCAGGCCATGGCCGTGGCGCGGATGCTGGCGGGCGAGGGTGAGGCCGCCTATCGCCTCTCGCTCCTTGGGCGGGCCTATGCGGCGCGGTCGACCTTCCGCCACTGGTGGGATGCGCACCACGCCACGATCTGCGTGGCGACAGGTCGGATCGACGAGGCGATCCAGGCGGCCGAGGCCGCGGCCTTTGGTGCGCCCTCGCTCCGTCCGGCCTACCGCTACCTCATGTCGCTCCACGCGCAGCGCGGCGATCTGGACCGCGCGCAGGCCATGCGCGAGCGGCTCGAGCGGCTGGAACCCGGGTTTTCGCTCGACCGGATGCTGCGCGACCCCGACTACCCTGTGCGCACCCTGCGAAAGACCGGCCTCCTGAAGGAAATCCGCAAGCTCATGTGACCGTCAGACGGCAAGGCCGAGCGCGGCCAGGTGCTCGGCCCCTCTGCGGATGCCGCGGCTGTCGTTCACCTCGAGGATGAGGCGCGGCATGGTGCGGAGCCCCCGCAGGACGGCGAAGATGGCCGGCCAGTTGAGCCGCCCCTCGCCGGGATGCCAGTGGCGGTCGGCGAAGCCGTCGGCGGCCTCCCAGGGGGGGGGGGGGCCTAACCCCGCCCCCCGCCACTCGCGCAGCCAACGCCGCAGGGCCACGGCGGAGATGACCACGTACACCGCATAGAGCGCGGCGTAGCCGAAAAGGCCCAGCAGCATGTAAAGCACGAT
>DAOLBY010000074.1:11112-11756 GCA_035324325.1 Paracoccaceae bacterium | reverse complement strand
TGCAACCGCCGGCCCGCGGCCTGGACGAACACATCCGGCGGCGGTGCGCCCGCAAGCCTGTGGCAGTAATCCGCATGGCCCGTGTCCAGCGACACCGCCACCGCCGCGCTGTTCAGCGCATCGGCCAGCCGGCAGCGCGCGGTCGGGTCCACGTCCTCCACGTTCTCGATGACCAGGGTCACGCCGGTCTCCTCGGCCCGGCGGATCACCGGCTCAATCACCCAGCGGACGCGCTCGATCTGGATCGGTTCCTCGCCCGGCTCGATCTGGTGGTTTGCGTGGTCCCAGATCGTCACCGGCGAATGGATCACCATCTGGTCGGCGCCCAGCCGTTCGCAGACCGAAAGGCAGGCCAGCATCCGCGCCCGCACCACCGCGGCAACGTCGGGGTCGTAGGTGTCGATGGCCAGCCCCAGAAACGGACCGTGCAGCCCGATCCGTCCCGCCAGCCCGTCGATCAGGCCCCGCGCGCGGGCGATCATCGGCTCCATGTCGCCCGACAGTACCCGGACCGAGGCGAAGGACTGGATCTCGAGGTCGCGGGGCGCCGCCAGCATCCAGTCGCGGTGCAGCGCCAGCATGTCGAGCGTCAGCGCGGCGCCGAGCACGGGCAGCGGGCGGGTTGCGGACGCGGTCATGGCGGG
>DAOLBY010000074.1:0-11102 GCA_035324325.1 Paracoccaceae bacterium | reverse complement strand
GCCCGCCGTTCAAGCCCGAAGGCGCGGGCCTCAGGTCGCCGAGGCCGGAAAGCCGGCCTTGCCGAGCGCGGCAAGCAGCGCCGGCAAGGGCGCCAGCGTCTCCACGCTGACGCGCCGGGCGGTCAGGTCGACCTCGACCCGCGCGGCAGGATCGACGGCGGTCAGCGCACGCTCGACCCCGGCCTTGCATTTGCCGCAGTGCATGTCGGGGACAGAGAGAGTGATCATCGCAGGCTCCCTTGAGGATGCTGCATCCTCGCGCCATGCCATGGCGGAAGGTCAAGGGGCATTTCGTCCGCCCCCTTCCCCGGCCAGATCGGCCGATACCATGCGCAGCGATGCGACACTGATGCACAGCGCATCACCAGGGATATCCCTTGCGCCACATCTGATGCCGGCAGTAGGGATTCTGCAGTCAACTCCGGCGAAGGGAGATCCACATGATCACCTCGGCCCAGATCCGCGCCGCCCGGGCCCTGCTCGGCATCGACCAGCGTGCGCTGGCCGACCGTGCCGGCCTGTCGGTCCCGACCATCCAGCGGATGGAGGCGGCGGCCGGACAGGTCGGCGGCACGGTGGACAGTCTGGTGAAGGTCGTCGCGGCGCTTGAGGGTCTGGGGGTCGAGCTGATCCGCGATGGCGACCCGTCGTCGGGCGGGGGGCGTGGTGTGCGGCTGCGCGATGCCGGGCCTCCGGGCTGACGGCCACTGCATCACCGCCCGGAACCCAGAAGGACAGTCCCGATGACCCGCCCCACCGCCCACGGCCCTGCGACCCCGGACGAGAGCCTGCGCCAGCAGTTCGAGCCGCAGCTTCTGACCGTCCTGCGCGAAGGCTACGGGGCGGCGCAGTTCCGCGCCGATGCGCTGGCGGGGCTGACCGTGGCCATCGTGGCGCTGCCGCTGTCCATGGCCATCGCCATAGCCTCGGGCGTCGGGCCGGCCCAGGGGCTGGTCACCGCCATCGTGGGCGGGTTCCTCGTGTCGGCGCTCGGCGGCTCGCGCCACCAGATCGGCGGGCCGGCGGGGGCCTTCATCGTGCTGGTGCTGGCCACGGTCACGGCGCACGGTCTGGACGGGCTGATCCTGGCCACCTTCCTGTCGGGGCTGATGCTGTCGGCCGTGGGGACGCTGCGGCTTGGCACCTTCATCAAGTTCATCCCCTTTCCGGTGACGGTGGGCTTCACTGCCGGAATCGCCGTCATCATCTTCGCCAGCCAGATCAGGGAACTCCTGGGGCTGACGCTGGCTGCCGAACCCGGGCCGCTTCTGGAAAAGCTGCCCGCACTGGCCGAGGCGCTGCCCACGTTCACGCCCATGGCGGCGGCGGTATCCGTGTCCACCATCGCCGTCATTCTGGCGGTGAAGGCCCTGCGCCCGCACTGGCCCGGCATGCTGATCGCCGTCACCGCCGCGACCGCTGCCGCAGCGCTGCTGAACCTGCCGGTGGAAACCATCGGCAGCCGTTTCGGGGCGATCCCGTCCAGCCTTCCCGCCCCGGTGCTGCCGGCCTTCACCTTTGAAAAGGTCGTGGCCGTCCTGCCGGCGGCGCTGTCGTTCACGCTGCTCGGCGCCATCGAGTCGCTCCTGTCGGCGGTGGTGGCGGACGGGATGACCGGCCGGCGCCACCGCTCGAACGGCGAATTGCTGGGACAGGGCGTCGCCAACATCGCGTCAAGCCTGTTCGGCGGGTTCTGCGTCACCGGCACCATCGCCCGCACCGCGACGAACGTGCGCGCCGGCGCGCACGGGCCGGTGTCGGGGATGCTGCATGCCGTGTTCCTGCTCCTGTTCATGATGCTGGCTGCGCCGGTCCTGGCGCTGATCCCGCTTGCCGCGCTGGCGGGGCTTCTGGCCGTGGTGGCCTGGAACATGATCGAGAAACCCGCCATCGCCATCCTGCTGCGGTCGGGCTGGGGCGATGCCACGGTGCTGGCCGTGACCTTCCTGCTGACGGTGTTCGTCGACCTGTCCACCGCCATCGTCGTGGGCTTCCTGCTGGGCGCGGTGCTGTTCATCCACCGGATGAGCCAGGCCGCCGCCGTCACGACCGAGACGCCCTTCGTGCCGGCCGATACCGGCGGCGACGAAAGCGCCTTCGACGCGGCCCGCGCCGCCGACCCCGAGGTGGTGATCTATCGCATCTCGGGTGCCTTCTTCTTCGGCGCGGCGGCCTCGATCGGCGGCGTGCTCGACCGCATCGCGGACGGCCACCGCGTGCTGGTGCTGGATTTCGCCTCCGTCCCGTTCCTCGATTCGACCGGGGCGCAGGTGATCGAAGGGCTGGCCCACAAGGCGCAGAGGCGCGGCGTGCGGCTCTACCTCGCCGCCGCCAGCCCCTTGATCCGCCGTGCGGTCAAGACCCATGGCCTGCGCCCGCCCGCGGTGCGCTTCGCCGCAGGCGTCGATGCCGCGCTTGCCGACTGGCGGGCGGTGAAGGGCTAGGGGATTGGTGGCGAGGGAGGGACTCGAACCCTCGACCTTGCGATTATGAGTCGCACGCTCTAACCAGCTGAGCTACCTAGCCACGGGGCGGGGGCTTAGGCCCGGGGCCGCGGCGCGTCAAGCGGAATCGCCCTGCGCGTCGGCGGCATGCGCCACCCGCGGCCGGCCCGAGGCCACGGCCACGAGCCGCGCCTCGACGAAGAAGCGCCGGCCCTCGACCTCGGTCTCCTTCACCTCGCGCTCGATCCGCAACGCGACGTCGGCGGCGCCGGCAGCGCTGGCGCGGGCGGCGGCCTCGACCGAAAGGCGGGCCTCCAGCTGCGCCAGCGCGGCGTCGCGGTCATCCAGAACCGCAACCCCGTCGGGCAGGTGCAGCACGAACCGCCCCTCTGCCGGACACGTGATCGTGCCCGCAACCCGCTGCACCACCTGTCCCGCGACGGCGCCGATGGCATTCGCCACGCCGGCGTGTTCGGGCAGGATCATCGGACAGCCCAGCCGTTCCCCGACCGCCCCGTAATAGGCCGGGGCAGAGGCGCCGAGGCCCACGACCGGCAGGTTCAGTGCCGCTGAAATCCGCACCGCGCCGGCATGGCCCGAAAGACCGGCCCGCATCAGCGGATGTGCCGCCAGCGACGCCGGGTCCTGTCCGGCGAAGTCCGGGTCGGCGGCCAGCGCGGCCGCCAGGAGACAGTCGGCCGTCTGCGTGGTCAGCGCCGCGATCACCATCGCCGCCATCGCCGCCGCATCGGGGGCAAACCGCTCGCCCGCCCCGGTGCGTCGGCGCGCCAGCAGCGCCAGCGCCTTTTCCGCCGCCGCACCGTCCCAGACCGAAAGCCGCCCGTCCACATGCGCTGCATCCGAAGGCGTGACACCCGCGATCATCACGAGCCCCCGCGCCACGAGCCGGTCAAGCGCGGCCAGGTCGGGCCGGGCTGCCACCGCCTGGCCGAGCGGCACGGGGGCCGGGATGCGCGCCAGCACCGCCACCTCGCGCGGGGTCAGCCCCTCGGTCGCACCTCCGACGGGCAAGAGGAACCGCCCTGCCCCTTCCGTCGCGGCTTCGGATGACAGCGCCCGGTCGAGAGCGGCATGGACCATCGCACCCTCGGCCGCCGCCAGCAGCGACACCGGCACCAGCCGCCGCGGACCCAGCCGCACGCCGCCCGCCAGCCCCTCGGTCAGCAGGTGCACCTCGCTGTCGCCGCCAAGGCCCGTCGTGCGCATCGCCACCGCCTCGACCATGGTCCGGAAGGGGCCGACGCGGGCGCCGGCAGGGTCGATCTCGGGCAGCCCGCCGCGCAGGATCGCCACGTCGGTCGTGGTGCCGCCGATGTCCGAGACCAGCGCATCCTGCACCCCGGTCAGCCAGCGCGCGCCCACGATGGACGCCGCAGGACCCGAGAGGATCGTCTCGATCGGCCGCTCGCGCACCAGCGCGGCCGAGATCAGCGCCCCGTCGCCGCGCACCGCCATCAGGGGGGCAGCGACCCCGCGCGCGGCCAGATGACCCTCGCAGGCGGCCACCAGCCGGTCGATCAGGCCGATCAGCCGCGCGTTCAGAACCGCCGTCAGCGCCCGCTTCGGCCCGTTCAGCGCCGCCGACAACTCGTGCGAGCAGGTGACGGGCCGGCCCGTGGCGGCGCGGATTGCAGCGCGGGCGGCAATCTCATGCGCAGGGTTTCGGGTTGCAAAGCGGGCAGCGACGGCAAAACCCGCCACCCCCGGCCCGTGTTCCCGCGCCGCGGCCTCGACCGCGGCCAGATCGAGCGGCGCGGCCTGCGCCCCCGCATGGCCGTGCCCGCCCGCCACCGACACCACCGGATCGCCGCGCATCGCCTGCGCCAGCCCGGCGCGGTCCAGATCGCCCGCGTCGAAGCCGATGGCAACCAGCGCCACGCGCGCGCCCTGACCCTCGACCAGCGCATTGGTGGCAAGCGTGGTGGACAGCGACACGAGGCCCACCTGCCCCGGCAAGACGCCAGCCGCCGCCATCGCCGCATCGACTGCCGCCCCGATCCCGCGCGCCAGGTCGTCGCGCGTGGTCAATGCCTTGGCACTGCCCAGAACCCGGGTCGCGGCCTCGTCCAGCACCACGGCGTCGGTGTAGGTCCCGCCCGTGTCCACGCCCAGAAGAACCGCCATCGCTTCGCCTCGCCCGATGCTCCCGACCTGTTAGGCCCTCTGGCCGGCGCGGGAAAGCCCCGTGCGGGTCAGGCTCTGCGGATACGGCGGCGATGGGCAGGGGGAATCGACAGCATGGCGCGGTACTTGGCAACGGTTCGCCGCGCGACAGGCGCGCCGGTGGTCTCGGCGAGTTTCCGGGCCAGCACGTCATCCGTCAGCGGCGCATGCCCGGGCTCGGAAGCCACGAGCCGCGCGATCCGCGCGCGCAGCGCCGCCGCCGCCGGCCCGTCCTCGGCCCCACCGGGCGCTTGCGAGAACAAGGCGCGCAGCCAGAGCGTGCCGCGCGGCGTGTCGATGCTGGCGCCCGCGACGGCACGGCTGACGGTGCTCGCTGACAGGTCGGTGGCCGCGGCGATGTCGGCCATTGTCATCGGCACCAGTTCGGCCAACCCGTGTTCGAGCGCCCCCTGCTGCCGCGCGACGATGGCCGACCCGATCGCGAGAAGCGTGCGCCCGCGCAGTTCGACCAGCCGTGCCAGATCCCGCGCGGCCGACAGCTGCGCCCGTCCTGCCGCCGCATCCGGGCGCAGGGTCACCGCCGGCAGCGCTCCGCGGTTGGCGGCGACCGTCCAGCCTTCCGGGGTCTGGCGGGCCATCAGATCCGGTTCGCGCACGGGTGCGGCCGCCGTCTCGAACTGCGTGCCGGGCTTTGGGTTCAGGCTGCGCAACCGGCGCAGCGCCTGCGCCAGTGTCGTCGCATCGCAGCCGGCGCGCCGCGCAAGCCCCCCAAGATCGCCTGACGCGACAAGATCGAGATGGGCGATCAGCGTCTGCATCACCGGGTCGAGCCAGCCAGCCTCGGCCGCCTGGAGTGACAGGCATTCGCGCAGGCTGCGCGCGAACAGCCCAGCCGGCTCGATATTCTGCAGACGGGCGAGGACGGCCTCGACCCGGGCAAGGGGGGCACCGGTTTCGGCCGCGATGGCGGACAACGGACGACCGAGCCAGCCCGAAGGCTCAAGCGCCGCAGACAGCGCCTCGGCAATGTTCCGGTCGCCGCGGTCAGGACACAGCCGCACGACCGCAGCCATCACATGCGCCATCAGGCTGGCGGGGCCGGCGGCGGCGGCCTCGGCCGCATCGGCCGCGCCCGCCGGCGCGAAGGGCCCCGGCCCGCCCGGGAACCAGTCACCCGGTGGCGGCGCGGGCGGCGCCAGCACCAGCGCGGGGTTCTCTCCCGCCTGTTCCTCGAGATAGCGGGTCAGCCCGACGGCATCGAGCCGCAGGATCTGCGCCACCGACCGCAGGCCCTGGCTGAGCGTCAGGCCTGTGGTGGCCGTCAGGCTGGGGCGGCTGCGCGTTGTCATGCCTGGCGTGGTCCCGTCCCGAGCGTTGCACCGGACGCAGGCTAGGATCCGGGCGGACGATGCGCAACCAGCGCGCGTGCCGCTGGCCCGCGCCGCGGACTGGCGCTAGAACCCGGCCGATGCGCACGTCCCTCGCCCCGACGGTGGCCGACCTCGTCCTTCTGGGCGGTGGGCATGCCCATGCTCTGGTTTTGCGCCCCCGGGCGATGCGGCCGCAACCGGGGGTGCGCCTGACGGTGATCAACCCCGATCCGGTCGCGCCCTATACCGGCATGCTGCCGGGAAGAGGTGATGATCGACCTCGTGCGGCTGGCGGCGCAAGCCGGCGCCCGGCTGATCTTCGACCGCGCCTGCGGCCTCGACCCGGCCGGGCGGCGACTGCGGCCCCAGGGGCGGGGGTGGATCGGCTACGACCTCCTGTCGGTCGACATCGGCATCGGATCCGGCCTGCCCGATGTTCCCGGGTTTGCCGACAATGCCGTGGCGGCCAAGCCGCTCGGCCCCTATGCCGCGCGGTGGGAGGCCTTCCTGGCAGCGGTCCCCGCGGTGCCGCGCGTGACGGTGGTCGGCGCGGGCCTCGGCGGGGTGGAGCTGGCGCTCGCCACGGCGCACCGGCTGGCGGGGACGGGGCGGACGGGGCGCGTCACGCTGGTCGATGCGGCGCCGGAGGGGCTGGCGGCGGTGGCCCCGGGGGCGCCGGCGCGGCCGCTGCGGGCGCTCGACCGCGCGGGGGTGGTGCTCCGCCCCGGTTCCAGGCCCGTGGACTTCGGACCGGGCCAGGTCATCCTGGAAGGCGGCGAGGTTCTGGCCTCGGACTTCACCGTCACCGCAGCGGGCGCCCGGCCGCAGGAATGGCTGCGCGACACCGGGTTGGCGATGGATGACGGATTCGTCGCCGTGGACGAACATCTGCGCAGTTCCGACCCGGCGGTCTTTGCCGTGGGGGATTGCGCGCATCTGGCGGCATCGCCGCGGCCGAAGGCAGGGGTCTATGCGGTCAGGGCGGCACCCGTCCTGGACCGGAACCTGCGCGCAGCCTTGTCGGGGGGCACCCTGAGTCCGTTCCGCCCGCAGCGCGACTACCTCAAGCTTGTGTCTAGCGGCGCGCGGACGGCGGTGGCGGACCGGCGGCTGGCGGGGCGGCCGGTTTCGGCCGAAGGCGCATGGGTCTGGGCATGGAAGGACCGGATCGATCGCGCGTTCATGGCCCGCTTCGCCCCCGGCCCGCGCCCCGAACGGCCCGAAGTGCCGGACGGTGCCGCAACGGGACTGGCCGGCCTGATCTCGGCCCGCCCTCGCTGTCTGGGCTGCGGCGGCAAGGTGGGGGCGGCCGCGCTGGCAACGGCCGTCGCGCACCTTCCCGCGGCCGACCGGCCCGACGTCCTGACCGGCCCCGGCGACGATGCGGCGGTCCTGGCGGCGAGCGGCGGCGGGGTTCAGGTGATCACGACCGACCAGCTGACCGCGCTCTGGCCGGAACCCGGGCTGATGGCGCGGCTGGCAGCGGTTCATGCCCTCGGGGATGTCTGGGCCATGGGGGCCGCGCCGCAGGTGGCGCTTGCGCAGGTCGGTCTGCCCGAGGCCGGCGAAGCCGCACAGGCGCGCGATCTGGCCGAAATCACCAAGGCCGCGTCAGGCATCTTCCGCACCGCCGGCGCCGATCTCGTGGGCGGGCATACGGCGGGGGCGGGGGCGCTGACGCTGGGATTCACCGTCACGGGGCTGGCGGCCCGGCCGCTCGGCAAGGGCGGGATGCGCCCGGGCGATGCGCTGATCCTGACCAAGCCGATCGGATCGGGCACCATCTTTGCGGCGTTGATGGCCGACGCGCCGGCGCCCCGCGGCCTGATCCTAGGCGAGGCGGTGGCGGCGGCACTGGCCGCAATGGCTCGTCCGATGGACATCGATTCGGCCCTGCTGGCCCCGGCGGCCCATGCGCTGACGGACGTGACGGGCTTCGGTCTGGCGGGCCATCTGCTCGAGTTGTGCCGTGCCTCGGATTGCGGGGCCGAGGTGGCGCTGGCCGACCTGCCCCTGCTGCCGGGGGCCGAGGCGCTGGCGGCCGCCGGAGAGGCTTCGAGCCTTGCGCCCGCCAACCGCGCGGCCTGTGCCGGCGCCCTGACCACGCCGCCCGGGCCGCGGGCCGACCTGCTGTTCGATCCCCAGACCTGCGGCGGATTGCTGGCGGCGGTTCCGGCAGACCTCGCGGAGGCTACCCTGGCCGCACTCCGGGCCGCGGGCGTTCCGGCCGCCCGGATCGGCCGTGCGACCGAAGGTTCGCCCCTCATCCGCGTTCGGTAGTCAACCCTCCAGCCGCTCCACCAGCGCGGCGACTTCTTCCGCCAGAGCCGCAATTCCCGTGCCGTCCAGCGGCCCGGCGCCGACCACGGCCGCCGCCGGCCGGCGCCGGACCCGCGACCGGGCATAGAGCGGGTCGTAGTGCCGTTCCATCAGCCCCGCAGCGAGCCCGGCCAGATCGCCCGCTCCGGCCTGCGCCTGCCAGTGCTCGATCACCTCGCGCGGCTGCCAGGGGCGCAACCGGTCGATCAACCCAGCCAGCCCCGCGGGATCCGCGCCCATGTCGGGATAGGTTGCCAGCACATGCGCCACGCGAGCCGCCCGGGGGGCAGCGATCTCGACCCGGGGCGCGCGCGCCAGCAGCCGAAGCACTGCGGGCGGCAGACGCAGCCGCCCGATCATCGGGCTTTCGGCCTCGATCACGACCGGGCGCGCGGGGTCGAGCCGTGCCAGCGCCACGGCCAGCGCAGCCTCGAAGGTCTTCTGCGACGGCTGGGCGCCGGGGTCGCCGCCAAACACCGACCCGCGGTGCCCGGCCAGCGCCTCGAGGTCGATCACCTGCACGCCCCGGGTCGCCAGCGCGGCCAGAATCGCGGTCTTGCCCGACCCCGTGTCTCCGTCCAGCGCCACGGCCCGCGGCGGGCCATCGCCCGTTTCCAGTGCCTGCACCACCAGCCGGCGCCAGGCCTTGTAGCCGCCCTCGATGGTCTCGACCCGCCAGCCGATGGCCCTCAGGATGGTGGCGAAGGATCCTGACCTCTGCCCGCCGCGCCAGCAGTAGACCAACGGTTGCCAGCCCCCAGGACGGTCGGCCAGCGCCGTTTCCAGATGCGCGGCGGTGTTCCGGGCCACCAGCGCCGCGCCGATCTTGCGGGCGTCGAAGGGGCTGACCTGCTTGTAGATCGTGCCGACGCGGGCCCGTTCGGCATCCGACAGGACCGGCAGCGAAACTGCCCCCGGGACGTGGTCATCGGCGAATTCGGCCGGCGCCCGGACGTCGATCAGATCGTCGAAACCGGCGTCGAGCGGGTCGAGAAGCGAGGTCAGGGACAGCGGCATGGCACAAGGGCTAGCGCAGGCGGCGGGATTGCGCCAGCCATGGGCAGAGGGCTTTTCCGCGGGAGAAAGGAGGGGCAGACTGCACCCATGCGCCATGTCGCCGCCCTTGCCCTGACCCTGGCGCTTGCCGCCCCCGCCGCCGCACAGGAGGCCGCGGCGATGGTCGCCGCCGCACGGGGCCAGGTGGGCGTGACGCTGCATTACGACCCTGCCTATGTCCGGCTCGACTTCCCCGGTGGGGACGTGGACCGAAACCGCGGGGTCTGCACCGATGTGGTGATCCGCGCGCTGCGCGACGGCCTGGGGATCGACCTGCAACTGGCTGTCAACCGGGACATGCGCACGAACTTCGCCGCCTATCCCCGCACCTGGGGCCTGACGCGCACCGACCGCAATATCGACCATCGCCGCGTCGGCAATCTTGCCGCCCTCTTCACCCGCATCGGCGCACGCCTGCCCGCGACGACCGACCCCGAGGCCTTCCGGCCCGGTGACATCGTGGCGGTGATGCTGCCCGGCAACCTGCCCCACATCGGCATCGTCAGCGAGCGCCGGACGCCGGACGGCGCAAGGCCGCTGTTGCTGCACAACGTCGGCGCCGGCGCGCGGGAGGAGGACGCGCTGTTCGCCTGGCCGATGACCGGGCATTTCCGGCTGGAGGGCGCGGCCCTGGAGCGTCTGGCGACCCTCGGCCGGTAGCGGCCGGCTCAGCCTGCCGTCGCCAGCATCCGGCCCAGCGGACGGCCACCCAGGATGGGCAGATGGTAGTGCGGCACCTCCTGCACCCCGGCCTCGCCCGCGGTGGAGATGGTGCGGAACCCGCCGCCACCGAGACCCGGACTGACGCCCGCCTCGGCACAGACGCGGGCAGCGACACGATGGAAATCGGCGATCTCGGCCTCGCTCGCCTCGGCCGCGAAATGCGCGAAATCGACATAGGCGCCCTTCGGTATCACCAACACATGCACCGGCGCCTGCGGGCGGATGTCGTGGAAGGCCAGCGTGTGCGCGGTCTCGATCACCGTCCGGTTGGGGATCTCGCCGCGCAGGATGCGGGCAAAGATGTTGGTCGGATCATAGGCATAGGCCATGGCGTCTGCTTTCCGGATCTCAGTCCACGAACAGGTAGTCGGTCTCGGCGATCTTGCGCGCCCGGTCGGCAGGAACACCGAGGAAGCCCGCAAGCGCAAGCGTATTCTCCTCGACCGGGGCGGATTGGCGCATGCGGAACATGCCGGCGAAATCGGCGTCGCGGATGCGGTCGCTTTCGAACCTCACGTCGTAGCGGATGGTCGGCAGGAGCCGGTCGATCACCTCGCGCGGGGTGCGCTCGCCCGCCAGGCCCACGCGGCGGGCATGGCCCATCAGGTAGTCGTCGGTGAAGTCGCATTCGACCTCGAGGAACCGGGTGCGCGCCTTGTCGGAGGCAAAGTCGCGCATCAGGTCGACCCCTGCGGGGTCGAGGCACATCACCAGATGGTCGCTTTCCCACCAGTCGAACAGCATCCTGACCAGTGCGCGGCGGTGGCGCGTGCGCTTTTCCAGCGTGGTCTGGATCCCGCCGAGGTCGGGCAACGGGCAGGCCGCCTCGTGGAACAGGTAGTCGACGGCGGGATAATTGGTCTCGGCCCGCACGCGTTCCACCAGACGCTTGGCGACATGCCACTTCTTGCAGACCACCATCAGCAGCGTCCGTTCCCGCCCGAGGCTCGATTCCGTCTCCCAGAAGCGGGGCGCGAAGCGGCGGCCAATGCGGCCGCGCCCGGTCAGGAACTGGAACAGGCTTCGCCCCTCGTTCGAAATCGGG